>JAJPHW010000200.1 GCA_021325035.1 Terriglobia bacterium
CCATACCCATGACATAGGATTTCACTCAATCCATTCACCCATGCCAAAGTGTACCGGCGGGGGAGAATGATCGTCCCTCCCCGTCATAGGTAACCACGAGTTTCCTCGACATGAGCGAGAAGGCTTGCCTGTCCCAATCCGTGAATTCGCAGCCTGAGTCCAATTCCGGCAACGATGAACAACTGCGCCGTGACCACGCGAAGTTGCAGGAACGTTATCAGCGCACGACGAGCACGCTAGCCTCGGCTGCGCATGACTTAAAAACTCCGCTCGCCATATTGAATGGATACGTCGAAGTCCTGCAAAGCGAAAAGCTGGGGGGACTCAACGAGAAGCAACGCGAAGTGCTGCGTGATATGCGTTCCAGCGGACAGAGGCTGCAACGTTTTATCCAGGATTTCTTAAGTTTCAGCGTACTCGAAACTGGCGAAATGAAGATGCGCTACGAGAGCGGCGATTTGAATACGTGCCTCTCGGAAGTGTGCCGCTTGTGGTCGCCGCGGTTTCAGGAAAAGAGTCTGGCACTTTATTTCCTGGTCAATGAACAGCTCACCCCCTTTGAGTTTGACGCCCCGAAGATCGAGCGGGTCGTGTCGAATCTGTTGGAAAATGCTTCGAAGTTTACTCCGGCTGGCGGAACAGTCTGGTTGCATGCCGAACCGCATATGTGGGAGCGCCGCGCCACCAGCGAGTCAGTCCCTTCCGCCGATCGCCGGCGCCGGCACGATCAGCGTCCGAACTCGGTAAAAGTCAGTGTCTCGGATACGGGCCCCGGGCTTCCGCCGGAATTTCATCTGGAAGTATTCGACGATTTCTTTCGTGCGCCGCACAGCGAAACGCAATCTGATGGCATGGGTCTCGGACTTTCCATTGCGAGACGGCTCATCAACGGCATGGGCGGGAAAATCTGGGTCGAGAGCGACCCCGGCGCTGGATGTAAGTTTTCGTTTATTGTGCCGCTTCACCCACCTCTACATTCCAGCGCCAAAGGAACTGCACGATGAAAGAAACGGCCAAGATTCTGCTGGTGGACGACGAACCGGGGATGTTGCGTTACATTCGTACGTTGCTGGAAGTGGACAACTACAAAGTTGAAACCGCCAGCACCGGTGAAGAAGCCGTGGAGCGCGTGCAGAAAGGCTTTCGTCCCGAACTCGTGCTGCTCGATTTGCTGATGCCCGGCATTGACGGCCTGCAAACCCTCGAGCAAATACGGCAGATTCATCCCACGGCCAAAGTCGTGATGCTTTCCTGCGTGAGCGATACCCGCAAAGTGGTGCAGGCGATTCGTCTTGGCTCATGATTACATCACTAAGCCGTTCCAAAAAGCCGAACTCGATGCCGTAATTGATCAGTGTTTGGGCACCAATCAGCAAAATTATCCCGGTGAAGTCGAAGAGCTTTCCGACGATACGTTCTTCATTGCAGCCAGCCCAGTCATGCGCAAGCTGCGTTCCCAGGCTGCATTGGTTGCGAACGTGGATATTCCCGTTCTCATGCTTGGCGAGAGCGGAACGGGCAAGGAAGTGATGGCCAAGCTGATCCACAAGCTTTCGCCCCGCGCCCATCGCACATTCTTGAAAGTCAACTGCGCAGCGGTTCCCGCGGATTTGCTGGAAAGCGAATTGTTCGGCTACGAAGCCGGGGCTTTTACGGGGGCGAACCATCCCAAGCCGGGCAAGTTTGAAATCTGCAACAAGGGCACAATCCTGCTGGACGAAATCGGCGAAATGCCGCCCAGCTTGCAAGCCAAACTGCTGCATGTTTTGCAGGACCAGCAGTTCTCGCGATTGGGCAGCCGCAGCGTGATCAAAGTGGATGTTCGCATCCTGGCGGCGACAAACATCAACATTCCCGAGGCCATCGCCAACAAACGCCTGCGCGAAGATCTTTATTACCGCCTGAACGCATTTACGCTGCAAATTCCGCCGCTGCGCGAGCGCAAGGAAGAAATCCCGATTCTGCTCAAGCATTTCATGGCGCGCATGGCGGAGCAATATGCCCGGCCGACGTTGTCATTTTCGCCAGAATTAATGCAGGCCTGTTTGCACTATCATTGGCCGGGAAATCTGCGCGAGCTGGGCAATTTCATAAAGCGCTATCTGGTCCTGGGCGATGACAAATTGGCCATCAACGAACTCCATCCTAAAAGTGACGGCCATGGAGCGCAGTTTGCCGGGGCGCATGGGGGAGATGCTGAAGGCGGCTTAAAATCGGTGGCGCGTGGCGCCAAAGATGAAGCCGAAGCCGAGGCCATCAGCCGCGCGCTGGATGAAACCAATTGGAACCGCAAACAGGCTGCGGCCCTGCTCAAGATCAGTTATAAAGCCCTTCTCTACAAAATCCGCCAGTACGGTATTGCAGAAACCAAGAGCCACAAATTAACCGCTGGTGCGTAGCCCGGCGTTCTTTCTCAAAACGCCTATTTAGTCTTGCGCCAGCGCTATCACAACCTTGGCATTTCCGCCCGCGGTGTACTCCAACTGACAATCTGTGCAGGGCTTCTTTGCAGAGATAGGGAAGTACAAATAACCGGAGACTGGCGTCGAGGCCTCGCCTTCGGGAAGGCCTTTCTCGCCCAACTCAGATTCCATAACTTTGCGGTCTTTGTCGGTTGAGCCGGACTTGTGCGGTGTGGCCACGTTAACGCCGCCGCGATAGACCGCGCCGGGGGCCTCGGGGCCAGTGACGGGATCGTAATAGCCGCTTTGATATCCGACGGCCAAGGATGGCGTCACCGCGACGGTTCGGCCAGTATCAGACTTCTTATGCAGCATGGCAGCGACAACGTCGGCTGTGGTTGGCTTGGCTGCAACGTCGGAGTTGCCGCGGCGCAGGACGAAATCGTTGAGCGAGATGTTGAGGGGCCCGTTTTGTTTGGCGTTATCTTTGGATGGATATAGAGCCACTTCCACGACCATGCAACAATGACTCAGATCGGAAACGAAAGTGCGCTTCACCTGAGCGGGGTCCAAAAGGGCTGCGCCGACCGCGACTCCATTGGCCTGAATGTGGGCGGGATACGCGGCGACATTTGTGCGGGGCACAGTACCTTTGGGGCCGTCGGCAGCAAACAGCGGCACGCATAGAAGAGAAAGAAGCAACAATGCCTTGGAGAGCATGTGGAAACCTCCGCTGGATTGGCGAAAAGCAATGCCTCAAACGGTAGATTCTCTTGAAACCTCTTTTGGTTGCACGAGAACTACACATTCACGGGTCATGATCCCCCGTTCGTATTGTCACTTAGCCGTGCGTAATAGCCTTTGCGCGCATATACGTGGAGCTTATGGCCGGACTTGGTAACGGCGATGTTTACGGCATGATACTTGCCGTCCCGCTTGAACTCGGCCGGCCGGTAGGAAATGAGGTAGCGGCCACGTATGACCTGCTGCAAATCGTTCAAGCTGTGATTTAGGCTGCCCAGTGAACCAGGAAAAAAGGCGGCTCCTCCAGTATTTTCGGCCAATACTTTTAAGGCTTTGTCACCAACCACAGCATCGGGTGAGTAAGTACTGGATGCGAAATTCGTGGCCAGATCGCGATTGTCGCGCGTGCTGACCGTGTAGATAAGAACCTCGCCGTGTTCAGCGGTCTCGATTGCTTCCTTCAAGGAAGTGCTGCTGGAATTGTCTTCTCCGTCGCTAATCACCACTAGAATCCTGGCTACGGGTTTGCTTTCCTTGTCGTCAGAAAGTTTGCCTGCGGCAAAGGCCACAGCATCCCATAAAGCAGTACCGCCACCGGGAGCGAGTTCATAAATGCCCTTGTTAAGTAACGTCTGATCGGCTGTAAAATCCTGCGTCAAAAGAATGGAATTGGAGAAGCCCACGACGAAAGCCAGATCTTTCTTGTCAGTAACGACTTTATCAAGGAAATTTGTTGCCGCCTTTTGCTCGAAAGCGAACCGGTTGGTGATGGATTCGCTCGTGTCAATCACGATACCCATTCGCAAGGGAAGCTCGGACTCGCTTAGAAAGCCAGTAATCGCCGTGGGTGGTCTGCGGTCGTCGCGAATTTGAACGTCGGAACGAGTGAGATCGGGAACAGACTCACCATGATTGGTGGCCGCGAAAAGCAGGGCGACTTCATCCACGCTGTGACGCAGCACAAAGCCTGAACCATTCCGGCTGACGCCTTCCTTTCGCGCAGAGGGGGCGCTGGCGTTTGCATCGGGAGCGCTTGCTTCCTCACAACCGTCGCACATGGCTTCCGCTTCAGCGATCTGTTGTTTTTCTTTCGACTCTTGCAAGATTTTTCGCATTTGTTCGGGCAGCTGGCCCGGGGCAGGCGCGGTTTTCGCCGAGGGAGCTTCGGTAAATACTGGTGCAGCAACCGCAGCTTGTTTTACCTCGACAATCGGGTCGTGGAGATGAAGCAGGATGTCGCGGGCAGCATCAGCAGCGGGAGATTTGGGGTCTTCGCGCAGGAAAATTTCCAATTCGCGTTGCGCCTGCGAAAGGTCGCTTAGATTGTCGTAAGCGGACGCGGCATAATAGTGAATAATGGCCGCATCTTTATGTTTTTTTGTATGTACCTGGTGCATCGTATCGATGACTCCACTGTAGTCGTGGTTCATCAATTGTGCGTAGCCGAGCGCTGTCAGTACTTGCATATCCATGGGGGCTATGGCCGAAGCTTTCTTAACTGATTCCTCCGCCGCGCTGTAATTTTTCAGAGCCAGCTGTGCACACCCAAGGTTCATGTAGGAAATCGGTATGTGGTCATCCAGGGAGACTGCCTTGGCGAATTCATCGCGCGCTTGATCATTCTGGCCGAGATTTAGATACGAGGTGCCTAGCGCATTGTGAGCGGCCACAAAGTCCGGATAGATGGAAATGGCCTCACTCAAATGAATGACTGCGTCCTGGTATGCCTTACGGCTCAAAAATTGAGATCCTTTATCGTATTCGTGGCGGGCCTTCCCCGGAGCTTTAAGGTCGAGCTTTGAAACTGAAATTGCAGGATTTTCCAGCGGGCTGAGATCGCGCTCGGCCTGTCTATTCAGCATGGTCGAGTTAAGAAGAGAACTGTCGAAAGGAATATTCCCGCCTGGCGCTCCCATGCCAGCTGCAAAGGGGTTTGATTGCCCGTAGCCAACGCCAAGTCCGCCTCCCGTAGATCCTTGGCCAAAGGTCAAGCTCGAAACAACGATGACAAATAGTAAAGACGCCAGCGCGCGATTTTTCACGAAACACCCCAGTAGTGGACACTCAGCGGGGGGATCTTTCCACTACAACGACGTGGCCGAATTATACCGAAGAAGGTAATCCATGGCCATATTTTTAATGATTAAGACAATCAAATATCGCCGGTAGATAGCTAATTCCGTGCGAAATCGCAAACAACCACAGTCAGGTCGTCTTCCTGGGAGGAGCACCAATCACGGAGTGTATGCAAGATTTTATCTGCGACTGCGGGAGCAGATAGAGAAGCAGAACCTTGTAAAAGCATTGCCAGCCGAGCCAGCCCGAAGAACTCACCACGGGTGTTTGCGGCCTCGATCAACCCGTCCGTGTAAAGAAGCAGACGATCGCTAGGCTGTAGTGGAAATGCTACTTCTGGATACGGGGCATCGGGCAGAACTGCCAGAATCAACCCATTTTGCTCAATTTCTCGAACTTGGCCATCGCGCAATAACAACATCGGGGGGTGCCCTGCGGCGGAGTATCGCAACTCGCCAGCCTTAGCATCCAAGTAAACATAGGCGGCGGTTACGAATTGTCCCTGCGTGTTGCCGCACAACGCGGCATTCATCCCCGCCAGAAACTTGGCTGGTTCTGAAGCATTGGCACGTTGCGAAGCTGCCGCCATCTTTACCATGGAAGCGATCATGGCTGCGGGAACTCCATGTCCGGAAACATCCGCTATCAGCAATCCGATTCGATTTTCTTCGGTGAGTACGTAGTCATAAAAATCGCCCGCAACCGACGTCATGGGTACATAGCGAGCCTCAACCCGGAAACGTGGATTTTCCGGAAAAACCTCGGGAAGAATCGAGAGCTGAATTCGTTTCGCAACCTCCAGTTCCTTCTGGATTTCGGCCAACTGCTGATCACGCTGGAAGATTCTTAGTGCGGTTACATAGCCCAGGCACCCTAATAAAATCGCGAATCCGATTGGCTCGATCCGGGGCAGGCGTGATCCTAGAACGCCGGCAATATTGTCGAACAGAGCAAACGCGGCGAAGGCGAGAAAACCGCGGCGCAGCAAAATGTATTCTTCGTTTTCCGAAATTCCTTGCCGAACGAAATCCCAAATCAATACCAGCACGGCGAAAATCACGACGACATTGTTGATGAAATAGTAGGTGCCGCGAGCGTTTGACACACAAGTGACGAGAGCCAGCGAAATGCCGACTGCAGCCAACAAATAGCCAACGTAGCGGCCGCTGCGATGCAAAAGTCCGGTCGCACTGAAAAACAGGAACGCCGGAATCGGCATGAGGAAGTCCAATATCGAACTCATGCGCGAAAAAGCTATGGAACCGCCCATCGGCACGCTGACAATGGGTGATTTAATCAGAATGCGAAGGCCGTAAAGCGAGGCAAACAAGGAAAAGTAAATTAGTAGCGCATCAAATTTTCGCCTTATGGCCGCAAGGATTCCCGCCACGAGTCCAAAGGCAAGAAACGCCGATCCTGCAAATAAATTGGGAGTGGCGCGCAGAAAATTGCAAAAGAACAGGTCGCTATCACCGGCTGGCAGGCTTTGCAGAAAAGACATGGAAGGCAAATACTAACATTGCGTTCAGGCTGAGTGTCTCGGGAAAGATCAGGAGCGGGCGGCGCCGACGGGTAGGTGTTCGCGGAGCATTGCCAGCAAAGGCTCGCGGAGCTTCGGGCCGCAAGCGATAAGACCGGTCAGTAAGGGATTTTTGTGATTACAGGTGAGTGGCTGACCGTCGAGCGTGCTGACGAATCCTCCGGCTGCTTCGACGAGCAGAGCGCCTGCGGCAACGTCCCATTCGTTCTTGGGAGTGAAGGTGAACGTAATGTCAGCGCGTCCGGCGGCCACGAGGCCGAGTTTATAAGCGACTGAGCCAGTAGCCTTCACAATGGACGTCGAGTTTTGAAATTGAGTCCACTCGCCGCGTTTGAGTTCGCTGCGGCTGGCGAGAATCACCGCGCCATCGAGAGTCGAGCGGTCGGTGGGATGTGCCGGTTGGCCGTTGTAAGTCACGCCGCTTTCACGGGAGCCCATAATCAATTCGTTGGTTGCAGGATTGCAGATACCACCGGCGATTGGCTTGCCATTTTCCACCATCGCGATGGAAACGCAGAATTCAGGAATGCCCTGGACAAATTCGCGGGTGCCATCGAGGGGGTCCACGACCCAGACACGGTTTTTGTCGAGGCGAGAAAAATCGTCCACGCTTTCTTCGGAGAGCCATCCTTCGCCCTCGCGCAGTAATTCTTTGCGCAAGACGGCATCCACCGCGCGGTCGGCTTCGGTGACGGGGTCATGCCCGGTTTTGTATTCCGTTTCAATGGCACCGGCAGTGAAACGGCCAAGAACGGTGCGGGCTGCTTGAAGTGCAGAATGAATACGCTGTAATAGTTCAGTATTTTGCGAAGAGGTCATGAGATTTCTATTAGAAGATTACAGGCCAGAGCATCCGTACACCAGTGATTAGCAGTACGGTGCACAAAATCCGCCTCAGCCACTTCACCGGAACTCGCGTGCTTAGATACGACCCAAGCAATCCGCCGGGAATCGAGCCAATCAACAAATATCCGACCAGGCCGAAATCGATGTTATGCAATCTGAAGTGCATCATGCTTGTCATACCGGTCAAAATAACAGCATGAACAACATCGGTCCCAACCATCATTTTCGGGGGGAAACTGTAGAACAACAACATAAGCATCATGATGATGCTGCCGGAGCCGACGGAAGTCATACCGACCAGAAAGCCGGCGCTGAGCCCAACCAGAACCATGCCGACGGCGGATTTTAAAGTTGGGGGCCGATGTGTGACCCGTTCTTCAATGCGCCTCTGAAAGAACATCAGCGTTGGTACGATGACCAGCAAGATTCCGATGGCGGTGCTGACAATCGCGTTGACCCCGGAACCATAAAGCGTACGGAGATGCCCGAGAAGGCTGACCCCAAGAATGGAGCCGGGAATACTGCCAGTTGCCAAGGCAAGAAGCACCCTACGCTTCACAGTTCCCGAGCGGATGTGCATTAAGCCAGCAGGGATTTTTGTGCCAAAGTTGAAAAGCGCGTCGGTGCCCACAGCGAGCATGGCCGGGACTTTCAGGACAAAAATTAACAGGGGCAGCAAGAGAACGCCGCCCCCCACCCCGGTCATGCCGATCAAGGTGCCGACCACGAATCCAATTACAATTTTGGCCGCTAATAACATCCAACAATCGCCCCGGGAGTACGCTTTCTAATTTAGCTTTGGTTTCCGTTCACACCGATGAAGCCCTCACGCTCCAAATGCAGGATGATCGCTTGCGCGGCCTCCTCAGGCGAGAGTTCTCCGGTGTTAATGACCACCTCTGCTTTTTCCGGAACTTCGTATGGATCGGAAATGCCGGTGAATTCCTTAAGAATTCCGGCACGTGCCTTGGCGTAAAGTCCTTTGCGGTCGCGTTGTTCGCAGACTTCCACCGTTGTGGCAATGTGCACCAGAATGAATCCGCCATGGGGCTCAATCATCTGCCGCACAGCTTTCCGCGTGGCTTCGTAAGGCGCGATGGGAGCGCAAATTGCGATGCCGCCATTCTTCGTGATTTCCGACGCGACGTACCCGATGCGACGGATGTTGATGTCGCGGTGCTCCTTGGAGAATCCGAGTTCGGAGGAGAGGTTCTTGCGCACCAAGTCGCCATCAAGAATGGTGACGGGACGGCCACCCATTTCCAGGAACTTCGTCATTAACACATTGGCAATCGTGGATTTTCCGGAACCGGAGAGTCCGGTGAAGAAAATCGTGACACCCTGTTTGTGGCGGGGCGGGAAGCTGCGGCGCAGTTCCTGCACGACTTCCGGATAAGTGAACCATCCTGGAATGTCGCGGCCCTCATTCAAACGCTGGCGAAGCTCGGTGCCTGAAATATCCAGCACGCGTGCGCCTTTCGGTACTTCGTCCTGTGGGAAATATTTGTCCTGATCTTCGAGATAAACCATCATCTGGAAGGGGACCATGGCCACGCCGATGTCTTTTTCATGCTTCTTGAAAAGCTCCTGCGCGTCATACGGGCCATAGAACGGCTTTCCATCGGTGTCTTTACCCGGCCCTGCGTGATCGCGGCCCACGATGAAGTGAGTGACACCGTGATTTTTGCGGATGAGAGCATGCCAAATAGCTTCGCGTGGTCCGCCCATGCGCATGGCCAGCGGGAGCAGCGACAGTTTCGCGGTATTCTGCGGATACTTCGGCAGCAGCAATTGATAACAGCGCACGCGGGTGAAGTAGTCCACATCTCCGGGCTTGGTCATTCCGACGGAGGGATGAATTAACAGGCTGGCTTCAACGCCCTTCGCGGCACGGAAGGTCAATTCGACATGGGCGCGGTGCATAGGATTGCGAGTCTGGAAAGCCACGACGCGCTTCCAGCCGAGGCGGGCAAACTCAGCTCGAACTTCAGCCGGAGTCAGACGCAAATTGCGAAAATCATAATGATGAGGCGCTTCGATTCCCTCTATGCGTCCGCCGATATACCACGGATTTCCTTTATTGATCGCGTAATCCGCTCCGGGGTGCGCGGCGCTCGTGCTGCCGAAAACCGCATCAGCTTCAGCTTTGCGGTCCGG
>JAJPHW010000116.1 GCA_021325035.1 Terriglobia bacterium
ACAAAGGCGAGCCCCTAGGAGGACTCGATTTCGCTGGAGGAAACGTCTTTGAGGGTCCTTGGGGATATGTTGCTTCGGCCAACATCACGCCAGACCCCTCCGGCATCCCGTATTACGATGAAAAGCAATTCATTCAAATGATGCGCACCGGCTATGTTGGGTCCAGGGCTTTAAGCCCGATCATGCCCTGGTTTATTTTCCGAGGCATGACGGACGCAGACCTCGCCGACATTTTTGCCTATATCAAAACGCTGAAGCCCGTGCGGCACCATGTGGACAACAGCCTCCCGCCAACGTATTGCAAGATTTGCCGTCAAAAGCATGGTGGGGGAGAGCAGAACTAGGTGCAATCTGCGGGTGGCTCAATGGTGAACTCCGCGGTCCGTAGGTGTCGCCATTGCTTCAAATTCGCTCAAACCCGCGCACTTGGTTAAAATAAGAGTTTGCTCATGAACCTTCCCGCCATTCAAGCCGCGCTGCGTGATCGCAACATAGATGCGTGGCTATTCTACGACCACCACCATCGTGATCCCATCGCTTATCGTGTACTTGGCCTTCCTGAAAGCCTTATGGCTACGCGCCGCTGGTACTATCTGATTCCCGCGGAAGGTGAGCCCTTAAAGTTGGTACATCGCATTGAAGCGGGGCATCTCGACAGCCTGCCCGGCAAGAAAGCCCAATACTCCGGCTGGCAGGAGTTGTTTGAGCAGATCAAAGTGCTTCTGGCGGCGCACCGTGATATTGCCATGCAGTACTCGCCCAACAATCTGGTATTCACGCTTTCCCTCGTGGACGCTGGCACGGTGGAAATGATCCGTGGGCTGGGCAAGAACGTCGTGAGTTCCGGCGATCTTGTCGCATTGTTCGAAGCTACGCTGACTGAGGAGCAAATCAAATCGCACTTTGCGGCGCGCGATGCCGTGGACAAAATTGTCCCAGCTGCATTTCAGGAAATTGGTAGGCAGGTACGCAACGGCGGCACGAATGAATACGAAATCCAGCAATGGATTCTGGAAGCTTTCCGCCGTGAAAATCTTGTGACTGTGGATGCACCCATTGTTGGGGTAAACGCCCATAGCGGAGATCCCCACTACGAACCGCATGACGAGGGCTCATGGCCGATCAAAGAAGGCGATTTTGTATTGCTTGATGTTTGGGCAAAACAAAATATTCCCGGCGCAATCTTTTACGACATCACGTGGACAGGCTTCGTAGGCAAAAATCCTTCCGGGCGTATGATCGAAGTTTTTGAGACGGTGCGTGACGCGCGCGATGCCGGGATCAAGGCGGTCGAGCAGGGAATTGGCGCAGGCAAGAATATGTCAGGCTGGCAGGTGGATCGCGCGGCGCGTGATCACATTAAGAAAGCCGGATTTGGCGAGTATTTCATTCACCGCACTGGGCACTCCATTAGCACCGAAATCCATGCCAACGGCGCTAACATGGATGATTTGGAAATCCATGACGAGCGGCAGATTCTGCCGAATTCTATATTTTCAATCGAACCCGGAGTATATTTGCCAGAATTTGGCGTGCGCAGTGAAATCAACATGTTGGTACGCGCCGGCTCGGCCGAAGTAACTGGAAAAATTCAACGTGAGATTGTGACGATTTGATGGCAAACGCAGCGGTAGATAAAAAAATATCTGCACCAGTTCCCTCAACCATGTCTGTACTTGCACCAGCGGTCGGCTGGTTGATCCCCGGTGCGGGTCACCTTATCCAAAAACGCTGGATACGCGGCCTCTTACTCATGGCTTCCATCGTCCCCATGTATTTGCTGGGCCTCGCCATGCAGGGACATGTTTATAAGCCTAACGGCGGCGATATTCTCGACATGCTGGGTTTTGTGGGCGATCTGGGAGCCGGCGGCCTTTACATCGTCACCCGTGCCAACGATTGGGGGCAGGGGCTTATCTCGCACGCCACCGCTGACTACGGGACCAAATTCCTCATCGTCGCTGGTTTGCTGAACTTCATCAGCGTTGCTGATGCATATCACATTGCGATTGGAAAGAAATCATAATGCCCACGCTGACACTGACTCACTTTAGCGCGGCGCTGCTTTTTGCCTTGTTTGCTTCCGTAGTTTTTGGGATAACCCAGCGGAACACCGCCCGCGATCAATTTCGCTACGGGCTCTATTGCTTTGGCATGTTTGTCGGCGGAGTCGTAGTTGCAGGCTGGGCTATGTGGCTGCTGCGGCGCTAATTCATCCTTCCCATACAAAAGCATCGAACGCGCGTTTTTCTTCGAATCCGAGCTGTCGGTAGAGTTCTACTGCGCGGTCATTGGCTGCTGTGACGGTAAGCGAGAGCAGCGAACATTTCTGTTCGCGAAGGCTGCCGGAAGTAGCTGCCAACAGTGCTTCGCCAATGCCTTGCGAGCGAAATTCAGGAAGTACGCAAACTTGCGTTACATGGCCTACATCCTGGCGCACGTGTGAACAAAGAATGATACCGGCAAGGCTGCGCGTGTTTTTCTGGACTGCCACAAAAGACGATTCCGGATCGAAAGTTCCACAGCCGGGAAAACGCACGATGTTGTTCAAAAAGCGCAGCGAACCCGCGAGCGTGCGGTACTGATCGTTGATCTCGGCATCTACATGTCCACGATAAGCCGTCGTGATCAAAGCCGCGGCAGGTTGATAATCGGCTTCCGTCCAGCGGCGAATCTCGACATCTTCATGCAGTCTGCGTCTTGAAGGCGCGTTCTTATCCAAAGATAAAATCATGAACAGCCGCCCATGGCGCGAAAACCCTTGCGCCATAAAGGTCGGAGAGACGATTCCCGTCTCATGCATTAGCAACTGCGATTCGATGCGGTGAATGCCGGGTGATTGTTGCAGGGTTTCAATGACGTGCGTCAGCAACTGATTCTCAACTTCATGCGGATTTGTGATGCGCCCGCCATCGGCCACAAATAAGTCACCAATCACGCCTTTGCTGCCTTCATAAACAAAAAACGAATAGCCAAGAATCCGTCCGCGTTCGACGGCGGCGTAGCCGGGGAGTACTTTGGTGTCCACGTAACGCTGGATCATCTCGGCGGAGCCGTGATAATCCCACGCAAGATGCTGAGCCCAAAATTCCACTTCTTCGTCCAGCAAAGGACGTAAGTCTTCTGATCCAAAATGCCTGAGATCAAGAATTTCCAAACTTGGGGCTCCAGCCTATGAGAACTTTTTTGTGCATTACCCGCAAAGGCGAGTGTAGATGCAGCAAACGTGGGAGAGCAAATGTCCGAACATCAGCGGGTAACAGAGAATTATTTGGGTGAATTAACAGCGGCGACCCAGAAATAATCGAGGTTGCGCGGAGCAAAATTGCCCACATAAAGTATCCGACGACCGGGCATCTGACTTTGGATTTGATCGAGCGACCCTGTCGGTGCGACGAGCATGTGCTCCGTGGATGGAATCTGGCCATTTTCATAGCGATCAATCCGTGCATTGCGATAAAAAGACAGCCCATATTCAACTTCCCGCGCGATATGAAAGATGGCAAGCGGCAATGACTTATGACCGACAGCATTATCGAGAGGACGAGCTGATAGGGAATTGTCGAGGGAAGAAGATGCAATTCTGAGCACGACAGCAATCGCCAGCACAACAGGCAGCAAGGTTATGCGCAGACCGCGCAGTCCGAGCTTGCCGCGAAGTGTCAACATGATCGCAATGGCCAACGCAGCCACGATGCCAAATGAAACTGCAGTTACTTTATTCCACGGCATTTGATGCTGTTGGATGATGAATCCCAACATGAATGCCGGGGCCACGGGCAGGGCAGCCAATACAGAGTGAAGAGCGAGCAGAGGTGCGTTGCAAAACGGATCGTCATTCTGGATTTTGCGCTGGACATAATCAGCCAGCAATAACGTGCCCGCAGGAATGGCTGGCAGAATGTATCCTGGCAACTTCGATTGCGAAATCGAAAAAAACGCGATCGGCACCACGAACCAGATCAACAAAAACACATTCCACGCGCCTTCAGCTTGCAGCAAGGTGCGCCTTTCTTTGATCCAGATGGCTGCAGCCTCAAAAACTGCGCACAAAGAAAATATAGTCCATGGTAAGAGGCTCAACAAAGCCGCCGGGACATAAAACCAAAAAGGCTGCTTGTGACGATAGAGATTCGTGCCAAATCGCGCGAAATTATGCTCAAGGATAAAAACGCGAAAGAAATCGGGATTCCTGATTTGTACGGCAACGTACCACGGCAGAGCGATGGCGAGAAAAACCAGGATTCCCGGAATCCATAGTGTCCGCCGGATCAGGCCGAAGTCGCCCTTGGCGAGAGCAAAAATGAGAATGATGACCGCCGCCAAAAACGGCGCAATCGGGCCTTTCGCCAGCGCCCCAAGAGCGATTAGGAGATAAAAAGCGGCGAGGTGAAATTTGTTTCCGTTTTCATGCCACGCATACCATACCAACATGGCCAAGCTGAACATCGCCGCTAGCGGCATGTCCGTTGAAGCGGCGCGTGCGAATCCAATAACCGCCGCGCACGAAGCAGCGATAAGAGAGCCATCGAACGCGAATCCGGGGCGGAATCGCCGCAAGAAAAAATAAATTGCAAATATCAATAACGATGCGTCAAGCGCAGAGGGAATACGCGCTGCCCAATCACTTACCCCAAAGAGTCGGAAACTGAGCATCGCCTCCCAGTAATAGAGAGCAGGTTTTTCGAGCCAGGGCTGTCCGCCAAGCGTGGGTGTGATCCAATCACGCCGCGCCAGCATCTCCCGCGCAACTTGAGCATATCGAGGTTCATCAGCGCCCACTAAACCGAAGTTCCCCAAACCGTAAAAAAAAAGAAATCCGCAAAATCCCAGCAGCAAAACTACTTCGCGGGCGAATGTACTTGTGGCCCCCGGTTTAGCGTTCAACTCGGCCTCGTGTGAGCGCATAGATACTTACGAGAACCCATGTGCCCTCCAGTACAACGAACCCGAGCTGAAAGGGGCGAAATGCAATATAAGCGAGAATTGCCGAGCCGATGATGTTCAGGATGTTGTAGGCAGCCTTGTCAGAATCCATCCATTTCAGTTGATGGCCGATGTAAGCAACAAGAATCATCATGGCCCCGAGAAAAGAAAACGCCTGCCGCAGAAGCGAGATATCCATGGAAGACTATTGTACGGAGACGTGACCGCGAAGTCTGGCTAGAATCTGCGAAGTCGCGACAGAAAGGGGACCATCCACTGAGCATCCGCTGGCGCACTCGTGTCCGCCCCCACCGAATTGCTCCGCAACTTTCGCGACATTTAGCTGACCCTTGCTTCGCAAACTCACGCGAAAACGCCCGTCAGGAAGCTCACGGAAAAAAGCCGCGACTTCGACTTCCTGAATCGAAAGCACATAGTTCACCAGGCCTTCGCAATCTTCTTCGCGCGCGCCAAACTCCTTCATTTGTGCCTGCGTGACCCAAATCCATGCTAAAGGGCCTTCTCGCTGAAGATTGGCCAGGGCCGCGCCCAGCAATCGCATCTTCGCGGTCGAATGCGCAAAGTAAATATTCCGGGCGCAATGTGCCGGATCAGCGCCTGCCTGCACCAGTTCCTGCGCGAGTGCAAATGTCTGCGCATTTGTTCCTTTAAACATGAAGGATCCGGTATCGGTGAGAACTGCTGTATATAGGCAGGTGGCGATCTCCGGTGTGATTTTCACCCCGGCTTCGAGCGCCAGACGATAAATCAATTCTGCGGTTGCGACTGCGCTGGGATCAATCCAATTAATGTCGGCGAATGCGCGTCCGCTCAAGTGATGATCAATGCTGATAAGGAAGTATTTTTCCAGTCCGCGCAGTCGCGTGCGCTGCACGCTGTCACACTCCAGCAGAATGGCAGCTTCATATCCGCTTCCAATGTTTTCCGCTTGCGCCACTTCATTCGCGAAGGGCAGGGTGCGGTAAACACGGGGCACGCCATCGTGCAGCACCACCTCGGCGCGTTTGCCCAGTTGACGCAGAATCTGGCAGCAAGCAAGCGCCGATCCGACGGCATCGCCATCTGGACGCGCATGGGATGTGACCAGAAAACGGTCACGCTGCTCGATTTGTTTCAGAATTTCTGCCAGCATGTTGAATTACTTTTTCTTGGTTCGTTTGAGCAATTCTTCGACTCGCGCGGTAGCCTGCCCCGAGCGGTCCACCTGGAAAAACAGCTCCGGAGGACGGCGTAAGTGCAAGCGCTCGGCAATTTCGCGCCTTACGTATCCCACTGCCGCCAACAAACCTTGCAATGTCAGGTCGGCTTCCGCTTCGTCTCCCTCGACCACGACAAAAATTCGCGCCGACCGGGAGTCATCTGCAAGCGCGACGCTGTTGACACTGGCCAAACCAATGCGGGGATCGGCCAATTCGCCTTCAATGATGGTTTCAATCTCTTCGCGGAGCGCTTCCGCCAGCCGTTCCCGATGATATTTTTGACCCCGCTTCTCCACTTTTTACCTCGGGTAAAACGTTTGAGGATATCAGAATTTCAAGACGAATGTTTGTAAAGGATTTTGCGAGCTAGCGAGGCTGAATTTGCCGCTAAATAAACTCAACGAACGAGTCGGCGATCTCAGCGCCGCTATTATTGGCGATTCTCGTAGCAGCATTCTCTACATTTTTCATCAAGCCGTCGAGATAATCGCGCGATGTGGAAATGCTAACTACACCGATCGTTGCACGGTTCCACAATTCGGCGGCGTCGAGTTCCGCAACCGCAATGTTGAAGCTGGCGCGCAGCTTATCTTTAAGGCTGCGCACCACCTGCCGACGGTCTTTTAACGATTGTGCCGCTTCGATGTGGATTTCGAGTGTTAGAAACGCGATCACAAGTGAAGCTGGCGTTTCGCTACGCCAGCGCTTCCGCGGCGACCTTTTGCGTTACAAATGCTTCAATCACATCGCCGGCTTTGATGTCGCCGTAATTCGCGATCGAGATGCCGCACTCCATGCCATTGCTCACCTGGCTGGCGTCGTCTTTAAAGCGCCGCAGCGAGCCGACTTTGCCAGTGAAAACTACCGTGTTGTCACGGAGAAGCCGGATCTCGGAATCACGCTTGATCAAGCCATCCGTTACCGAGCATCCAGCAATGGTGCCAACTTTTGGAATACGGAACGTTTCCTTGACCAGCGCGCGTCCCTGGTAAATTTCCTTGAATGTCGGTTCCAGAAGGCCGGTCATGGCCCGTTTGATCTCATCCTGCAACTCGTAAATGATCGAGTGCAGCCGGATGTCCACTTTTTCCTGCTCGGCCAATTCCTGCGCTTTGCGTTCTGGACGGACGTTGAATCCGATGATGATCGCATTCGAAGCCGAAGCCAGCAGGACGTCGCCCTCTGTGATCGCGCCTACGCCCGAACGCAGAAGCTTTAAGCCAACTTTTTCGTTGGAAAGCTTGGTGAGCAAGTCGCCGAGTACCTCGACCGAACCGCCGACATCCGCTTTCAAAATGATGTTGAGTTCCTTCACGCCCGCAGTCTTCATCTGGTCTGCGAGGCCTTCCAGAGAAACTCGGGAACTCTTGGCCAGCGTGGCTTCCCGCGCTTTTTGCTCACGGTATTCCGAAATGCCCCGTGCCTTGTCGCGGTCTGCCACTACCACAAACTGATCGCCTGCCTGCGCCAGACCTTCCATACCCAGAATTTCCACCGGAGTAGACGGCGGCGCTTCTTCCACCGCATGTCCGCGGTCGTCGAACATGGCGCGAATCTTGCCGTAAACGTTACCGACCACATAGTTGTCGCCAGTTCGCAGCGTACCGTTCTGCACGAGAATTGTTGCGACTGGACCTCGTCCTCGGTCGAGCTTTGCTTCCAGCACCACGCCCGAGGCCGGACGATCCGGTGAAGCTTTAAGCTCCTGCAAGTCTGCGGTAAGGCAGATCATCTCCAACAGCAGATTCAGGTTCGTTTTCTGTTTCGCGGAAACATCCACGAAAACCGTGGTTCCGCCCCAATCTTCCGGCATCAATCCGCGATCGGCAAGCTGCTTCTTCACGCGATCTGCCATGGCGCCGGGTTTATCAATCTTGTTGACCGCGACAATGATCGGGACTTCGGCTGCATGGGCGTGATCAATGGCTTCGAGCGTTTGTGGCATCACGCCATCATCCGCAGCGACAACCAGCACAACGATGTCAGTTGCTTTCGCTCCGCGCGAACGCATGCGCGTGAAGGCTTCGTGGCCCGGAGTATCGAGAAACACAATCTGCCGCCCATATGCCGGGGAGTTCTTGTCGTGGATCGTAACTTTGTAAGCGCCGATATGCTGCGTAATGCCGCCAGCTTCGCCTCCGGCAACATCGGTCGAGCGAATCGAGTCGAGCAGTGTGGTTTTGCCGTGATCCACGTGACCCATAATGGTGACAACCGGCGGCCGTGGGAGGACCTCACTCGTCGTGCCCTCTTCGGCTCCTTCGCTTGAAGCAATGTCTTTCGCCGTCTGCTCTTCGAAGCTGATGACATTCGTCTCCGCTCCAAAGAATCGCGCCATCTCGCTGGCCAACTCAGTGTCGAGGGTCTGGTTGATGGTCGCAAAAACGCCACGCAGCAGCAATCGCGCGATTAGATCTTTTGCGCGGATTTCCAGCTTCTCGGCTAAATCTTTTACGCTGATGCCTTCATTGATCGTGATTGTCCGCGTAATCGGCATCGGCTCATTCGAAAGCGACGGCCGTGGAGGCGGCACATAGCCCTTCATCGGGCCTTCTTTTACTCCGCGGGGAACATAGCGTTGACCCGGTCGCCGTGAAGGCGCTCCCGGTCTGCTTCCCGGACGCGGCGTCGCTCCCGGAGGCGGTAATGCCGGCCCCACCCCAAGTGGACGCGAACCCGTTGGAGACTGCCGCGTAGGATGCATCGGTCGGCGTTCGCCCGGACGCAATGGAGGACGCGCTGTTCCTGGTGCTGCTCCCGTTGGCCGTGGCCGCTGAAAAATTGGTTGTCCAGGGATTGGTCTTCCCGGCGCAGGGCGCATTCCCCCGGTGGGTGCCGCACCAACTGGAGCATTCGGAGCTTTGTAGACCGGTCGAGGTCCTGTCTGCGGGACGATCATCCTCGGTTGCTGCACGATGGGCCGCTGCGCGATTGGAACTCCCGGCCTCGGAGCCGCCGGATTGGTTGGCGTCGCTGTTGTTGCAGGCGCCGTTGGGGCTGATGCCAAAGGCGTCGTTGGAGGCGCGCTCGCTGTAGGTGTTTCTACACGCTTCACCGGAGGAGCAGGCTGCGGTACCGTGAATGTTGGCCGCTCCGTGTGGATGGGAACAACCATGCGTGGCGGAGCAGGTGGTGCTGCGGGGGAAGCAATGGGCGCTTTTGCTGCCGGGGCGGCCGGTTTTGTTTCCGCAGGTGGATTCACCGCGACCGGACGCGCTGGAGCAGCAGGCTGCTGTTTGCTGATAATTGCTTTCAGGACGTCGCCAGGTTTGGAAATGTTCGAGAGATCAATTTTGGTCTTAATGCCATCGCCTTCCGGACGCGATGGACGCGAAGTTTTGGCGGAGCTGGTTCCTTCTCCCGATCCGCCCAGATAGCGGCGGACTTTGTCTGCTTCGTGTTCTTCCAAAGAACTGGAATGGGTCTTCTTTTCCGTGATGCCGACTTCCGTCAGCGCGTCAAGAATTGATTTGCTCTTGACTTCCAGCTCTCTAGCCAGATCGTTGATTCGAATCTTGCTCATCCGCCCTTTCTCTTCTCTGCGCTATTCCGCTATTTCTTCATGGCAACCCCAAATAATCGCGTGGTGTCCCAATTTAAGTTCCCGGCTGCGGTTCACTCTCAGCGGTCTCAGGCGCTGCATCGGCCTCAACCACCGCTTCATTTGTTTCTGATGGTTCCACTGGGCCTTCGCCCACAGTTTCTGCTGTGGCTTCAGCCGCAACGGCTTCTCCTTCAATTTCAGCCGCTGCTTCGCCACTTTCCAAACTGGCAAAGTAATTATTCACTGCCAGACTGATTTTTTCCACCGTTTTAGGCCCGATGCCCTCAATGGCCTCAAGTTGTTCCGGCGTCATATCAGCCAGCGCCTCGACAGTCGTTACACCTGCCGCAGTGAGCCTCTCTACGACGCCTTCACCCAAGCCAGGAACACTCTCCAGCGGGGTTGAGGTCGGCACCACCATCGCCGACATCTGTTGCTCGACTTCCTGCCGTTTCTCTTCCTCGCTCTTAATGTCAATCTTCCAGCCGAGCAGCTTCGCCGCGAGGCGGACGTTCTGGCCCTTCTTGCCGATGGCCAGCGAAAGCTGGCTGTCATCCACTACGACTTCAAGATGTTTGTCCTGCGCATCTACCACGGTTACGCGGCTCACCTTTGCCGGTTGCAAAGCTTTCTCGGCGAAGGTCGTCGCGTCTTCGTGATATTCGATGATGTCAATCTTCTCGCCGCGCAACTCGCGGATGATCGATTGCACTCGCATGCCTTTCATGCCCACGCATGCGCCGACCGCATCCACGTCTTTGTCTTTCGACATGACGGCGATCTTGGTGCGTTCTCCAGCCTCACGCGCGATTGCGCGGATGACGACGGTTCCGTCATAAATTTCCGGCACTTCCGTCTGGAAGAGGTTCTGTACCAGCTCCGGCGCGGCTCGGGAAACAATCACAGCCGGCCCCTTCGAGGCCCGGTCCACGCGCGAAATCACTACACGCACACGTTCGCCAATCGCGAAAGATTCCAATCGCGACTGCTCTTTGCGACCCATCTTCGCTTCTGCTTTGCCGAGGTCCAGAATCACATCCGGCCCTTCGATCCGCTTTATCGTCGCGTTCACGATTTCGCCCACGCGCCCGATGTAGTCGTTATAGACGGTGTCGCGCTCAGCCTCGCGCACCTTCTGGAAGATCACCTGCTTGGCCAGTTGCGCCGCAATGCGTCCCAGAATCCCCTCAGTCTCTTTGGGGAAGTGCAACTCACCACCAACTTCGATCTCCGGATTCAGCTTGCGGGCTTCTTCCAAACTCATCTGCTGCACCGGATCTTCCACCTGTTCCGGCGTCTCCACGACAGTCTTCACTGCATACGCGCGAATCTTGCCCGTGTTCTTGTCCAGTTCGGCGCGGAGATTTTCCTGCGTCTTGTAGTATTTGCGCGTCGCCACCACAATGGCGTCTTCCACCGCAGCCACTACAATTTGCGGATCAATGCCTTTTTCCCTGCTCAACGCGTCAATCGTGTTGTAGAGCTCACTTGCCATAATCAATCCGTATCACTTCAAACTTTAAAATTCTGGAACCAGGTTCGCCTTTTCGACGTTAACCAATTCAATCTCAAGCTTCCGCGGGGTGCCTTCGATCTTCGCTTTCGACTTCCCTTTCGCTGAACTTAAATCGAGCATCAGCTTCCCCTCAGCGAACCCTTCGAGCTTGCCCTCAAAATGCCGCTCACCAACAATCGGATTTCGCGTCGTCAACTTTACCCGGCTGCCGGCAAATCGTTCAAAATCCGCTGCCTTCGTCAGCTTGCGGTCTAAACCTGGCGAGGAAACTTCCAGCGTGTACTCCGCTCCTGGAATTACATCCTCTACATCGAGGATCGTTCCCACCTCCCGGCTGAGGTTTGCGCAATCGTCATGCGTCACCCCACCGGGCTTGTCAATGACCAGCCGCAACATGCGCGCTTTGCCCCCGCCGCGCAACTCAACTTCCACCACTTCGAGACCACTGGAGCGCGCTACACGCTCCACAATTTCGCGCACCTTTTCGATGTCAAATGCCATGTATCCAATAACTTGCCGTTGTTTTGCGCCGTCCGATTATTGCCGAAACAAAAAGTGGGCTTGCGCCCACTGGTGTGTTTCGCCAAATGCTCGGTACTACACAACAGTTCTCAAGTACAAATATACGCCCGCTACTCTTAAAAGACAAACCACTGATTCATCCGATTTTGCTCGAACTAACTCGTCATTCCGAGCGATTCACACAAGCTGTTATGCATTTTTCAGCGACGCCATATCAATCACAAACCGGTAGCGGACATCGCTCTTCAACACCCGATCATAGGCCTCATTGACCTTTTGAATCGGAGTCAGTTCGATATCGCTGGTGATGTTGTGCTTGCCGCAGAAATCCAGCATCTCCTGCGTTTCTTTAATGCCGCCAATGCCCGATCCAGCCAGGCTTTTGCGTCCTGCAATCAGCGGAAACGCTCCCAGCGGCACGCGCTTTTCCGGAGCGCCCACCAGCACCATCGCTCCATCTACTTTGAGCGAGAACAAATACGGCTCCCAGTTGATGTCGGCGGAAACTGTGCAGATGATCAAATCGAAATACCTTTGCAGTTTTTCAAAAGTCTTAGGGTCGGAGGTCGCGTAGAAATGGTCCGCGCCCAATCTCTTCCCATCCGCTTCTTTCTTTAACGACTGGCTGAGAACGGTTACTTCCGCACCCATCGCATGTGCAATCTTCACGCCCATGTGACCGAGTCCGCCGAGGCCCACAATCGCCACTTTCTTTCCCGGCCCTGCGTTCCAATGCCGCAGCGGGGAGTACAGCGTAATTCCGGCGCACAGCAGCGGCGCGCTGGCATCCAGCGGCAGATTCTCCGGAATACGCAGCACGTAATTTTCATCCACAACAATTTTGTCGGAATACCCGCCGTAAGTGGGCGAACCGTCTTTTTCGTGGCTGTTGTAGGTCTGATTCATGCCGACCGCGCAATATTGCTCCAACCCGCGCTTGCATTCGGGGCAGGTGCGGCAGGAATCCACAAAGCAGCCGATGCCAACCTTATCGCCAACTTTGTACTTCGTGACTTTGTTGCCGGCTGCGGTGACGATGCCGGCGATCTCGTGTCCCGGGACCATGGGGAAGATCGACGGCTCGGGCAAAAACTCATTCCATTCATCGCGCGTCTGGTGAATATCGGAGTGGCAAATACCGCAAAATTTAATATCAATGGCAACGTCGTGCTCGCGCGGCTCGCGGCGCTCAAACGAAAACGGCGCCAGCGGCGCATCTTTTACTGCGGCGGCATAACCCTTAGCTTTGCTCATGAATCCTCCCTGGGAAAGTGGACAAATTCTACTCGAATGATGGCGGAACTGCATGAAAACGCAATGAAATCATTTCGAGACGCACCGTTTTGATGATCTTAGCGCCACGAAAGGTGCAATGAAAGGCCGAATCATTCCGTCACTTATCATGCTGAGTCACAATTTTGACAAGATTCGATAGTTCTGCAAATATAGAAATATGAAGACGGCCACACTTTCAAACGAGCGCATTGCCAAATTCGCCGATATGTTTTCCGCCATGGGAACGGTGCCGCGCCTGCGCATTATGCAGTTGTTATTGTCAGCCCATCCGCAAGGTTTGGTTGTCGGTGAAATTCAGGATGAACTCGATATCCCCAACTCCACTCTGTCGCACCATCTCGACAAATTAAAGACCGAAGACTTGGTCCACGCACAGCGTGAGAGCACTTTTTTGCGCTACACCGCCAACACAGATGCTTTGCAGGAGCTGCTGGGCTTCTTGTATGCCGAATGTTGTACCCGCAATCAGGCGGTGCCGCAGAGCAAAATCATCCAACTTTGCAAATGAATGAAGGAGTGCGCATGACAGATTCCGGAATCAAAGAAACTGAAAAGATCAAAGAGGCTTGCTGTGGGCCGACGTGTTGTAGCTGAAACTCTGGGTACAGCTTTCCTGCTGGCCGCGGTCGTAGGCTCCGGCATCATGGGCGAACGCCTCGCCGGCGGCAATATCGCGATCGCTTTGCTTGCTAATTCACTCGCCACTGGAGCGGTTCTTGTCGCCCTGATTCTGGCCCTAGGCCCGATTTCCGGCGCGCATTTCAATCCCGCGGTAAGTCTCAATGTTGCTATGGAAGGCCGCCTCCCGTGGTCAGAGTTTTTTGCGTACGTATCAGCCCAAATTGTCGGAGCCTTCTTGGGAGTCGCTGCGGCTCACCTCATGTTTGGCTTGCCGCTTTTCTTCGCTTCGACTCACGTCCGTCACGGCGCTCCCCAATTGTGGAGCGAATTCGTCGCTACCTTCGGATTGCTGGCGGTTATCTGGGGGTGTTCGCGTTTTCGTTCGCATACCGCGCCCTACGCTGTGGGAGCTTATATTACCGCCGCCTACTGGTTCACCGCGTCCACTTCATTTGCGAATCCTGCGGTGAC
This sequence comes from Terriglobia bacterium, assembly GCA_021325035.1. Taxonomy (GTDB): domain Bacteria; phylum Acidobacteriota; class Terriglobia; order Terriglobales; family Acidobacteriaceae; genus JAJPHW01. Next base: position 14,117 of record JAJPHW010000116.1, read on the forward strand.
ACTGGCTCGCGCTGCCAGCAATACTTTCGCCGGAATTCGTCCGGTGGATGCTCCCGCCTTCATTATTGTTCAGCTGTTTGCAGCTTGTGTTGCCACGGTATTCTTTCGTTGGCTGGGTAAAGAGCCACTACGGGGAACTACATGAAGAAAGCTCGCGTCCTGATTTTATGTACTGGCAATTCCGCGCGCAGCCAAATGGCGGAAGGCTTGTTGCGGCATGATGCTGGTGACCGGTTTGAGGTATTCAGCGCCGGAACCAAGCCGAGTCAAGTGCGGCCGGAAGCAATTGCAACGATGCGGGAAGTTGGAGTTGATTTATCCAGTCATCGCTCCAAGCATGTGGATGAATTTGCCGGAAAGCATTTTGATTACGTGCTCACCGTTTGCGATCACGCTAATGAGGTCTGTCCCGTTTTTCCGCAAGGCACGACAAAATTGCATCGCAGCTTCGAAGATCCCGCGGCCTGCACAGGGACCGAAGAAGAAAAGCTGGCCTCCTTCCGGCGTGTGCGAGATGAATTGCGAGAATACCTAAGAAATTTTGCAGAGGGTGTTAGGCAGCCTTATTCGCTGGTGAAATAATCCACACTCACTGGATTCTCAAACAATGAGTAATCCCGCGTCACCACCGTGATTCCACTTTCTGTGACGAAATATCTTTGGCGGTCGGCCTCGGGGTCGTAACCGATGGTTGTGCCTTCGGGAATGTGCACGTCGCGATCAATGATGGCGCGGCGGATGCGGCAATGGCGTCCGATATTAACGTGGGAAAACAAAATGCTCGAGTCTATCTCGCTGTAGGAATTCACGCGCACATCCGGCGAGACTACGCTGTTGCGCACCGTGCTGCCGGAAATAATGGTGCCTGCCGAAACGATGGAATCGAGCGCGGTCCCGGTGCGTCCGCTTTCCGCGAATACAAATTTCGCCGGCGGATATTGCCGCTGATGAGTTCGAATCGGCCAATGCTCGTCATACAAATTGAACACCGGCGAAACTGCAACAATATCCATGTTCGCTTCGTAATAGGCTTCAAGCGTTCCCACATCTCGCCAGTACTGCGCTTCTTTTTTGTTCTCATCCACGAAGTCGAAAGAATAGACGCGGTAATCCTTCACCATGCGGGGAAGAATGTCCTTCCCGAAATCGTGGCTGGAGTTCGGGTCCTCGGCATCCTTGAGCAGCGCGGGAATCAGCACATCCGTATTGAATAGATAGATGCCCATGGACGCCGAAACTTTATCAGGATTGTAAGGAGAGCGCAGCGAAGTCTGCTTGGGCTTCTCCTCAAAACCGTTGATGCGATGATCGGCGTCCGCATCCACCACGCCGAAACGAGATACTTCTTCGGGATCAATCTGGATGGTCGC
>JAJPHW010000010.1 GCA_021325035.1 Terriglobia bacterium
ATTGCGCAGATCATTATTAAGAACGGTTCAGCAAAAGGGGTCGTCCTCGCCAACGGCGACGAGATTCATGCCGACATCGTTTCGTCCAGCGTTGACCCGCGCATGACTTTCGTGAAGTTGATAGAAAAAGGCAATCTGCCCGACGATTTTCTCGAAGAAATTAACCGCTACAAATTTCGCGGATCGTCGGGCAAAGTCAACCTAGCGCTCGATGCGTTGCCCAACTTCAAAGCCATCCCGGGCCCTGGCGCTCATCTACGGGGCGCAATTTCGATTTCACCCAGCGTCGAATACATGGAACGCGCCTACGACGACGCCAAATACGGCAACTTCTCGCGGCGACCGTACATTGACATGGTAATTCCCACGCTGACGGATCCATCGGTCGCGCCGCCCGGAAAACACATCATGAGTTGCTTCGTGCAGTACGCGCCCTACAAGCTGCGTCCCGGTTTGAACTGGGACGACCAGAAAGAGGCGTTCGGCGATACCGTCATCAACACCATCGCCGAATACGCGCCGAATATTAAAGACATCATCCTGCATCGCCAAGTCGTCACGCCGCTCGACCTTGAACGCGACTTCGGCCTGAGTGAAGGCAATATTTTCCAGGGCGAACTCTCGCTGGAGCAGCTCTTCTTCCTGCGTCCCGTGCCCGGCTATGCTGCTTTCCGCACGCCGATCAAGAACCTCTACATGTGCGGATCGGCGACGCATCCCGGTGGAGGAATCATGGGCGCGCCCGGCCGTCTAGCCGCGGTTGAAATCCTGAAAGATCACAAGGGGGCTGCATAAATGGCCGCCACTCGCGATGTTGTCATCATCGGTGGCGGCCACAACGGACTGGTCACCGCTTTCTATCTTGCCAAAGCCGGGTACAAGCCGCTCGTCCTCGAACGCCGCTCCCAACCCGGCGGCGCGGCTATCACCGACGAATTTCATCCCGGCTTTCGCATTTCGACTCTCGCACATTCGGCTGGCCCCATTCGTCCCGATATCGCCCGCGACATGCAACTGGAAAAACACGGGCTGAAGATGATTCGGCCCGAAGTTGCCGTGACCGCGCTCTCACCCGATCGCCGCGCGCTTACGCTCTATAACGATGCCGGGAAATCCGCGCAAGAGGTTGCCAAGTTTTCACAAAAAGACGCAGCGAAATACCCGGAGTTCCAGGCGTCGCTGTCAAAGATGAGCAAAGTCATCGCCCAAGCGCTGGCGCTGACTCCTCCAAATATTGATAAGCCTTTTTCGGGCGATCTGCTGGGACTCCTCAACACGGGACGGGCGATTCGGGGTCTAGGCAAGAAAGATTTATATCGCCTGCTACGATGGGGGCCCGCGGCTGTGGCTGATGTGGTTGCCGAATATTTCGAAACGGAATTGCTGCGCGCGACTATTGCTGCACGTGGAATTTTCGGAACTTTCCTCGGCCCGTGGTCGGCAGGCAGCGCGTTAGTCATGCTCCTTCGCGCCGCAGGAGATTCCCACCCAGCAGGTCAGGCGCACTTCGCGGCTGGCGGAATCGGAGCAATCACGCAAGCGATGGCTGCGGCCGCGACGCAAGCCGGCGCAGAAATACGCTCCAACGCTGAAGTCAAAGAAGTTCGCATTAAAAATGGCGTCGCAAGCGGCGTCATGCTCGCCAGTGGCGAAGAAATCACCGCCAGAGCCGTCATCTCCAACGCCGATCCGAAGCGCACGCTGCTGAGGCTGGTTGATCCCTCGCATCTGGCTCCCGACTTCGCCATGAAGTTGCAGCACTACCGCATGCCCGGTGTGGTTGCGAAAATCAATCTCGCGCTCTCAGGCCTGCCTAACTTCAAAGGCATCGGCAACACCGAAGCCCTCAGCGGACGCATCCACATCGGTCCTGAAATTGATTACCTGGAGCGCGCTTTCGACGAATCAAAATACGGAGAATTTTCCAAACAGCCTTATCTCGAAGTCGCAATTCCCTCTATTAGCGATCCTTCACTCGCGCCCGCGGGCAAGCATGTCATGTCCATCTACATGCAGTTTGCGCCATACAAGCTTAAAGGCAGCGATTGGGAGACTCAGCGCGAAGCTCTGGGCGAAACGGTCGTCAAGACGCTGGCGCAATATGCGCCGAACCTGCCTGAATTAATTCTGACGCAGCAGATCATCACTCCGAAAGATTTGGAGGAAACTTACGGCCTCACCGGCGGACATATCTTCCACGGCGAGTTGTCGCTCGATCAGTTTTTTACGATGCGTCCCATTCTCGACTGGGCCCGCTACCGCACGCCAATTCAGAATTTATATTTGTGCGGATCGGGAACCCATCCGGGGGCGGGATTGACGGGCGGGTCGGGAGCGAATGCGGCGAGAGAGATAATAAAAGAGTTAAAGAAGTAGCACTTCAGGTATGGGCAAGCCGTGGGACATATTCAAACTCGTGAAGCGTGCTCTCGACGAAGAAGACATTGAGGGTCTGCTTGCTTTGGGATGTCCGAACGACGAATATCGCGGAGAAGCATCCTTGATTCAAGATCGAATCGCGAAGCTTTCAGATTTCGGACAGAAACCACTGACAAAAACACAAATCTCTCGCGTAGTGTCGGACGTGTGGAACCTTAAATTTGGGCCATTCTCGGAATTTGAATTGAAGAATCGCCAAAATTCCTTTGCGTCCGTGACAGAAGAAATTTTCAAGCAGCCATGAAATCCTCCGCCATCCTTCTCCTCTCCTGCCCTGACCAGAAAGGCGTCGTCGCTGCCATCTCAGATTTCGTCTTCCGCCACAACGGCAACATTCTTCACGCCGACGAGCACGCAGACACCGAATCCAATCTTTTTCTCATGCGCGTGGAATTCGATCCGGCGGATTTCGACATCGGCCTGAGCGATCCGGAATTCTCCAAGCACTTTTCGCCCATCGCGCAGAAATTCCAGATGCAGTGGCGTCTCGCCTTGTCTAGCTACCGGTCGAAGATGGTCATCATGGTTTCGAAATACGACCACTGCCTCGTGGATCTGCTCTATCGCCACAAAAGCGGCGAAATTGCCTGCGAAATTCCGCTGATTATCTCCAACCACCTCGACAACCAACCGATCGCCGATTTTTATCGGATTCCTTACGTTACGATTCCCGTTCCCAAGGAAAATAAGCGCCCCGCAGAAGAGAAGATCCTCAAACTCCTCCAGCAGCACAGTCCCGATTTCATTGTCCTCGCGCGCTACATGCAGATTTTGTCGCAGGAATTTATCAGCCAGTATCCCCATCGGATCATCAATATTCACCACTCGTTCCTTCCCGCTTTCATCGGGGCCAAGCCCTACCACCAAGCCTTCACCCGCGGAGTGAAGCTTATCGGCGCCACCAGCCACTACGTCACCGAAGTCCTCGATGACGGCCCCATCATAGAACAGGATGTCGTCCGCATCTCTCACCGCGACTCCCTCAACGATCTCCTGCAAAAAGGCCGAGACCTGGAAAAAGTTGTGCTCTCACGCGGAGTACGCTGGCATGTTGAAAACCGGGTGCTTCTCTACGGGAACAAGACTGTGGTTTTCGACTAATTCGCGATATTTTGAATAATGTCTATTGACATACTATAGATTTATGTCTATAGTTTTTCCAGTCAGAACATTCGCCTCCTGGGCTGACTGTGGCAGGGACTCTCCATTCCCACGGACCCGGCTTTAGTCAGCCCCGGTTTTTCTTCTCTGGTTACCTTCGTGTCCTCTTTTGCACGATATTCATGTGCTTCCTTCCCGCCTTAGTTTTTACTAATGGTTACGACTATTCCCGATAGGCCGAGTGCGCCCGCGAGGCGTCCTGGCCAGGAGCAATTTGTTTGGTAGAGGATCCGAAGTGGGAACTGGCTATTCTGGCCACCGTGCAAGGCTTCTATGAGAAGCTCTTGCAAGGTCCGGTCGGTGGTGAGGTTCCTGTGCCGGCAGGGCTGGAAGCCGTTTCCTTGCAGGGCGATAACGATGTAACCGAGACTCTCTCCAGCATGCACCGCTGGTTGCGCATGTTGGATATGGCCATTACTCCGGCCATGCTGCGCCGCGCTTTCACCGAGGACATTGATCCCGAAATCGCCGAGGCCATGCTGCGCTATTACACGCGCAAGCGCGATATCAACGACGTCACCCGCGATAAAACTGACTTGGTCGCAACCTTCCTTTATCGCCATCCGCGCGTACCGGGGCAATGGGAGCGCCGCGGCGTGGGGCTGGACGGTTCATTGCCGCTTTCGCCGTTTGAAATTGCGTTGCTTGAAATTCTTGCAGATTCCGACGTGCCTTCCCTGCCGGAAGAACACGTACAGTTGTTGCGCCGTTTCGACCCATTACAGGAACAGGCTGAAGCCTGCCGTGATCTGAATGCATTGCTCGATACCGGAATCATTGCGACGGTGCGTGAAATCAAGCAGTCACTGGACACATCTTTCTATCACCCCGGAGTGCTGGCAACCATTGCTCCTTACAATGCCGCGTTCGGTAAAAAATTCGACCAGCTCTTTCATGATGCCGCCTCGGCCATCAAATCTTTTGCGGAAGCTGTACAGGAACAGGGTGGAAGCATTCTGGGCAACGTTGACGGCATGGACGTCACCGTCGAACACGTCGCCGCCATGAAAGAAGACGAGTTGCTGAAAATTGACTACAACCAGGCGATGGATAAATTCCGCCGTGTGTCAAAGCTAAAGCAGGCATTGGAACGCCGGCCTCCGATTCGGCGAAAGCCACAGTTGGCGAAGCCCGAACCCAAGGCAAAGCCACAAACGAGCATTGCCCCGCCTACCAGACCAGTTTTCGACGTAGAAGCGCTGCGTTCGGCTCTCACGCCGCAGCAAATTTCGGCGGAAGAAACGAAACTCCGGAAGATTGAAGAATCGGTCCGAGTTTTCGTGCGCGTGGCCGACCCGAAGTTTCGCCAGATTGTGCCCATGCGCTTTTTCAACCTGACTCTCTCACCCGCCGAGGCGGACGCTTATTGTGCAGACTTTCTTGAAGAAAAAAGTCTGCGCGCCGGGGTGGCGCGTGTTCTGTTGCGAGCCGTAGCGGTTTTTGCGCGTTTGACCACCGAACTGGAGGAATTGAAGCGCGCCGGCAATACGCCGTCGCTCTGGAAGATGCACGCCGATTCCATCCTCGCGTTGCTGGAAATTGCTCGCGGCACAAATGACAACGCCAGTAAAGTGCTGGCGCTCGCGGAACAAAATAACGCCGCCAAAGAAACAACCGACGTTCAGGCCTCAGTCAAAAAATTGCGCGGCTGCTGCGAACTCGCCATTCGCACCCTCACGGTCGTTCCCGGCGAAAAAAGTATCAGCGCTAGCGCCAACTAGTTCTACCACTGCCAAGTCCCCCACCCGCCGTTTTCCGTGGTAATCTTCGACAATCCCGTTGTTTAAGTCTCGACTGGAAGTTACTTATGTTGAAGCGCAAATTTACTGGGTTTGCCCCGCTAGTTTTCGTTGTGACCATGATTCTCTCGGGTTGCGAGCACGGCTCCGTCACAGCTGTGTATGTGCGAACTCCTCCGCCGCCGCCAATTTCAGAAGCCATCGTAGTTGCGCCGGGCCCCGGATATTACTGGGTTCCCGGTTACCAATCCTGGAACGGCGCTGGGTACGTTTGGGTTCCCGGCCATTACGCGCGAATCCCGGGAGGGCGGCATCGTTGGATTCCAGGCCATTGGGCGCATAACGGCCGCGGATGGTATTGGGTAGAAGGTCATTGGCGATAACAGATTGATCGCGAGAGTTCAGCCGAGGGATCGTTCTCGACGAACTTGTGCGCATAACTTTGGTTGACCACATAACGGGCAAAATGCTATAAAGGCTGGTTTTAAGCTGGCTCTTGGAAAACAGCAAATCGCTGA
>JAJPHW010000183.1 GCA_021325035.1 Terriglobia bacterium
ACTTCCGCCAAGCCCGATAAGCCTCCCCAAAAGGCCAAATCCGGGCCCGATTCCTCACAACAGAAGGCGCAACTTTCCGACCCGGAGAGTGTTGAAAGTAGTGTGGGTAGCGTAGCCATTGACGGACGGTTCCTGACTAGGGCTGACAAGCAGGTATCGGCTCTTGCCAACCCTGTTCCTGCTGACGGAATGGACGATGCGGCCATCATGCTTCGCGTACGCGCTGGCGATCAAACGGCCTTCGATTATCTGGTGCAGAAATATCGCCGGCCGATGGTTCGCTTTATGTATCGCATGGCCCATAACGCGGCCGCAGCGGAAGATTTGGCGCAGGAAGTTTTTCTGCGCGTTTATCGCTCGCGTGAGACTTACGAAGCCAGTGCGAAATTTACTACCTGGCTTTACCGCATTGCCAGTAACCTGGCCGTAAACCATGCCCGCGATACGCGGCATGAGCGCGCGGAGAATCAGGTAAGCCTCGATCAGCCGGATGAAGAAACCGGTCTGACCATGGATGTGCCCGACTCCTCCATGTCTGTCGAGGAAAATATTGTGCGGCGCGAGCGCATGATCGCAATCCGCCAAAAAGTGCAAGCATTACCGGAACGGCAAAAGACCGCCGTCATCATGCATAAGTATCAGCAAATGGATTACAAGCAAATCGCGAAGGTTTTAAAACTGAGCGAATCCGCCACCAAGTCACTGTTGTTCCGCGCTTATGAAACTTTGCGGGTGCAACTCAAAGAGTTTGTGTAAAAGGGAAACATCATGAAATGCCACGAAATTCGCGAAATCATGCCGGGCCTGGCCGCCGGGTTAGAGACGACCACTCCTGAAATGGAAACCCATCTCAAGGCTTGCTTGCAGTGTGCGGAAGAACTGACCGACTTCCGCCGGACCATGGAACTGCTCGACGAGTGGCAGGTGCCTGAGCCGTCTCCATATTTTGACACGCGTTTGAACGCGCGCCTGCGCGAGGAGATGGCCAAGCCCGCGACCGGTATGGGCTGGTTACACTGGTTCCGCCGCCCTGCGCTGGCAGTCTCTTTGGCGGTTATGATGGCAGTGGGAATTACCGTGTTCCACTCTGGCGATTCCAGCGTGACGCATCAGCCTATGGCTTCGATTGAGCCGGGTACCGCCGTCGGCGATTTGCAGGTGCTCGACAAGAACAACGAGCTCTATTCAAACTTTGACGTGTTGGATGATTTGCAGGTCCAGCCCGATGTGAGTGCGAATCAGTAAGCGCAGTTTGGCGAACTGAGGTTGTAAACGGGGAAAGAAATATGTGGGGGGTTCAGGCGCAAATTAAGACGAAATCCGCATGGTTAGCTGCGATGGTGCTCGTCGCAACGATGCTAAGCGGCAACGCTCTTGCCCGTCAGGCATGGCGAGGCGGGGGCGGCCAGCGCCAGCAGCCTGCGCACGCCCAAGCTGCCCAGCAACAGCGTCACGCTGGCCAGTGGTTGCGGCAGCATCAGAACCAGACTCCAGCGCAACAGCGCCAGGCGCTCGAAAACGATCCCCAGTTCCGCAATCTCCCTCCGCAGCGGCAGCAGCAACTGCGTGACCGGCTGGACCATTTCAACAGCCGCCCGCCCGAAGAACAGCAGCGTATTTTAAATCGCATGGAAACCTGGGAACACCTGAGCCCCGAGCAGAAAGGGCAAGCCCGGCAGTTGCATGATCAAATGCAGCAGCTCGCGCCCGAACGTCGCCAGGCTGTAACCAATGAAATCCAGACTTTGCGCGGCATGCCTCCCGCAGCGCGCCAGCGGGCCCTCGATTCTGATGCCGTAAAGAACCGCTTCTCCCCGCAAGAGCAAGACATGCTGAACAACGCCTCGAAATTGCCCTTGGCAGCGCCCGCCCAGCCGCCCGCCGCAGGCCAAGGCCCACAATAGCTCTCACCGGAACAAATTCTTGGCAATGAACAACGCGTTCGCGGGGCGCTCGGCCAAACGCCGCATCAGATACGGATACCACTCCGTGCCAAACGGAATGTAAACTCGCATTCTCCAGCCATCGCGAACCAGGCTTTGTTGTAAATCTCTCCGTATGCCATAGAGCATCTGAAATTCGAAGGCATCGCGCGGAATATTTTCTTTCGTGGCAAAATCTTTCGCCTGCTTGATAATGTTTTCGTCATGCGTTGCCAGCCCGTGATAGACGCCGCTTTTCATCAGAATCTTCATGAGCTTTACATAGTTCGCATCCACTTCCGGCTTCGGCTGAAAGGCTAAATCCGCCGGCTCTTTGTATGCCCCCTTGCATAATCGAATGCGAATCCGCTCACTTAGTAGCTTCTCGACATCGCTCTCCGAGCGCCGCATGTAGGCCTGAATCACCGCTCCCACACATCCTTGATTTCCCGGCACACGGTGAAGTTCATGGACAAAATCTAAAGTGCGCTGGGTGTAGGGCGAACCCTCCATATCCACACGGACGAAATTCTTGGGGGTCATAGACGCGGCTTTCTTCACCAACCCCGTCGCCAAGTCATAGGCCAGCTTTTCATCTACATCCAGCCCCATGTGTGTGAGTTTTAAACTCACATTGGCGTTCAACTTGCGCGCGGCGATCTGGTCGAGCATCTGGTGATAAAGCTGTGCGCTCTGTTTTGCTTCTTCCACATTGGTGACGTTTTCACCGAGGTTGTCCACCGAAACCGACAATCCGGCCTGGTTCACGACTTGCGTGGCCCGCAGCGCATCTTCCACCTGCGTGCCTGCCACAAACCGGCTGGAGAATTTCTGCCCAATGGACGACCGTTCAGCGACCGCCCGCAGCGAAGCGCTTTGCGAAAGAGAAATAAAGAAAGATCGGAACATTCAGGATTGCGTCCTTATGCAGCAAGGGTTGCCGCGGAATTGCAGTGATAGAAAGACCACTGAATCTTGTATCACAAATGGCAGGATTTTATATGCTCTGTTGGATTGTCATTCTGAGCAAGCGTTTTTTGCGACGCGAAGAATCTGGGCGGGCCGCGCGCGAAGAAACGCGCGCGTTTGGCCTGCATCCTTACGGGTTGAAGTGGACTTCAATTGTTTCGGTCGTTTCGTGACCGGGGGCATATTTCCACTGTTTCACCGCCTGTTGCGCCGCGTCCACGAGCAGCGGATGGCCACCCTTCGCGCTCACCGACTTTACCGTCCCGTCGCTGGCAACAATGGCCTCCAGCTTGACGTTGCCGCGCACGTTGAATTGTTTCGCTAATGCCGGATAAGCCGGAACAACGCGAGTCACAAGCTTGCGCGAACCCTCACTGGAACCGCTATCGTCTTGGGCCACACTTGGGTGGGCGGATAAAAGAACTACCCCGGATAGGAACAAAACCGCAGCTGCTAAGTGGCACCGCATACTTCGTTGTTAATGACATTAGAGAATCCTTACCAAAAGACAACGTAACGCTGGTACCAGGAGCAGATGTACTTTGGTCACCAGACAAGAAAATTACAGGAAAATCTCGTCCACATAACACCATCTCCAGTCTTCGCCGGGCTCGAACGACTGCATGATCGGGTGCTTGGTGTGGTGGAAATGCTTGGTGGCATGCTTGTTCTTAGAACTGTCGCAGCAGCCTACATGGCCACATTCCAGGCACAGGCGCAGGTGGACCCAGGTGTCACCCATTTCAAGACACTCCTTGCATCCTTTGCCGCTGGGCGTCACCTTCTTAGTAGATTTCACGTGCGAACAAGCTGGCTGGCTCATAGTGGCTCCTCGGATTTACTTTGATTCGTGCTCTTCTAAAAACTTCTCGACTTCCAGCGCCGCCATGCAACCGCTTCCCGCTGCCGTAATGGCCTGACGATAACGACGATCCTGCACGTCTCCGCACGCATAAACTCCCGGCACACGCGTGTGTACGAAATCCCGTGTCTTTAAATAACCGTCCTGATCGGTTTCCAGTTGCCTGCCGAACATTTTGGCGTTGGGCACGTGGCCGATTCCGAGAAACATTGCGCTGACTGGGAGGTCCCACTCTTTGCCGGTCTTAGTATTGCGCAGATGCAACCCGGTGACTTCTTTCTTCGTGATGTCGTGTACATCTTCCACAACGGTGTCGAGCAGGAATTGGATCTTTTCATTCTTCTGCGCGCGTTCGAGCATAATTTTCGAAGCCCGAAATTGATCGCGCCGGTGAATGAGCGTAACTTTTGTCGCAAACCGGGTGAGGAAAATGGCTTCTTCCATAGCGGAATCACCGCCGCCAATCACCGCGATCTCTTTGCCCGAAAAGAAAAACCCGTCGCAGGTCGCGCACGAAGAAACACCGTGTCCAATTAGCGCTTGCTCATTCGGCAATCCTAGCCAACGCGCCGATGCGCCGCTGGCAATAATCAAACTTTCGGTATGCAGAATATGGTGGCCCAGTTGCAGCTTGAATGGCCTTTGCGTCAAATCAGCGCTGGAGAGATGCGCAAGCTGATACTCCGCGCCGAATCTTTCGGCTTGCTTGCGCATGTTGTCTATAAGCTGCGGTCCCTGAATGCCTTCGGGAAAGCCGGGAAAGTTTTCGACCAGCGTGGTCAACGAAAGCTGACCGCCCGGCTCGTGCCCTTCAATGACCAACGGTTTCAGGTTGGCCCGCGCCGCGTAAATTGCAGCCGTATGCCCTGCGCAACCCGATCCAACAATGACGACTTTGCGTACATTTTCCATAGAGTTCTTTTGCTGACCTTATTATTTTGCTGAGCTAAGCTTGCTGAGCTTTAGATTGCAGATTCCCAATTAAGATGCAAACCGCGTCCTGGCATCTCCCTATTGCTTTGGTGGAGAAGGGGTTACGGGCTTTTTCGCCGTCTTCGCCGCCGGGCTCGTTACCCGCGCCAACTCTTCCGGCACGGTGCGATGAACACCCAACAATCCCCGATAGTCTGTCACGAGTTTTGACGCGCTTTGGAACAACGGCTCATACGCGCTCTGGTCAGGGGCAGGCCCTGATGCCGTGGCGTAGCAACGCGCCAAGACCACCGATGATTTGCCGAAGCGTTCGAGTTTTACCCGGCTGGCTGGAGTATTGGCCGTAAGCATTCCCGCCGCCGACGTCACGGCCGAAGCGCTGTCTTCAATCGTGAGCTCGAGCAGGTCTTTAGGATCGCGCACACGGAATACCAGCGTCTCCACAAGATTCTTAGAGTCTGCACTGAACGAGTATTGTACCGTCGAAAACATCGCCGGCACCGGATATTCGCGCCGTATCCGCACCCATTTGGCTGCGCTCACACCCTCGGCGGAAAATTGTCCGCCCGCTGCGGCCTGCAGGAAATCGGGCCTTTCATCCAGCGTCGAGTAGCCGCGGTCCACTTCAAAATCCGTTCCAAATTTTGGTTGCCGGGGAACCTGCGCTAAAGCAGCGGCTATTTCCTTCTGATCGTCGGCGGAAGGAGAACATGCGTTGATCATGTTGACCTTCACTTGCGGTGAACTTTGTGGGGAACTCTGCGTCCAACTAGCAGGCGCGCATAGTATGACAGCAGCAATAGAAATGGAGGAGAAACGAATTTTCAGGAGCACCGCAAAATTCTAACAGGGTCTTTACACTTTTGGCCGATACTCCGGCAGGGTTTATCGCATCCTTATAAAATCACCCTATGGCAAATTTAACTTTGGTTTACGGTCTTCGCCTGCTTCCCTCGGATGAAATCGAGAACATCGGCGACGCCCCGCTGAAACTCAAGAACGGCCGCGAGGCCAGCGTCACCATGCACGTGCTCGAAGGCAGCAAAGAAGACATCGAAAAACAGCTCAAAACCAGTTTGGAAGCTTTTTTCGATTTCTATCCTGAAATTTAAAGGCATCTATAATCGTCATTCCATGCCGATCCTTCCCGCCAAAATGCGTATCCGCCTAAGCGATGCCGGCCTGCTTCCGACAACGAAGCTGGCCAAGGCGGCGTGGTATGTGCTGGTGCAGGGCATTCTTCTTTTTGTTCTGCAAAAAATTCTGGAGATGGCAAAAGTTTCCTGGGCCAAAGATATTTCCGGCTCAGTCGTGCTTTTTAGCTTCCTTGCCATTGTTCTTTATCTCATTCTCGGTCTTCGGGAACTAAAGTCGCGCCTTCTCTGGCGCCTCCGCAATCGCCTGATTGTCACTTACATGTTCATTGGGGTCATCCCCGTGATTCTGCTGGTTGCGCTCGCCCTCGGCTCGTTTTATCTCTTCGCCGGACAATTTGCGACCTTCATCGTCACCACGTCGCTCAACTCCGAACTCAAAAGCCTGGACGCGGCGAACTCCGCCATTGCGCATGAACTGGCCACGCGTTTGAATCCCGAAGCCAAGCCGGAACCAATTGGGATTGAAAGCCTGCGCAAGAGCAACAAAGCCTGGAGCCAACGCCACGTCCACATCTGGCACAACGGAACGCTCCTGCTTAGCAGTTCCCCGGAAGGGGCCATCACAACTGTTCCCACGCTTCCCTCTTATTTAAAAAATTCCTTCCATGAAGTTGTGCGCGATCACGGCGAGCTCTACCTGCGCGCCGTCGAAACCGTTCCCACACCTCGCGGCAATCTGACCGTGCTGTGCAGCGAACCTCTCGACGCGCATTTGCTCCAGAATCTTGCCAATAATCTCGGTGAAGTTACGCTTTATACCAGCGGATTGTCGCGGGTTGCGGTGGACCAAACTAAAAATCAAAGGCAGCCTGATCCCAGTTCGACCGCCAGGCCAGACGCGCAACGCTCCTCTGTTACTTACACCAACCCGAATGTTTATGTATTTGATACCAGCAAGGCCGCCCCACCCAGCGTCGTGGTCGGCAGCGTTCCGCCACCCACCCGCTGGCTCGACAAACAAGTCTCATTCGCCACGGCAATCTCAGTCATCGATTGGGACACGAGCGATACGACGAGCCCAGCCGCGATCAGTGTGCAGACGCGTTTATCCCAGCTCTATGACCGCTTGTTCGGCGCACTCGGCGATTTTGCCCCTGCCATCGAGTACAGCCTCTTCGTGGTTGCCATCATCTTTGCCATCATTGAATTAGTTGCTCTTTGGATCGGCACGCGTCTCACCCGCACCGTCACTGGCGCCGTCGCGCAACTTTATGATGCAACACAGTACGTCAACCGTGGAGACTTCAGCCATCGCATCGCGGTGAAGTCCAACGATCAGGTGGCCACGCTGGCGAATTCTTTCAACTCCATGACCAAGTCCATCGAAGAGTTGATTGAGGAGCAAAAACAGAAACAGCGCCTCGAAGGCGAACTCGCCATCGCGCAGGAAGTGCAAGAGCAGCTTTATCCCCGCGAGATTTCGCAGCTTGCCTCGCTCGAAGTTCACGGTTTTTGCCGCCCTGCGCGCACCGTAAGCGGCGACTACTACGACTTTCTCACTTTGGATTCCGACCGTCTGCTGCTCGCCGTCGGCGACATCAGCGGCAAAGGAATTTCCGCGGCCCTGCTGATGGCGACCATCCACTCGGCCGTCCGCGCTTACAGCTTCGGCGGCATGCCCGCCATCCAGGAAACGGCGGTCGCGGCCAGCGCCTCTCATTCCGTCATCGAACTCGCGACCATGCAGACCGGCGAGGTCTCCCCCGGCCTGCTGCTCTCCTTGCTGAATCATCAGCTTTACGAGAGTACGCCCATCGAAAAATACGCGACGTTATTTCTCGCCGCCTACGACGGCCCCGCTCACAAGCTGACTTACAGCAACGGCGGCCATTTGCCGCCCATCATTCTTCATCAGAATGGTTCCCTCACCCGGCTCGAGCGCGGCGGGACCGTGGTCGGACTCTTCGACGGGTGCGTCTATGACGAAGGCTCCGTCCCGCTTCAGCCCGGTGATCTCTTCATCGCCTATAGCGACGGCGTCACCGAGCCGGAAAACGACTTTGGAGAATTTGGCGAGGAGCGCCTGATTGACCTTGTCCGCGAGAATCGTAATCTACCGCTCCTTCGCATCACCGAAATCGTCACAGCCGCCGTGGCGGACTGGATCGGCGCCAACGAACAACCCGACGACATCACGCTGGTTTTGGCAAGAGCACGGTAACTGACTTAGACCGTTATTCACGACTTCGTCATTCCGAGACGCATAGCGACGAGAAATCCTCTTTCATCCCCGAATACCGACTCGAGGGCGTATACTTGGGCCGAAATTTTTCGTCAGATTGAAATCAATCCAAGGAGAAACCCATGCTGCGTAACTTTTCGCTGATCGCTTGTTTGTCGTTCTTCATGCTGACGATCGCATGCGCATCCGCTCCCTCCACTCCTCCGCCTCCGCCTGATACCCGCGCCGCCGACGTGCAAGCAGTCAACGATGTCGAAGCCGCCTGGTCGAAAGACGCGAATACCAAAGACGCCGACAAGTGGGCCAGCTACTTCACCGATGACGGCAGCGGACTCTACCCTGGCGCGCCGACCCTAAACGGCAAAGCAGCCATCAAAGCCGCCATGGTACCCATGGTCGCCGATCCGAATTTTGCTTTGAGCTTTGCACCCACGCGCACCATAGCTTCCAAGGGCGGCGACATGGTCTATTCCGAGGGCACTTACTCTATGACCGTGAGCAATCCCAAAACCAAGAAGCCGATGACCGACAAGGGAAAATACCTGACCGTCTTCATGAAGCAAGCAGACGGAAGCTGGAAGGCCGTCTCCGACACCTTCAACTCCGACAAGCCGATGATGTAGGGTCGATGATGTAAGCGTCAAAGATGCGCCTTGTCATCCTGAGAGCCCGCGCTTTTCTTCGCGGGCCGAAGGATCTCAGTCTTAACCGATTCGTAAGGAGAAGCGCTTAGGTAGGGAACGCAAGAAGCGCAACTCTGGAAACGTGCTGTTCGTTTTGCATCTGGGTGCCCCATCTTTGCGCGTTCTTTGCGCAAAGGTGGGATCCCGCCCGAGGAATCAGCTCTTGGATTTGGCGGGACTGCGATAGATCTGAGTTAGCGTCCAAATCCAGAACGCGTATTGGGGCACCCAGCGCACAACCTACCTTGATGGATCGGTGCCGATGATTGTTGGCGCAAACGAGATAACTGCCCAGAAGAGGGGTGCCAAGGTAAGACAGAATATGGTCAACAGTGCAGCAATTAATTTAACTTGTCTGTACCCTGGTTCACCCTCTTTCACTCGAATCCATTCACGTCTCAAAACCGCTTGCATTGCAACCACGAGTCTCTCTTCAACGTCATCAAGTGCTTCTACCGGCGGACGGTTATTATGGTCCCGAAAGAGTTTCGACTCCTCACTTAACAAGTCTAGAATCTCTCTGTAATGCTGCTTATTGGGATTTAACCTTAGTTTGATTAAAGCCTCAGCCTCATTTATACCCACCATGTCCTCGCGCATTCTATTCCAGTCCTCCGCTACATTTGCGTTTGCCTGTCGTGTGTCGGCGACTGCCTTTACAGCGTGGGAGTGTGAAATGAAGCGGGCCACGTCGGCACGCAATCCGTCAATCCATGCTTGACGGAACTCTGAGACTTTCTGCTCTTTTCCCATTAGTAGAGCAACGAGTGAAAATACACCCGCGAAAAGACCGGCTATGACGGGTGCCAAGAAATCGTGAGTCAGTGAAGGCAAGACTGAGCCAGCTCCTCATTCAGATTGACTAGCAACTGGAAATGGGGGAGGCAAAACGATACCACACAGTACGACGGGAGGAAACTGGGCTCTACAGTGGCATAACAACCACTCGAGTAACTTGATGATTTGATTAAGAGTGACCCTACTTCTTCCCTTTCCCTACCACCACAACTTTCCCCGTCACCTGCTGGCCTTTTTCCATCCCGCCGATGAGCACTAATCCTTGTGAGGTCACAATCAGCCCGCGATGGTCCATGGTCGGGTCAGGAGTGTCGTCATTGATCGTCTCCCACTGGCTGTGCTTTAAATCGTAGGCAAAGGTCATCGGCGAAGGCTCGGCTGGATTTCCGTCATATCCCGTGCCGTTGAAGCTATAGGGATTATCGCTGCCGCCGGAAAAATAAATCTTGTCGTCTTTCTCCGAGCCGCCCGCGGCGATGCGGAAGCGCGCCGCTCCCGGATGCGCCGGCAGCTTGCTCCACTCGATCCGCTCCGGATGCCTGTGCTCAATCTTCCCAATCCAACATTCGTCCGAGGCCACATAGCGCGTCTGCCCATCCACCGTTGTTTCGTGCGCGCCATCCACATACACAATGGTGTTGCCGACAATTCCGCCTGCGTGGGCAAATACTGGCGTGCCCGGAATCGGCGTTCCCTTCATCCAGCGGTCTTTGTCGAGGTCATAGACCTGCACGTTGGCCACCGCCTGCTTGCCCGACCATCCGCTGATCAAATAAATGTAGCGGTCGTTGAAGACGCCCGCGACCGCGTCATCCACGGGAATCGGCATGTCTGCCGCTCTTGCCCAGCGTCCCGTAAGCGGCTCATAGACGGAAACGTCGGGCACGGTGATCTCCCCGCCTTGGGCGTCCACCGTGTAGCCGCCAAACAAGAACACCTGCCCGCGCGCAGCAACAGCAGAAGCCGCAATGCGTCCCGCCGCTCCCGGCACGGGATTGATCGCCGCCCACTTGCCCGTGTCTTCATCCATGGCATAGGCGTTGGTGGTGATCGAGTCCCAGGTCTTTTTCGCGCCGATGCCCATAAACGAATAAAAATAGGCATGTTTGCCGGTATGAACCCGCGCGACCGCGTTGTTTGAAAGCGGAACCGGCAACGGATCATATTTTTGTTGGGCTGCGGCTAATAGTGGAGAGAGAACGAAAAACAAAATAACGGAAAGATATCTCATGGAATTGGTAAATGATTGTGTTCAAACCAAGTTACCACGATATGGGCGGCCTCTTTTATTCGATCAGCTTGTTCCGCACCGCGTGAATGAAATCTGTATATGCCGGAGTGTATCCGGCGGCGCGCATCTCCGCCGCAATCTGCCCGCGATGGTAGGACGAATGTGTAATCACATGCAGCAAAATATCCTGCACGGAGCTGTTCCAGCTCTGGCCCTGGCTGTTTTTGTAGCTCACCGCCTTCGTCAGAACCGCGTCGCCCTGTTGCAGATATTCCTGCCAAAGCCAGGCCATGTGCTCGGCATCCGCCTTGTATTGTTCCAGAGTCAGCTCCGGCCAGACGGGCATGCTTTGCTTCTGGCCTTGAATGCGTTCATACCAGAGGACTTCGGCGGCAACAATGTGCCCCAACAG
The DNA here is from genome assembly GCA_021325035.1 of Terriglobia bacterium. GTDB lineage: Bacteria > Acidobacteriota > Terriglobia > Terriglobales > Acidobacteriaceae > JAJPHW01. Next base: position 11,150 of record JAJPHW010000183.1, read on the forward strand.
CTTTAAGGGCTTGGCGGGTAAATTCTCCGCCGCTTCAAATGATTGAATGATCTCGCGGTTCGCCCAGCCGTCATAACCGAACAACTGCTTTAAGACTGCGATCATCGCACGTTACCTCTCACGAGCAAAATAGAACTCAACACCTTGTCATTCCGAACCCGCTTCAGCGGTGAGGAATCTGCTTCAGGCCGGTGCATCAAGACTTCCCCGTTTTTCTTTCGATGAACCGGGTTTCGGCTCCGCCACAATTTCCGTTATTCTTTTAACACCGGAGGAGACCCTTGCTCAATTTTCGTAACAAACTCGTCGCCATCAGCTTTCTCGCCGTTGCCTGTCTCATGCTTGCAGGCTGCCCTCCCCGTGAGAGCATCGCTAAAATCAACCGCGATCCCGGCCGCTATGCCGGAAAAGAAATCAGCATCGCCGGGCGTGTGACCAGCTCCTTTGGAGCTATGGGCAGTGGAATTTTCCAGATTGACGACGGGACGGGCACGATGTGGGTGCTCAGCAGCCGTTATGGCGTTCCAGCGGAAGGCGCAAAAATCGCCGTCATCGGCCATCTGCAAGAGGGATTTACCTTTGGCGGGCGCAGCTTCGGCACCATTCTGCACGAAACCGAGCGCAGACACTAACTTGGGAAATGTTGGTGTGGGGACGGGCGTCCTCGCCCGTCCAAGTCGAGCGCAGCTCGACAGCGCAGTAATTTTAATTTTGCCGGGAAAATGGAATATCGGTATCCGGACCAATTTCCTGCGACTCGCGCATCTCCAGCCGCGTTTGCCGCAGTTTGGTGGCGATCGCCGGGTCCATGCCGACTTTTAGGTCTGTCTTTTCTATGAAATAGCGCCATCCGGCGTGACGGTCTTCGCTGCCTTGCCCGGCTTCAAACTTTATGAGAGTGCCTTCGGCCTGCGTTCGGCCTTTTACGACCATCATGACTCCGCCAGATTCATAAGTGCGAATGTTGTGCCGGATGATGGCAAAGGATGCTTTGGTTTCGTCCTTCAGAGAGGCTCCTTGAACTAGGTGGGATTTCGTCTCAGAGAGCGTGCCCGGCCTTGTTGCGGCTGCGGGCACGCCTTACTACTTGGAGTTTGTTACCGCCAATTACAGCGGTCGAACATTCTCAGCTTGCCAGCCCTTCGGTCCCTTGGTTACATCAAACTCGACGCTCTGGCCTTCTTGCAGGCTGCGGAAGCCATTCGACTGGATCGCCGAAAAGTGCACAAAAACGTCTTCGCCGCTCTGCCGGCTGATGAAGCCATAGCCTTTGGCGTCGTTAAACCACTTTACTGTTCCTTGTTCTGCCATGTTAATGCTTGTTCCTTTGTTGGTTAATTACGCTGGAAGGGATCGGTGGTACTTCTTGCAGGACGAGCCGGTAAGCTTGCTGCTCAACAACCGATACAAATCTAACGCAATTAAATGTTAGCAGAAATGTCAAGTTTTGTATCGAAAATGGGCATTTTCCGCGGTGACGGAGGTCATCGCGTACCCCACAAAGTGTCATCCTGAGCGAGCGCCGTTCTTGCGCGAGCCGAAGGACCCGGGCAGGCCGCGCGAAGTGTCGCGCCCTTTGCGACACAGCAAAACGCGCGTTTGGCCTGCTTCCCTAAACTAAGCTCAAAATCTAATTTGGCCGGATGGCCGCCGACGGATAGTGATACGAAACATCCTGCTTGGACGCGATGGCGATGCCATTCTTTGTCGCCGGTTGGAAGTGCCATCCCTCAAGAGCCGCGAGGACTTTTAAATCCACCACCGGATTCAGGCTCTGAACCACTTTCTTTTCAACGATATTGCCCTTCTCATCAATCGTAATCTCAATCACCACATCGCCTTCCACGCCCTCGCCGAGTTCGCCGATATACACAAACGGGTCACGCGAAACCACGGGCAGAGCCGGGCGAACATCGGCGCCCGAGTACAACCCGTAAGCGCTCGAACCAAATGGCGAACCGACTGGCGGTAAAGAACTTGCCTGCTCGGTGAGCTTCTGCGTTTGAGCGTCTTCGGTCGAAACCGACAGTCCCTGCCGGTGGCGCTTGGTCTCATGTGGCGGACGCCAATTCAGCAAAGCCGTCTGCGACATGCGTTTATTGGTTTGCGCCTCAGAGGTGGCCGCGCTCTCGCCGCCCCGGTTCGGCCAATAGAGCTGGGTGACTGCTCCGTTTTGAATGCCAGCTTTCAGACTCGTCGGAGTAAGAATCACAGGCCTCGGCCCTTGCAGCATCCACACCAGCAGCGCACCATGAGCGAGAAGAGAAGCGATTTGCGGAAGCCTGCCGCGCACTCCCGGGTCGGGCTGAGATTGGCTGAACATCTGTCTGAAAACCTGAAAACCCCTACGCCTTCCATTCTATTAGACGCGTCAATTCGATGAATGTTTGTGTTGGGCTAACTGCTGTTAGTTATTAACATCAGTAGAACTCCAGAGTCTTCTACGGAATTTTGAGATGTCTGTTTCACTATGTGGAACGAGTTGGAAAGTTGGTCCGGAAGTTACGCCTTCCGATGGAAATGGACGCTGCGGCTTGCCGAAAATGTCAAACGCAGAGGTATGCTGAAACTTGATACCGCTAAATGTCGCCAGGGTGATACGCTGGCGATATTTGGAACCTTTACTGTCATCGCATTTTTTTTTGGAGTCAAATATCCACCAACCATTTACAGTTCCGCCGGCTGGAATCGGAGATTGTAACTTGTAGTCGAGTCCATTGTTTTTGAAATCGAGTTGTATTGCTTTTTCCAGTCCGTTAAGTAGATACCAGACGTTCACGCCTCGCATTGGAATCGGTATCAGCGCATTCCATCCGCAATCCTTCGTCTCAATTTCTAGTTGATAGGTCTTAATAGTTTGCGGCATTGATGTCAGATTGGTAATTTCCATGTAGCTAAGCAAAGCCAAAGGCGAGGCCGCATTGTCCCGTATCCAAGGATAAGTCACCCACACAACGCTAGAACCATTGTCTTCTAGACTTTGATTCAAATTTACTATTCCAAGCGTGCCATCTGTGACATTAAATGCTTTGGAAACTTCAGCTCGGACCTTGTCGGCAGTGGTTAATTGTTCAGAGGGTAGTGCTTGTACGTCATGCTGACGCGGGATCTTTTTTGCTACTTCCGCGGCGATTTCCGCTGCGGTGGGCATGGTGGGAGAATTCGCTCCGGTTGTTCCCGATAGTAGCGCATTTCCAGATTGAGGCGGCGCTTGAGCCCACCGATCAAGGCCGATTACGGCAGCAAATGGTAGTAGCCCACTGAGGATCACCACGAAGAGCTTCCGTCGAATGAGTTGACTAAGAATGAGCCAACACGCGAGGGCAAAAAACACCCACAGGAAAAAAAGCATTATCCGCGAGGCAGTTAGGTTAACGAAACCCCGAAGTTGGAAAAATTCGGCAAGAAGCCAAGAAGCCGGAGCAAATAGAGCTATTGCTCCTGCGATCTTGATTTTCCTCATCGTTTCGGCGGTGATTGGAATGGCCCATCGGCCCAGACGTACGGTCTTGTACGCTGTCAGATTTTTTGGCGAGATGATCTCACCTTGCTCGGACATAGCCACTACGTATTAATTAGTATCGCAATATATTTTAGCTTATGCCTGAAATTCTGCGGGCCTTCCCGTCAACCGCTCGATTCTCTTCGCTATCGGAGGATGGGTCGAGAAGAGGCTGCCGAAATTCATCCCCAGCAGCGGCTGAATAATGAACAGATGCGCGGTCGAAGGCGTCGCTGCCATGGGCAGGCGCTTCGAATAAGCGTCGAGTTTGCCGAGGGCGCTGGCCAGCGCATAAGGATTGCCTGTGAAGTGCGCTCCGGTGGCGTCGGCTTCGTATTCGCGGGAACGCGACACAGCCAACTGAATCAGCATGGCGGCAAAAGGGGCGAGGATGAGCATGAGCAATCCGCCCATGCCTCCGCCGCGGCGGTCTTCCCGGTTGCCCATGCCGCCAAAAAAGAAGCCAAAGCGGGCCAGCATGGTGATGGCTCCGGCGATGGTCGCAGCGATCGAGCTGATGAGAATGTCTCTGTTATTGACGTGGCCAAGTTCGTGCGCCAGCACGCCTTCGAGCTCTTCGTCGTTCAATAGATTGAGAATGCCTTGCGTCACAGCAACCGAAGCATGCTGCGGATTGCGCCCGGTGGCGAAGGCGTTGGGCGAGTCCATGGGGATCACATACAGCTTCGGCATGGGAATGTTCATCTTCTGCGCGAGGCGCTCGACCACCGCATAGACGCGCGGAAGTTGTTCACGGGTCACGGGTTGCGCGCGATAGGTCGCCAGCGCAATCTTGTCGGAGTAAAAGTAGGCGATGAAGTTCGTCACTGCGGCGAACAGGAACGCGAGAATCATGCCGTTTTCGCCGCCAAGCAGGCGGCCGACAAACAACATCAGCAGAGTCAACGCGGTAAGCAAGAATGCAGTTTTAAATGTATTTCCCATAGGGCATCCCCTGAATATTAGATGTTACGCCCATGGGCGGGATTCAGGGTGCCCGGCTATGTGGCATCGCTAAGTCGTTGAAGTTTCGTGTAAGTTGTTGAAGCTTCGTGTAAGGCATTTCCTAGGGTAAGAATCGGAGTTGAAACGGCGTCACGAATGCCCTGTTTTTGCATCCAGAATGCCCCAGGTTGCACGATTTGAGTCTCGGACGACCTTCGAGGCCTCGGCGGAATTTAACGCGCCCCACGGCCCTCTAAACGCTCGTACGTACGTTTCCCATTTTGGGAATAAAAGTACGCCCGTGTATGTACGTTTATGAGTTCCGGACGGACGGGGCGTCCGCCCCTACGCAATATGTACACAGAGACCGGCTATACCAACTTCTTGAGCATGGAAATCTGCCCGGCGTGATAAAGCTCGTGCTGCACCAGACCATGAAGCATGTAATAGAACGTGTGATAAGCGGGCTCGTCTTCCTTGCCGGGAACTTTGTCCCCGAGGCGGGAATCTGGGAAAGCTTCCACAACTTTCACCAGCTCGATGTGTTGATGCTTGGCATGTTCGAGGGCGTGGCGCCACGCGGCTTTGCTTGAATCGGCGACGACGGGAAAATTCTCTTCGGCGGGAGGCTCCAACGCTTCACCTAAAAGACGACGGCGGCAGACGTTGTCCCAGGTGGAAATATGCAGCACTAACTCCCAAATGCTATGCGCAGATTTAATGGGGCGGGAGACAGCTTGCTCGGCGCTAATGCCGTCAAGAATTTGAAAGAGAGAATCGCCGTGCCAGGCTTCGCCTTCAAAGGCGCGGCGGAGTTGATCGGCAATGCGGGCGGTTTCGGTCGTTGCTTCGGACATGTACTTACCTTTCTTCGCCACCCTTAAATTCGTAAAGAGCACGAATCTTAGAATGAGGCACCCTTATGCGTTACGCTTCAAAGCCCGATCGAGAGTTTGATCGAGGGCGGCCTTCGCTTTTTCGTACTCTTCAGCGGAAATTTTACCCTGCTTGCGGTCAAGTTCGAGCTGGAACAATTCATCTTTGAGAGCTTCGAGCAGTAAAGATGAGCGTGACGGGGCCGTCTTCGCCGGAGCGGCCATCACGGGCTCATCAATTTCCACCTCTTCATCCACTGACTTACCGGCAGCTTTGGAGCGTCCGGCGATCACAATACCGCCGGCGGTGAGCACGATGCCAAATCCGCCAAGAATCAACCAGCGGTATTTTTCCAGCGGATCGGGTGCATCAATCGGCGGGCCGAGTCCTCCGCCGGGGCGGTCAGCGGCAGAAGCTGTGGAACTGTTCGGCGCAGCCGTTGGGGTTCCAGCGCTGTCGTCTTTGGCTTCTTCGAGCAATCCCGCGCCGCTGATGGTGAAGCCGAGAGGCTGATTGGGTGTGGCGTTGGTGACTACTTCGACGGTAGCATCGGCCTGGCGGGGATCATCCATTGCCTTGAAATTTGTGCCGGCATTCGCTGCAAAGCTCATGCTTTTTGGCAGCATGACGACAAAATGCTGCGTGCCATAAATCAGCCGAGGATTGATTTGCAACTTGCCGCTGTACGGAAGGTGATAGACAAGCTGAAATTGCGTTTCACCGGGACGCAGTGGGAAGTTGAAGGCATAACGGTTTTTATCCTTTTGCGGAATGGCTTCGGAGTTGACGGGCTGGCCGCCCGCGGTCATGGCCATGGCTTGCTGGATCTGCGCACCATCGGGCAGATAGAACTCGAGGTTCTGGTCGTTCATCTGCGTGCGCGGCGGTTGTGAACTATTGTTCACTGCAAAAAGGCGGATGCCCTCGATTTCATTGTCCTTGGCTTGAAAACGCATAACGTCGGCGGTGATGCTGATGGCGTCCAGCTTCTTTGAGACGTCGAAAACTTCGACTTCCACAGTCGTGCTGCCCGGAGGCGCCATTTGGTGATAGGACACACCTTGATGGACGACACGAATCAGGTGCGGGCCGTTGTCGTCGAGCTTGAGCGTGAATCCGCCTTGCGCGTCAGATTTTGTGTGCGCAGCTTCTTCCATCCCCTGGCCGAGCTTGATGAGAATGACTTCATCGCCTACTGACGGCTTGTTGGTGGTGCCGTTGTGGACGTTTCCAGTGAGCGTCTGCGCGGAGGCAAGACCGCAGAGCAGCGCAACCAATAGAAAAGCTTTTAGCATTGACGGAATTTTCATCGGATAGTTCGTGTGGTTTTGATCTTCGTAGCGCGCAATGCGGCGTTTTGCTGGATGCGCTCCATCTCGGAAAGAATCGAAGCAGCTTCCTCTTCGAGCGATGATTTCATGCTTTGATAGTCGGCCTCGGGAAGTTTGCCGGCCTTGTAATCAAAATTAAGGTCGCGCAGGTTTTCATAGACCGCATCTTTGCGTTCGCGCAGATAAGAGAGCCGGGTTTTCTCTGGGCCAAGGCGGAGCGTGCCGGGCAGATAAAAGATGTAGAGCAGCGCAGCGATCGTGAGCATGGCGCAGAACAGAAGCGCGGTCACAGGTCGGTCTCCCGTTGGGCTTGGGCGCGAAAGCGATCAAGATCAGGGCCAGTCGCAGGTTGCACCGCCGCAGGATGCGCGAGCAACGGCTTGGATCTCCAGGCGCGAACGATGACGGCTGTCATCACAATACCTAAAGCGAGAACAAGATAGGGAATGATCCAGGCAACCCGATTGAAGCCTTGATTCGTAGGGGCAGCGATGACGGTGGTGCCGTATTTCTGTACAAACCATTGCAGCGTCATGTCGTCGTTGTCACCACGGTCCACTGCAGCGACGAGTTCTTCTCGCATGCGGTCGGAGTAGCTGCAACCGACGTGGTTACATTCCAGAAGAATCTGATTGCATCCGCAGACGCACATCATGCGGTGGCCGAGATTATTGACGCGGGCGGGCGAGGAGTCGGCGGCGAGAAAAGTCAGTATGGCGACGGACAGCAGCGCGCAGGAGAAGGCTTTGCGGCTAAAGCCGCGTAATTCTTTCAGCGCGGGGAACCGCAGCGCTAAAGCGCTGCGCCACCCAAAAGCATCGCCGTTCGGCACGGCGGAAGCCGTGCCCTTCCCCCGCGTGCATCGATCTTTGCGCATCAGTCGCCCGCTCCGACAGGTTCGGCTTGTGCTAGGCGGGCAGGCGCAGCGACACGCGCGGCCACGGCTTGGGCTTGTTCGTTGGGAATCATCGCGAGGATGGTTCCGGCAAGGATGATCCAGACGCCAATCCAAATCCACATTACGAGTGGGTTCAAATAAACTTTAATGATGGGGCGGCCAGTATCTTGATTTTGTCCTTCATAAACAACGTACAAATCTTCGGCCAGCGTGGAGCGGTTCGCGACCATGGTTGAGGTCTGCTGGCTGGCTTTATAGAAGCGGCGTTCGGGCGTCATGGTGGCGATTTTTGCGCCGCGCTTATAGACCTGCATGACGGCCCACTGGCTGCCGTAATTGGCATTGTCATCTTCGGTATAAGTTTCGCAGACCAAAGTGTAAGGGCCAATCGTGAGCTTGTCGCCGAAGGACATCTCCTTTTCGGCGTCCTGATTGAAAGCCGAGCCGGCAAATCCAATAACGATGACGACCACGCCGAAGTGAACGATGTATCCGCCGTAGCGACGGGTGTTGCGGCGCGCGAGCTGCCACATCGAAGCAAAAATATTTTGCCCGGTATGCCGACCGATGACCCGGCCGCCGCGGACAAATTCAGAAATGACCGTAAGCGCGACCATCACGGCCAACATGATGGTCATGAGTGAATAAAAATACGACTGGTCTTGCCACGGCTTCATGCCAAAAGCGACGAGTATGCTTCCCACGATTAACGCGCCGATTAAGGGAAACATGAAATTACGGCGCAAGCTTTCGAGCGATGTTCTGCGCCAGGCTAGCAGCGGACCGATGGCCGTGAGCAATAACAATAAGAGAGCTACTGGAATGTTGACGCGATTAAAGAAGGGCGCGCCGACCGTGACTTTGGTTCCCTGTACCCATTCAGAAATCTTGGGGAATAAAGTCCCCCACAAAACGGTAAAGCAGGCGACAAGCAGAAGAAGATTGTTGAAAAGAAAACTCGATTCGCGCGAGACCAACGATTCCAGTTTATGTTCACTGCGCAGGTGTTTGTGATTTAGCAGATAAAGCACGAGGCAAACAACGAAGATGATACCGAGAAATGCAACGAACCAATCGCCAATAGAAGACTGCGCGAAGGCATGAACAGAACTTACCAATCCGCTCCGCGTGAGCATGGTGCCGAAGATGGAAAGCATGAAGGTCGAAAATATCAACCACATGTTCCAGGTCTTCAACATGCCGCGCTTTTCCTGCATCATCACTGAGTGCAAAAATGCGGTGCCGGTGAGCCAGGGCATGAGCGAAGCGTTTTCGACAGGGTCCCAGCCCCAATAGCCGCCCCAGCCGAGGACAGAGTATGCCCAATGCATTCCGAGAAAAATGCCGCAGGTGAGGAAGCCCCACGTCACCATGGTCCAGCGGCGGGTGATGTGGATCCACTTTTCACCGGGATAGCGCATGGCTAGAGCGCCGAGCGCGAAAGCGAATGGGATGGTGAAGCCGACATAGCCCAAATAAAGCATGGGAGGATGAATCACCATCTCGGGATATTGGAGCAGTGGATTCAATCCAGTGCCGTCATCTGGCAGGGAGCCTTGCATCAGAGCAAACGGATGGGCGGCAAAATTCAGCAGCAATAAAAAGAAGATCTGGACGGCCGCAATGACCACAGAAGCATAGGCAAACAACCGCGGATCAGTTTTATAGCGCAGGCGAAGGACAAATCCGTAAGCCGAAAGCAGCAGCGACCAAAAAAGCAGCGAGCCTTCCTGACCTGACCATAATGTTGCAAATTTATAGGGCGCGGGAAGATCGCGATTGCTGTGATGGTAGATATAAGCGATGGAAAAGTCGTTGAGAAAGGCGCAGGTGACAAGTACCAGCGCGGCGAGGAAGATTACCGCGAAAGTTGCAATGCCGGCGCGGCGAGCGGTTTCACCTACACGCTCGGAAACTGGGCCTTTCTGCCAGAGCGCAAACAGTCCGCCAAGAAATGAGTAAGCCGCGAGCGCGAGGGCCAACAAAAGCGCGAAGCTGCCAATTTGCGACATGGAGGAGGCTCAGTCAAACATCAATGCCGGACGGTCCGGGAGCGTGAAGCCGCAGGCAGAGATTTGTGCGCAACTTATAACTTTACCACTGAAAAGCCACCGGGAATTGTGGATGGGTGCGCCATTTTTCCCAATACTCATTTATTTCAACCGAGTGTTCGGCGCCGCTGCGGGGGTGCTGGTTATTTCCCCGCTTCGTAATACTTGCCGTTCACTTCATCACCCATCACCGCGAAGTCACTGTGCGAGGTTTCCAACGGATCTGTTTTGAAGGTGAAATCAATCGAGGGCACGCGGATTGTGGCTTCGAGCTGTGCGCTGGCCTTAAAGCCTTCGAAACGGTATTGCCGCATCGGGTCTTCGTACTTGACCGCCTCATTTGTGGCAGTGAAAACCAGCTTGAAATCCATAAATGCAGGGTTGCTTTCGGCGTCCATGGCAGGCCAGCGTGGCTGATCAATGATGGGGATGTCGGTCATTTGAAGCGTGGCCGTTTTGCCGTCGGCGCTGAAAGTAAGGCCGGTTGAGGGCACAGGCGTTACCCAATACAAACCCTCCGGAGAGATAGGTGGATGAAAATCATGGATCTGATTTGCGGGGACCGCCGGTCCCTTGAAGACGGTAAGTCAGGTGTGGGTGAAGATGGCCTGGTGCGGCTGCCGCGCAGCCCAGTATTCGCCCGCCATGTAGCTGTAATCGGTAGTGGGAGTGCCCCAGGCGAGGCGATTGCCCTGGTTGTCCGTGCCCGTGCCGTGAAAACCGTTGCAGCGCGCCAGCTTTCCTTTGAAGTGATAGATGTTCGACAACTCCACATTCGGCATGGGGCTCTGATTGTGGTTGCCGTTCTTATCAAGCCAGGGAATGGGATACGGGCAAGCTCCTCCGTTGGCGGCAGCGTGGTTCTGCGGGATGGGGGGAGCACAAGACGGTGAATCCGATTGCGCGAGAATCCTTATGGGTAGCGAAGCGGCCGCGACGGAGGCCGCACCCAGCTGAAGCAAACGGCGGCGGCCCAGATTCCAATCGTTCGCCTGATCGAATTTCATCGGTTTCCTCCACGATAAAACGGCATCGGGATTGAGCTTTCTCTGCAAAATATTACTCCATCCAGCGAGTCACGAATGATTGGTTCTCTATTCGGTCGCAAACTTTCGAATCCCGGCAACTTGCGCCCGCCTTTGTTGACTCAGCAATCACCCCTCCGTAAGATGAAGCCACCTGTGCGGCGCACCGTCTCATGATCGGCCAAACCATTTCGCACTACCGGATTACCGGAAAACTCGGCGGCGGCGGGATGGGCGTGGTCTATAAGGCGGAAGACACACGCCTGGATCGCTTCGTAGCGCTCAAGTTCCTGCCCGATGACTTGGCGAAGGATGCGCAAGCATTGGCCCGCTTCCGGCGCGAAGCCAAGGCCGCGTCGGCGTTGAACCATCCCAACATTTGCACCATCTACGACATCGGCGAAGAGGACGGGCAAGCGTTCATCGCCATGGAATTTCTGGACGGCGCGACCCTGAAATACAGCATTGGCGGCAAGCCGATGGAGACGAGCGTACTGCTGGGGCTGGCGATTGAGATTGCCGACGCGCTTGATGCCGCCCATAGCAAAGGAATTGTCCATCGCGACATCAAGCCTGCGAACATTTTTGTCACAGATCGGGGTCACGCCAAGATTCTGGATTTTGGGCTGGCCAAAGTTACGACTCCGGCCAGTTCCTCTTCCTTCAGCCAGGCGGCCGCGGGGAACACCATGACGGCCGTGGAAGAGCAGCACTTGACGAGTCCGGGCTCAACGATTGGCACGGTAGCGTACATGTCCCCGGAGCAGGCCCGCGGAAAAGAACTGGATACCCGCAGCGATCTTTTCTCTTTCGGCGCGGTGCTTTATGAAATGGCGACCGGCGCGCTGCCGTTCCGGGGAGAGACGACGGCGGTCATCTTCAAGTCGATTCTGGACGGGGTTCCGACTGCGCCGGTGCGGCTGAATCCGGAAGTACCAGCCGAGTTGGAACGAACCATCAACAAGCTTTTGGAGAAAGACCGCGAACTGCGCTACCAATCGGCCGCGGAACTGCGCGCCGATCTGAAACGCCTTACCCGGGACGCGGAATCGAGCCGATCGGTGGCGGCAATGCCGGCGGCAGCTGATAAAAGTTCACGGCGGAAGTACGGGCTGAGCGCGGCGGCCGGACTGTTGATCGTGGCAACTGCGGCAGGAGTATATCTCTTGCGCGCACGAAGCAACGCCTCGCAGATCGGGTCCATCGCGGTGATTCCGTTCGTCGATCCGGGCGGCAATGCCGATACGGATTTTTTGAGTGACGGCCTTTCTGAGGCTTTGATCGCCAGCCTCACTCACGTGCCGAACTTGAAGGTGAAGTCCCGCAATTCGGTGTTCCGCTACAAGGGCAAAGATGTGGATGTCCAACAAGTCGGCAAAGATTTGACGGTGGATGCCCTGCTGACCGGCCGGGTCGTGCAGCACGGAGACACTGTGCAGGTGAACGCGGAACTTACCAACGTGCAGGACAATACGGAAATCTGGGGCGACCACTATGAGCATAAAGCCGCGGACATCATTGCGTTGCAGGAGCAAATCGCGGGAGACATCGCAAGCAAATTGCGTTCGAAATTAAGCGGGAGCGAAAAACAACAAGTCACCAAACAAGGCACGCAGAACCCCGAGGCTTACCAGCTTTACGTGAAGGGCCGCTACTACTGGAACAAGCGGACCGAGGCAGACCTCAATACCGCAATCTCCTACTTCAACCAAGCCATTGATAAGGATCCTGGCTATGCTCTGGCCTACACGGGAGTCTCTGACTGCTATGTCGTGTTGAGCGCTCTGGGAGGCGACCCCAAGGAACTCTTCGGCAAGGCGACCTCGGCTGCGCAAAAGGCACTGGAGCTGGATCCAACGCTCGCCCGTCCCCACGCTGCGCTAGGCCTGGCCAAGATGCAGTATTACTGGGACTTTTCCGGCGGCGAAGCCGAGTTCAGAAAAGCTCTTGAGCTTGATCCCAGCGACGCCACGGCTCATCAGTGGTTCGGGCAATCGCTGGCATACATTGGAGGCCGGGTGCAAGAGTCGATTGAGGAAACCACGCGCGCCCGCGAACTCGATCCGCTTTCGCCCGTCATCGAGCACGCGCAAGCTTTCGCTTATTTCTTTGACCGTCAATATGACAAGTCCGTTCAGATTTATGAGAAACTCGCGGCCGAAAACCCGGCTTTTGGAGTCGCCCACTGGGGTCTGGCCTTGAACTATTGGGCCCAGAAGAAATACGCGCAGTGCATTCAGGAATGGATGACTGCCTCTCAGCTCATGGGTGGCAAAACTCAGACGGAGTACATCACCGCACTCGACTCGGGCTTCCGCTCCGGTGGATGGCCTGGCGCCGCGCATCAAGCCATTGAAGTTTTGACCGCGCAACGCAACGCCAGAACCAACTTCCTGGCTTCCTATAACATTGCCGAGCTTTACGCCGACACTGGCGACAAAGAACATGCGTTGCAGTGGCTCAACACCGCATACCAGGAACACTGCCCTCGCTTGGCCACTCTGCGTACTGACCCTGAGCTCGATTCCCTGCGCTCCGATCCGCGCTATGCGGACTTGGTGAAAAAGATCGGATTCCCGCAATAGAACCGGCTACGCGCTCTTCTGATGCGCGAACGCTTCTTTTACCTCGCGTTCGGCCCGGGCCCAATCTTCGCGAGGATCGCCGGGGGCGCCGCGGCGCTCCAAGTAAATCTGATAGGCGCGCTGGCGGATGGCCGATTCGAGATCGGCCGCAGCCGTCGGCAAGGGTTTTACTTCGGACTTTTTCTGCGCGTCCTGCTTCGTTTCTGCTTTGACTGGTTCGGTCTTATTGATTTCCGGCTTGGGTGTCTCTGATTTGCTTTGCGCGACCGGCGCAGGAACTACCGAAGGATGCGTTGTTGCCACTTCTGCGGCGATTTTTTCAGCCTGCGTCACCGGGGTGGTCTCGGCCATAACTTCTACATTCTTTTTGTTGGAAGTTTTGCTTGTGCTCTTTCTAGGGGGTTTCGTTTTTGCCATTCCGTGGTACTCCTTACAAGTGCCTAAATGAAGTAATGAATCGAATTGCTGAATAAACCACATATGAAATCTGCCTGAGTAAAACCTGGCTGATTGGTGTGAAACCAAGCTGTATAAGTGATGCCCTAATTTTAAACCCTCCGCGCAGAGAAAATGAGGGTGGGCGGCAAGAAATTTACTGTAGATTTACGCGGACATTGCCCGAGATCGCAAAGACTTGGGCTGGCTTTGCTTTGTTATAATCGCGATGTCAACCTGTGGCGCTATCGTCTAGGGGTTAGGACGTGAGATTCTCAATCTTAAAACACGGGTTCGATTCCCGTTAGCGCTACCAA
>JAJPHW010000121.1 GCA_021325035.1 Terriglobia bacterium
CCGGATCGTGCGATGTCACTGACTTCCACGGCAGCGAACAACGAGGAATACCAAACTGCGGTGGAATCCAACATTGCTGCGTCGCAATATGCGCTGGATGGCACGGGCGTTGGCGTTGCAGTCATTGATAGCGGCATTGCAGCCCATCCGGATCTCAACAACGCAGCTGGTAACAGCCGCGTGGTTTATAGTCAGAGCTTCGTTGCGGGCGACTCAACGACCGGCGATAAATACGGTCACGGAACTCACGTCGCCGGTTTGATCGGAGGCACAGGAGCAAACTCAGGCGCTGCAAACGGCTATGCTGCAACCTACGGTGGCATGGCTCCCAACGTTAATCTCATTAATCTTCGTGTTCTGGATCAGTTTGGTGTTGGCACGGATAGCCAAGTCATCGCAGCTATCGATCAGGCGATTGCTTTGAAGAACACCTACAACATCCGCGTCATCAACATGTCGTTGGGACGTCCAGTGTTCGAGAGCTACACTCTAGACCCGGTCTGCCAGGCGGTAGAAGCCGCATGGAAGGCTGGCATCGTGGTAGTAGTCGCAGCCGGCAATAGCGGTCGTGACATGTCATTGCATACGAATGGCTATGCCACTATCGGAGTTCCAGCGAACGATCCCGCGGTCATTACGGTCGGTGCAACCCGTACGCTGCAAACCCTGACTCGCGTGGACGACACGATTGCTAGCTATAGCTCAAAAGGACCGACGCTTCTCGACCATATCGTGAAGCCTGACCTGGTCGCTCCCGGAAACCGGTTGGTTTCCTTGCGCGCCTCGGGCAGCACTCTTGATACCTTATTTCCGCAATATGAAGTCAATCCCACATCGGGTACTGGTCTGTATTACCAACTTAGCGGAACCAGCATGGCGACCCCGGTCGTCAGCGGCGCCGCGGCGTTGATCTTGCAGCAGAATCCGGCGATGACTCCCGACCAGGTGAAAGCGCGTCTTATGAAGACCGCGTGGAAGGGCATCACGCAATATAGCAACTCTTATGACAGCTGGGGTAATTCATACTCCAACCAGTACGACCTTTTCACCTATGGAGCCGGTTACCTTGATATTGATGCGGCGTTGGGAAATACGGATCTTGCCACCGGAGTGGCTCTGTCTCCCACCGCGTCGTATAACAGCCTGACTGGCGCGGTCACCATAGGCAACACCGCACTCTCGGTAATTTGGGGAGGTAAGAGCGTAGTTTGGGGTGGGACATCTGTACTTTGGGGCAACTCCGTGGTTTGGGGTGGCAATGCGCTACAAGCTAACTCAGTGGTTTGGGGTGGCACCAGCGTAGTTTGGGGTTCAACTTCTTTGACTGGCTTCAGCGTGGTCTGGGGTGGAACCGCGGTAGGCGTTACTCCGATGTCGGCATTTAGCGACGGCGATCCGGGGGACAACTAATCCAACGGACGAAACCATACGGAGACTACCATGACAAACTTGCCCACTAAAGCCAAAGTCATGATCGGAATGGTGGCCGTTGCGAGCCTGTTCGCGCTGTCAATCAGCGCAAGGCACTGGCAAACGCAAGCCTGGCCACAGTTGGTGATGCTGCTCGCGGCAGCGGCTCTGAGCTCACGTCTCAAGGTAAAAATCCCTGGGACCACGAGTTCGATGTCCGGCAACCTGCCTATCATTTTGCTGGCAGTCACCCAACTTGGATTGTTCGGCAGCCTACTCGTCGCAGGAGTAGCCGCAGTCGCGCAATCCTACACTTCCGGCGAACACAAAACCAAACCAATCCAGTTTCTATTCAACGCATGCACTTTGCTGAACGCGGCGGGAATCGCCTATCTGGCCTATCACAGCCAGTTGGCAGCAGCGCACAACACGGTGCACGCTCTTTCTTTAGTGCTGGCGGCGGGCGCTTACTTCCTGGCGAATACGGCACCTGTAGCAGGCATTATCGGCTTAACCGAAGGTGGAAATCCTTTTGCCTTATGGCATCAGGTTTTTATGTGGTCATTCCCGAACTATGTCATCGGTGCGGGTCTGACCGCAATCGCCTCTGCCTTCAGCACCACTGGATTAATTACTCTGGCAGTGCTCATGGCTGTCTTGTTTGCGGTTCACGCCTCCTACAAGTTGTATGTGAGGAGTGCGGCCAAAATCGAACCTAAAACAATGGCTATGGCAGCCACCGCCAGATAATCACAACCCTGCCCAGCAGGCCGTCAGAACATTAAGCCCACCTTTGCAGGTGGGCTTTTTTTTATCAAGCACTTTTCCATTATCAATTGAGATTGCTCTGCGATCCCGGTTGGAGATGCGGACTCCACGCGCTGGCGCAGGAAGGATGGTGGCGGTGCATAGAGTCTCGAGTCTCGAGCTATCTATTCTCGGGCTGAATTCCCGGCTAAATAGGGGAAAATAACAGGGAATTTCCGAAAATTTCCTCACTAAAATCGCACTTCTTTTCTAAATTACACATTCAGCTAAAGGCTAGCAGCGGTTTTGCTGCATGACCCAATCGGATGTCGTTTCTTCGAAGCGGAATCCGTAGCGCTGCCAGGGTGCGTTGCCTGCTTCTTTTCGGACAACGCACGCACGACCTACTCGGCGCGTTGTGTCTCCGAGAAGAAATACTTCGAACATCATTCCCTTGACCAACGGCTGTTCGCAGCTACCGAGGAACCCTTGAGCGCTCACATCCTCTGTTGTTGCCAAGTGTTCGACGGGTGTGCCATCGGTTTTCTTGCCGCGGAGTTTCAAGCCTAGTCGCATGCGGATACGTACATCGTTGCGACGTTCGACGGGACCCTTGACGAATTCATTCTCCAGATGGGACTTCAGCTTTGGAAAATCAATAGGTTTGTCAATGTAGGCTTTGGCGCCTAACCTCTCGCAGTGTTCTTCATATCGTGCGCGAGCTTCTCCCGCACCAGTAACGACAAAGATGGGGATATTCGATGTGTAAGTCAGCGATTGAAAGCTTTGGCAAAGTTCAAACCCAGAAAAATTGGGCATCATAAGATCCAACAGAATCGCATCGGGCTGCTGTTCCAAAGCGAGTTCCAAAGCTTGTACTGGATCACCAGTATCTACCACTTGGTAGCTGTCCGAAAGACGCACGCGAACGAGCTTACGAATTGCCTCATCGTCATCAATCATTAATACTTTTTTCATAACAGATCCCTCCAGTAATATTTATCCAACAGCTACAGCCACGTTCGTGGATTGCAATGCTTCGCTTATCTTTCGTTCCAAATCTTGCCGGGTGAAGGGTTTCATTAAGAACGAGGACTTTTCATCAAAACTTGCACTGCGCCCCATTTGTTGTCCGGTATAACCCGACATATAAACGACCTTCATGGAAGTCTCATGGATATTGAGCTGCGCGACCAGTTCGGGGCCACTCATCCCTGGCATTACGACATCTGCCAGCACCAGATCAATTTCGCCGGCGTGCTGTTGGCTCAAGCGCAAGGCGTCTCCGCCGTTGCTTGCGCCCAACACTTGGTATCCGAAATCACTAAGCATTCGGCAAGTCGATTTGAGCAAAGATTGTTCGTCTTCTACGACAAGTAGCGTCTTGCGTTCCCGCGGAATAGAAGATTCCCCGGGTTGAAGAGAACGAGATTCCAGTTCTCCTTGGACGGCCGGCAAATATACTTTAAAAGTTGTCCCGTGGCCGCGCTCACTGCAAACGTCAATATCCCCGCCACTCTGTTTGACGATGCCATAAGCTGTCGCGAGTCCGAGGCCTGTTCCTTTGCCCTTTTCTTTGGTGGTGAAGAACGGCTCGAAGATGTGCGCCTGGAGTTCTGCATCCATTCCGATGCCGCTGTCCGTAACCTTCAGCAAGACATATTCACCAGTTTTCACGGGATAGGAATGCTGCCGCACAAATTCTTCATCAATTTCGATGTTTGCCGTTTCAACTTCGAGCTTGCCGCCGTCCGGCATGGCATCTCGCGCGTTTACGGCAAGATTCAAAATTACCTGCTCAACTTGCCCTTCATCTGCCCTGATTCTTCCCAGTTCAACATCGAGCCTCGTTGTGAGCACGATGTCTTCTCCGATGATCCTTCGCAGCATCTTTTCGATTTCCGCGATTGTATTGTTCAGATCGAGAATTCGTGGCTCAAGAACCTGTTGCCGGCTAAACGCCAGCAGTTGACGCGTAAGTGCACCGGCGCGTTTGCCTGCTTTCAGAATTTCCTCGACGCTATCGAGCAATTCAGGGGAGCTTGCGAGACCTATCTCCAAAATCTCTGCAAAGCCAATCATCACGCCGAGCAAATTATTGAAATCATGCGCGATGCCACCGGAAAGCCGGCCCACGGCTTCCATTTTTTGTGATTGGCGATATTGCTCTTCCAACCTCTTCCGATCAGTAATATCGCGGTTAACGATCACCAAGTTGGAGACCTTGCCGGCACTGTCTAAAACTGCATTCGCCGTTGATTCAAGCATCCGCCAACTTCCATCTTTGTGGCGCATGCGATATTCCATTCTTTGTCCCGCACCAGTATTTCTGGTTGCCTCAATTGCTTCTTGCAAACGCTCACGGTCATCTACGTGGATCTGCTCGAATGCAGAAGTTTCTTTCAATTCCTCAGGTGTGTATCCGAGGACCTTGTAATAAGAGGGGCTGTTGTAAATTCGTTTTCCGTCGGCATCGACTAGAGCGATCATATCGGCGGCGTTCTCGCTAATCAGGCGGAAAAGTTCTTCGTGCTCGACCAACTGCCGTCGAATTCGGAAGATCTGCAAGTGTTGATAAATGACATAGACGTCGAACAACAGAACGAGGCAGATTAGGCCGCGGACGACTCCAATGATCTGAATGCCTTCGAGATTTTTATCACCGGAGTGGGGGTGGGGGAGCAGAAATGAAACCAGACCCATCGTCAACATGAGAGTTACAAGAACAGCAGTAGACCATAGGCGCCATTCTTGCCGCTCCACATTCTTGAGTCTTGAGGCCGTATTGTCTTTGCGCGTGATCAAGTCAATCTCCGTGCCCGATGTTGTTGACTCAGTTATGCCTGTGCTCTCGTTTCGAGAGTTTGCCTAATTGCGGTGAGCAAGAGAGCGGGATTGCTTACCAAGGGGCCTTTTTCCAGAAAAAGAGCCGCACCGGCTTCTTTGAGCTTGGGGCCATTGCGCTCAGACATCCCGCTCAACACGATGACAGGAATGTGGCTCGTGGCGGCATTAGTTTTTAATAGTCGCAACACTTCGGGGCCACCAATTTTTGGCAGCAACATATCGAGCACAATAAGATCTGGGTTAGCTTCTTGAGCATCTAAAATAGCCTGCTCGCCGTCGCCGGCGGCGATCACGTGATATCCCTCCCTCACTAACAATCGTTCGTTCGCAATTCGCAAAAACTTGCTGTCTTCAATCAAGAGTACGGTCTTCATTTACACGGCTCCTACGGTTGACAAGGCTAAATTCGAAAATTCAAAATGCGAGGGATTGGGAGCTTGGTGGACTCTGTTCCGTCCATTTCGTTTTGCTTCATACAGCGCATGGTCGGCGCGATTCAGCAATACGTTGACGTTCAATTCGTCTGTCTGATCCCAGGTCGCTATGCCTATGCTTGTAGTGACCTTGCGATATTTCCCCATTGCACTCATGGGAGCGGAGCAGACGCTCTCGCGAATAGCGTCCATTCGGACGTGCGCAGAAGTCCAATCGCAGCCAGGGCAAATTAACAAAAATTCTTCTCCGCCGTAGCGTCCAACAAAGTCATAAAGACGCAATTTTGCCTGGAAGCGCTTGCCCACTTCTTTCAAGACTTCATCACCGAATAGATGGCCCATCTCGTCATTTACGGACTTGAAGTGATCAATATCGACAAGTGCGATGGAAAGCGGGGTGCGTTCACGCTTCGCGCGGGCCATTTCTCGTTGCAGGCTATCCATGATTTCTCGCCGGTTCATTAAACCTGTCAGCGAATCATGCGATGCGGCATGCCGCAAGCTCTCCCGCGCGGCAAGCAAATGGTTTTGAAGATCGATGATACGTTTGCCAGCGAACAAACGCGCTTTTAATTCAAGTTCGTCAAAGGGTTTGGCCAGAAAATCGTCAACTCCCGCATCCATCGCCTTCAATAGGTCAGCTTGGCTGTCCTTGGCAGTAAGAATGAGGGTATACGTGTAAGGAAAAGGCGAGGGGAGGCGGCGTATTCTGCGGCAGAGTTCGACGCCATCCATCTTGGGCATCACCCAGTCCATGATTACCAAGCGGGGGCTATTTGGCAGTTGAAGGATCTCCCAAGCTTCTTCGCCATCGCCGGCCAAAGTAACTTGAAACCCCCATGAGCGAAGGTGGTTTTGAATGATCCGCTCGTAAATTTTGGAATCTTCAACCACGAGAACTGAGTTTGAGTTGTCCGTTGTAATCATCGTTTTATCCCTTGGGAACTCTTTGGCGTTCGTATTTATTACTGCACTGTGACAACAACGGTAGTCGAAGAATGCAAGGACCCACTCGTTCCGGTTAGTGTCAGTGTGAAGTTTTGTGGAGTTGATGGTTGATTTGCTGCGACACCGAGACCGCCAGCGCAGCCGCTGAGCGCTAGCGCCATGGTCAAGACTATGCAGGAAAGCAGCATCCGGGTAGATTGACCAAATCGCTGCTTCTTTCCAACGCCGAGGCACAGGCCGACCCCGAGGAGACCAGACGCCAGTGGCAACTTCGATTTTTCTTGTCGCGATTTTTCGCTGCCGCTCGCCCCGCTTGCGGTCACAACATAAACTGAAGTCACCGTCTTGCTTCCAGGAGTAAGTGCAGCCGGTTGCCATGTGCCAGTGAAGTTATCGGGCAGTCCAGATGCGCTCATGGTTACTGTTCCGTTGAATGATCCACCCTCTGGTACAACCGACACCGAGATGTCCGATGCGCCGCTGCTATTCACGGAAACTGCAGATGGGGCTTGTACGGTGAAGCTTGAATTCGTTATTGCGTTTACGGTTTCCAGCCAAGCCGCGGATGTCGAAGAGGCATAAGATCCGTTTCCAGAATATGCGGCGGTAATTGAATAGTGGCCTGCTTGCAGGCTGGTAGCAAAAGACGCAGCGCCGGATGTATTCAGGCCAACTGACGCGAGCAATGTTGATCCGCTGTAGAAAGAAATCGAACCGGGAGAGGCTCCAGTCGGAACGGGCGTGACACTCGCTTGAAATGTAATGGATTGACCACTGGTTGCGGGATTTAAAGACGCAGTGAGATCAGTCGTCGTAGATGTGATCGCAGCTTTAGATACGCTCTCTATCAGCACGAACGAAGTTGAAGGTGCAAATAGTGCGTTGCCGCTATAAACGGCGGTGATGCTGTGATTGCCTTGTGAAAGGTTGGATTCGGTATCTACAGCGATGCCCAACGCGTTGACATTCTGAGTTTTGAGAAGGGACGTTCCATCATAGAAAGCCACGGAACCGAACGAATTGCCGGCCGGAACCGGGTTGATGGTGGCGGTGAATGTTACGGCCTGACCTTGGAGAATCGGATTCCCAGATGGAAGCAGACTTGTCGTTGTGGTGATCGCTGGGCCGCCGGCAAGCGGTATTGCATTCGATTCAGCAGACGCATGCAGGCTGTCTCCGCCATAGCTCGCGACGATTTCATGGGTGCCACTGCCCGGAACGTTGATATTGTTTGTCGTCACGGTCACGCTGAGTTGCCCCAGCAGAAGAGTAATGTTGCCGATAATGCCATCTGCAAAGTTTGGAGTAGCTAGATCAAGTACTCCATCCCCATTAAAATCGCCGATAACAACGCCGAGTGGCTGGCTTCCAGTTGGGTATGCAGCCTGTTGCGCAAAGGTTCCATCGCCGTTGCCCAAAAACACGCTCACGGAATTCGAACGTGCATTTGCGATGGCAATATCTAGATTATTGTCTGCATTAAAATCACCGAGCGCCATGCGGCGCGGCGCGCTTCCGGTTGTATAAGAACCATTTGCTTGAAAAGTTCCGTCCCCATTGCCCAAAAAGATGTTGATGGAGCCATAATTGTTGTTTCCGACAACCAAATCGGCAATCCCGTCATTGTTGAAATCGCCAGTTTCGATTGAACCTGAACCAGGGAGGGTAGCGAATGTTTGTGGCGACCCGAAGGTTCCGTCGCCATTGCCAAGAAAAACGGCAACATTAGCATCGCCCGCGTTTGCGACGGCAAGGTCTACGAGGCCATCGCCATTAAAGTCTGCGATTGCGGTTTGGTTTGGGAAGTTTCCTGTAGAGGTCGCGATCGGCGCCTGAAAAGTTCCGTCCCCATTTCCCAGGAACGCGCTAACGTTATTGCTGCCTGAGTTGATTACAACGACGTCCTGAATGCCGTCGTTGTTTAAATCCGTGATAGTTAGAGATTCCGGAAGATTGCCGGCAGCGTAAATCGTCTGGGGCTGAAATGTGCCATCACCATTGCCTATGAATACGCTGATTGAGTTGTCGCCGTAATTAGCCACGACGAGATCCAGAATGTCATCGGAATTGAAATCTCCGACAGCAATCGCAATGGGCAAGAGCCCAGTTGCGGTATTGCTGGGTGCTTGGAACGTGCCGTCTCCCTTGCCTAAGAAAATCGTGAGGTTAATGCTATCTACGACCGCGAGATCGGGAATGCCATCCCCGTTGAAATCGCCTGACTTAACCATTTGGGGCCCGGGTCCGACATTGAGAGGGGATGTCGCAGCTCCCTGAGAAAACGTCTTCGACGTGGAATTGAGGGTGGCTGTCGCCAGGAGAAAATTGGCATTACTTGAATCTAGGAAAGAAACGTTTCCACTGGGTGCATTAATCCCAAAACCTGTAACAGTACTGCTGAGTGTATAGGTTCCCGTATTGCCGTTCGCGCTAATTGCTACAGATGACGGATAAGTTGAATTAGCCGTAACCGTTAACTGTTGGGGAGAAGATTGGCTGCGTCGTCCGCCACGCGCGATATAAACAGCCTCCACGTTATAGGTCCCAACTCCCAGGACAAGCCGCAAAGTAGCTGCCCCGGCGCTGGTAACCTGCGCTGTGCCAAGGAGGCTAGAACCAGCGCATGTATCCGAGAAATTGCAAAACATGACAAACCCAGGCTCAACAGGCGTCACATTTGCTACGAAGGTGACGGCCGTTCCGGCAGGAACGGTGTTGCCTGGAGTGATTGTAAGGGTCGTGCTCCCTTGCGATATGCCAAAGGATGGTGTCGTCCATCCAAACAATACGGCGAGGGCCGTCAGCAATGTGAACCATTGAAAGATGGAAATTCGAACGCTTTTCGGTGCTCTGGCTCTTGGCATGAACATATCGTGTCCTATGTAGTGCGGATTAATTTAAGGGGGAGGGCATGTCCGCTAACGGTGTGATTCCGTAACGAACACTTGCAAACTGATATGGCACTCGTTTGGCCAAATCGGGAATCGCGCTAATTCGCTCGAAACATTGAGTTTCGCTGATTTGCTAATTCTGACGGTGTGTCGCGGATTCGAACATCTGTGTGTTTTTAGTACATTTCGATGGGCGCTACCGTCAGCGAGGCCAATTCAACGAAATGCTCACTTTTCATACACCTGTATGAAACGCCAACACTCCTCCAAAAAGAGTTGGACTTGTATGTACATGAAAATAAGCATCGTAGGGTTTCGAATCACGTGGCATTGCATTTGCATTTATGCATGAGTTTTCAAGGGGGATTTGCCTGTGACAACCGATATGGCGTTCGAGTGCGTGCTGGTGTCGAAGGATATGTCAGTAATAACAACGATGAATCGCTTGTTGAGCGACTTTTCTATATCAACTAATGTTTGCCCAAGCGCAGCCGATGCCGGGAGTTTGCTCGAAGGCCGAAGTGTGGACTTGGTAATCGTCGATTTCCAGGACGATTCCTGTAAGGACCTCTTGAGCAAGATCGGCAGAACTGGCCGGTTTCAACGAACGGCCGTTTTGGCGATCGCTGACAACAATCAATTCGTTCGCCGCGCCGATATTTTGTTGGAGAAGCCGTTTTGGACGGACTCGGCCTTGAAGCAACTCAGGATGGCGTATTCCAAGATGATGCGGGATCATCGGCTTCGTGGCCGTGTTCCTCTTATTGCGTCTGCGAATGCGACAAATCAGAATCAACAGAGCGTCCCCTTGAAAATTACAGATATTGGCTATGAAGGGATTGGTTTTCGGCCCCAGGCGGCAGTTGCGGCCAACGACGTTCTGACATTCCATTTGTCATTACCTGACATGCCGGGTTCCCTTTTGATCAAGCTAAAAGTGCTGTGGACGAGGAATTACGGTATAGCCGGCGGGCGTTTTGAAGACCTTGCACCGAGAGATGTTGCTACCTTACGTGACTGGATGAGACGAAAAACCTGGGTAAAGCGGAAGGGTTCATCGGCAAATTGAAATACGCAGGTCCTATCTCTAAAGATAGACCTCTATCCGAAAAGATATTTCGAAGTTGAATGATAGTCGGAAAGAGCAATACCCCTCGCATACTCCAAAAACATTGTCTTTCAACGGCTTGTGTCCGATCCTATCGCAGTGTTCAATATTGGTACATTAATTGCTCTTAATTAAGGAGTAAGGTTTATGAATACATCGCTCGAGGTTGGAATCTTTTGTTTTGGGGTTGGAATGGGCAGCGTAATTTCGCTGATATTACAGCACTTCCAAGTTCGGCGATTGAAAGAGATGCTGGAGTTGAATCCGAGTAGTTTACGAAGGCCGTGAGACTCTACTTCAAATTTTTCGACTTCAAAAAACACCTCGCTTTCGCAAAACCTCGTATCACTCGTTGTATTCCATCAGGGAAAATTTCCATCAGGACGGGGAATTCGCCCTATAGCTTTATATCTTTTTCGCATCCAATCCCAGTTCGAGGCTCAGAGGCGCAATGACGGGGCTCAAGAACAATCCGCTTAAACTGCTGGTTATAGATGACGATCCAATGCATCTCGAGTTGGTTAGCGATGCCCTAGGTACGGAAGGTTTGGAAGTCACCAAGGCCCAAGGACCTGAAGAAGGGATGGAAGCGTTTCAAAAGCTCCGTCCACGCATGGTGTTACTCGATTTGGTTATGCCGGGCATGAACGGTATTGATGTTCTAGGGAAAATCTTAGCGATTGACCCTGGTGTGGACGTCATTCTCGTAACAGCGCACTATTCCTCGGAATCAGCGGTGGAAGCCATTCAAAAAGGGGCGGCGGATTATTTAACGAAACCCCTTGACCTAAAAAAGCTCCGCGAACGCGTACAAAATTTCCGCAATGAGGCTTTGACACGATCGAATGCTTTGCAATTGGACCAACAGATCGTTGATTCCTACCAATTTGAAGGAATCGTTGGCCGTAGTCCTTTAATGCTGGACGTTTTTGCGAAAATACGCCGCGCCTCACCCCATTTTCGGAGTGCCTTAATCACGGGCGCAACCGGGACTGGCAAAGAACTTGCCGCGCGCGCAATGCACAAGCTGAGTCCTGTGTCTTCAGGACCATTCGTAGTATGTGACTGCTCTGCCATTGTCGAGACCCTGGCGGAAAGCGAGATGTTTGGATATGTAAAAGGCGCTTTCACTGGCGCAAACCAGGACAAAAAAGGAATCTTCGAACTTGCCAGCGGAGGAACTGTTTTTCTGGATGAGATTGGCGAGCTTCCTTTGGTGACACAAGCTAAATTGCTGAGGGTTCTGCAAAGTCGTGAGGTCCAGCGAGTTGGTTCGCCGGTAACGCATCCGGTTGACTTACGAGTGATTGCCGCTACAAACCGAGATCTGAAGAAGATGGTCAAAGAAAACCAGTTTCGCGAGGATTTGTACTACCGCCTCGCGATGCTGGAGATCGTGCTACCGCGTCTTAGCGAGCGGCGTGAAGATCTTCCTCTGTTGCAAAGATATTTTCTTGAACAATTTGCCGCGACATACAAGAAACCACTTTCTGGTTTTACCCGTCGGGCGCAGATTAGAATGTCTGCCTATTCATGGCCGGGTAATATCCGGCAACTTGAAAATGTAATCGGTACTGCTTGCATGATGTCCGATGGTGGAGTTCTCGACATCCATGACCTACCTGCGGAACTCCTTGAAGCTAATTCCCAGGGAGACACAGATGATTTGGTTACGCTGGACGAAATTCAAATTAGACACGTTAAGCGCATATTGGAGCATGTTGGAGGCAACAAGGCACGTGCAGCCGAAATTCTCGGGATAGGCCGGGGCACCATCTATCATTTTTTGTCGCGCATTCATCCGGACAAGAGTGAAAAAGGAAAAATCTACGACAATCGCTCTTCGGAACTCAAGAATGCTCAGGTGAAAACCTGAGGAATGACTACAGGGTTTTACTGATTGCCTTATTCGCGGCATCAGGTATGACTTTATTTTGTTTGTACCCGGCACCCGTTGTTATCAAGAATTTGGCGGGTAATCGATGTCTCTGCGGGAAGCTTTATTTCTTTCCAGGAAGTCCGTCAGACTCTTCACACTTTTTGCATCGGTTCCGTGTCTGCTCGTCGTTATCGTAAGTTTTTGGCCGGATATTGGTCAAACAATACTTTCCCGGAAATATCTCTTCCATTCTTTCTATTATCTGGGCACGCCAAGCTTGGTATGGAGCCATGCCGTTGCGGACACTCTGATTGCGTTGGCTTATCTGGCCATTTTGATAACTCTGGCCTACTTAATTTATCGAATTCGGCGGGATGTGCCTTTTCACTCGGTGTTTCTCACTTTTGGGCTTTTGATCGTGGCTTCCGCCGGTACGCATTTCATGGAAGTGGTGACGATTTGGGTTCCGCTTTATGTCGTAGCTGCCGAGGTCAAGATATTTGCCGCGATTGTCGCAGTAGCAACAGCAATCGTTCTGCCGGCGATCATTCCACGAGTTGAAAGAATTATTCATGAGGGAAAGGTGGCCGAATCAAAACACCTGACGATCGAAGAAACGTTCCCTC
The DNA here is from genome assembly GCA_021325035.1 of Terriglobia bacterium. Lineage (GTDB taxonomy): Bacteria > Acidobacteriota > Terriglobia > Terriglobales > Acidobacteriaceae > JAJPHW01. Next base: position 12,891 of record JAJPHW010000121.1, read on the forward strand.
CTCAAGGAGATCCCCGTATTACGAAGCTTGACCGGGGAAGAAATGCCAGAACGGTTAACTTAGGAAATGCAAGTGTTGCAGCACAGGCGGAGATTGAAGAACGCAATAAAATGGAAGAACAACTAGTCCAGACGGCGCGCATCGTCGAATATTCCAACGATGCCATCATAAGTTGCGATCTAGACGGGACGATTGGCAGCTGGAACAAGGCAGCGGAGCGTATTTTCGGCTACGAAGCTTCAGCGATGATCGGCGGCCAGCTATCCATGCTGTTGCCTGATGAGCGCGAAGAAGACCTAGAAATAATTTATGCCAATATCCTGCAAGGCACTCATGTGCAACACCACGAAACCAGGTGGATCACGCATAATGCGGTGCCCGTCGATGTCTCCCTCACCGTTTCCCCCTTGAGAAGTCTCCTGGGCGGGGTGGTCGGCTTTTCGCTCATCATCCGTGACATTACGGAGTACAAACGTGCGGAAAAAGCATTACGAGAATCGAACACAAGATTACGCAATATACTCGACAACTTACTTAGTTTTGTTGGCCTTCTTTCTCTCGATGGTGTATTGCTCGAAGTAAACCGTGCTCCTCTGGAAATGGCTGGCTTGAGAAAAGAAGATGTTGTCGGTAAATATGTGCCAGATACCCATTGGTACGCTGATTCCGAAGATGCAAAGAAGAGAGTTCGTGAGGCTATTCGCCGCGCGGCCTCGGGCGAGACGGTTCAGTACGATGAAACGATCCGCGCGAGCGAAGGAAAGCACATCGCTATTCAAGTTACATACAATCCACTACGCGATGAGGAAGGGAAAATTGTCCAAATTGTCGGATCTGCGATTGATATTACGGAACGCTTGAATACAAAACATGCCCTCTTGGAATCGGAACGGCAGTATCGCCTTCTCTTCGAAAGTAGCCCTTTGCCAATGTGGGTTTACGATCACGACAGCCTGGCGTTTTTGGCTGTGAACGAAGCGGCCGTGAAACACTATGGGTTTTCGCGCGACGAATTTCTCGCTATGACGATCCTTGATATCCGCCCTCATGAAGATGCCAAAGCACTTATGGAGCGGATTCAAAAAAGAAAAACTGGTCTCCAGAACGCCGAGATATGGAGGCATCGTAAACGTGACGGTTCGATTATCCAAGTTGAGGTTACGAGCCATGATCTTGATTTCCGAGGGCGGGCGGCGCAGCTAGTCGTTGCAAATGACATTACGGAGAGGTTCCTCAGCGAAGAAGAACTGAAAAGATCAGAAGCAAGATTTTCTCAGGCCTTCATGTCTAGTCCACTGGCGATTACGATCGCAACGCTGGAGGAAGGGCGTTACGTTGACGTCAATGAAGCCTTTTTGCAATTGATGGAACATTCTCGGGAAGAGGTCGTGGGACATTCGGTGCATGATCTCAACTTTTGGGTGGATCCTCCAGCCCGTGTCACGCTGGTCAAAGAACTACTGGCCGTGGGGCACGTTCGCGAATACGAAGCACGATTGAAAGCCAAGAGTGGCAAAGTCAAGATCGTCAACATTTCCGCAGAAAGTATTCAACTGGGGAATGATCAATGTGTTTTGGCGATGATGCACGATGTTACCGAGGCCAAACGGCTGGAGGAACAATTTCGGCAGGCACAAAAGATGGAAGCCGTAGGTCGCCTTGCTGGAGGTGTCGCGCATGATTTCAATAATTTGTTGAGCGTAATCATTGGCTATAGTGACCTTTCCCTCGAAACATTGACGACAGATAAAGAAACCAGGAAGCACAATGAGCAGATTAGAAAAGCAGCGTTACGCGCAAGTGAATTGACACGGCAACTCCTGGCGTTCAGCCGGCAACAAGTTTTGCAGCCGAAAGTCATCAATCTAAACGCTGTCATAGAAAATTGCAGCAACATGCTCACAAGGATCGTTGGTGAGGATGTTTCAGTGGAGTTTGTCCCCGAACGAAAACTGGGAAACGTGAAACTGGATGCCGGCCAGCTGGAGCAGGTATTGATGAACCTTGTTGTAAATGCGCGAGACGCAATGCCTCGAGGGGGCAAAATCATAATTGAGACCATGAATGCAGAGCTGGATGAATCCTATGTCAACGCTCATATGCCGATCCAACCTGGCGCTTACGTTATGCTTTCGGTCACAGACAATGGAGCAGGAATAGAGAAAGAGTTGTTGACACGAATTTTCGACCCATTTTTCACGACGAAACCGCTTGGGCAAGGAACAGGCTTGGGCTTGTCCATGGTGTACGGAGTCGTGCAGCAGAGCGGTGGAAACATTTGGGTTTACAGCGAGGTGGGAAAGGGTACCACTTTCAAAATGTATTTTCCGCGCGTCAGTGAATCTGCTGAAGCTACACCAAGAGTTGACGCTATTCAAAAACCACTCATGGGATCGGAAACGATCTTGCTCGTAGAAGATGAGGAGGACCTCCGTGAGCTTACGGCCAAAATACTCAGGGGATCTGGCTATACCGTTTTTGAAGCGAGTGACGGACAAAAAGCCTTACAGCTCGCCGGAAATTATCGCCAAGACATGCATTTGTTGCTTACGGATGTGATTATGCCTGGGACTAGCGGTAGTGAACTCGCAGCAAATCTCAAAGTTTACCGGCCCGAAATGAAGGTCGTTTACATGTCTGGATACACTGGAAATCTAATCGCCAGCCACGGCGTGATTGATACAGATTCAACACTTCTGGAAAAACCCTTCAGCAAACAGGTTCTGCTCGAACATGTTCGAGCGGCATTGGATGCGCGTAGATAAACCCGCCAGATTGCCTTACCACGCCTCTCTAAGCACTCGGTTTAGAGATCCGGGGGCAAAGATTGGATTTCAGGCCAAGAATGCAATTGGATTGTATGAATTTAGTACAGTGTGTGCTAAAAGCATACAGCTGCAACGCAATTGGTGCTTACGCTTTTCCCGTAAACGACTGAAAATAAATCGCTTGCATCTTGCTGTGAGGATGGTATCTGTCTTGCAATATTAGTGGCGTGAAGCAGATGGAAACGGAACGCAGAGTGATCATAGGGCTGAAGCGGCGTGTGTACCAGGGAACATGGGATCACATGGTTTCAGCCCATCATGTGACCCGGAGAGATCTAGTTGC
>JAJPHW010000016.1 GCA_021325035.1 Terriglobia bacterium
CGTCCGCCGATATACCACGGATTTCCTTTATTGATCGCGTAATCCGCTCCGGGGTGCGCGGCGCTCGTGCTGCCGAAAACCGCATCAGCTTCAGCTTTGCGGTCCGGTTGCCAGATATCTTCGACATGCAACACAGCAAGCATCACACCTTCGGCGTCACGCAAGGCAACTTTGCTGCTGCCCGCTTTCAATGTCTTGGCAAATTCTTCTTTTACATCGAGGGTGATGGGAATCGGCCAAAGCACGCCCGAAGTCAGGCGCATATTTTGGCAAACGCCTTCGTAGTCGGCGCGATTCATGAAGCCGGTCAGAGGAGAGAACCCGCCGCTCATGAGCAACTCAAGATCGCAAACCTGGCGTGGGGTCAAATCCCATGAAGGAAATTCGCGTGATTGCGCTTTTAATTCAGCCGCTTTTTGCGCTGGGACGATGAGATCAATCAATTCCCCGCCGTGCGGGGCAATAAGGTGGCTAGTCGAGGCAGTCAATTCCTTGAACCTCCCGGTTCGTGTTCTATGTATTTTGTTCGTGGTTATGTATTTTATTTTCCTGCATTTATCCTGACGGATGACGCTGCCATCGGGCAGAGACTTGAAAGGAAATCTGGATTTCCACGAAACCTTTCTTCCAGATTACTACGTTCCTTCACGTCGCTCCAAATCATTGGGGGACATGATGGTGCAACCAGTGAATGTAGCAATTTCTGTTCCGAATTAGTTCCGTCGGGTTAGTTCCAAGTCTATCTTATAAATAGGGTTAGCGGGAAATCTACTAGCGGAGATTGAATTTCGCATGCAAAGTTTTGCACAATAGTCCGTTCGTTGGCCACCTATTTTTCAACCCAGGAATCGGACAGCGAGACTGCAACCGCGCCGGCAAAACCTTTGGGAACCGCAAATGGTTCGAGAATCCAACGGCCTGCTTCGGCTTGATCCGGCCTGGTCGCGAGCAAGGTTTGTTCCGGCTTTTCATCCAGGGAGACATCGAACTGCGCCAAGGGATGAGAGAGACCTTCGCCGCGCGCTTTGATGTATGCTTCCTTTCTTGTCCAACAGCGGTAAAACGCGGCTGCACGCTGGTTCGGCGGATACTCGTGAAGCGCTTCACGTTCCTTGAGTGAAAAAAACCTCTCTGCGATTTCCTCCACTTTGAAGTTCTGCTTTTCCGCTTCTACATCCACGCCGATGGCGCGATTCCAAACAAAAGTAAAAGCTCCTAACCCGCTCGTATGGGAAATGTTGAACTTCAGTTTCAGTGCCGGATCCAGGAGGTATGGTTTCTTGTGATTTGTATAGGCGAAAAGTATTTGCGGAGCTGGAATATTTAAATAAGAAGCCAGGAAAATTCGTAATCCGCCGCGACACAAAATGAATTCATTTCGATTTTTTTCGAAGTAGAAACGTGAAGCGCGTTGTTTCTCTTCGTCTGACAAAACCGAAGTTAATTCCTCGATTTCTTCAGATTGGGGATTGAGTGGCCCCGAATAAACATGGACTGCGCCAGGTTCGACTGGGACTGTTGGACCAGCAAGGAGCCTATCCCATGTTTGAAATAGGAATTTCAAAAGATTCGTGCGGCTTAACTTCCCCCGCTGGGAGCACTTTCTCGAGAGGGGCTTGCCAGGGCGTTGTGCTCATGCGAACTGGCAGCAATGGATACAGGTTCCTTGGTCGCATATTTCAGCAGGCACCACAGCGCCCGTAAGCCATCCTTCCAGCCGATCTTTTTGCCTTCCTCGTAAGTGCGGCCCCAATAACTGATGCCGACTTCATAGATACGCAAATGCCGCTTGGCAATTTTGACCGTAATTTCTGGTTCGAAACCAAAACGTTCTTCTTCGATGGGGATGGCTTGGATCACTTCACGACGGAAAACTTTGTAGCAGGTTTCCATGTCGCTCAAGTTGATATTCGTCAAGCAGTTTGAGAGGAGCGTCAATCCCCAATTTGCGACGGAGTGCCAAAAATACAACACACGATGAGGCCCGCTGCCGAGGAATCGCGAGCCATAAACCACATCCGCTTTGCCCTGAATCAGGGGTTCCAGCAACGCGGGATAATCCACCGGGTCGTATTCCAAGTCGGCGTCCTGGATGATCACATAGTCCCCGGTTGCCTCCTGAATTCCACGCCGCAGGGCCGCTCCCTTGCCCATGTTACGAGGCTGAAAGATGACTTTCATCTGGGGATGTTCTTTTTGCAATGCGGAGAGAATTTCCCGCGATCCGTCGCGAGAGCCATCGTCCACACAGATCAGTTCGATCTCAAGGGGAACTGCCAGCACACGCGGGACAATGGCAGGTAATGTGACACGTTCGTTATAAACCGGCATCACGACCGAAAGCTTCGTCAGGCTCATTCCGCCCTTCAGTTTAGAACAAACAACGGCTGAAACGGGATAGAGTTTTTTAAAGCTCCGGAAGAAAATACTCCCTTGGGTGTAATTACTTCCGGCGATTTAGACGATCCACGATGGGGCTGCCGAGGATTCGGCACTCGCGCATATAAATAAACAACGGGACTTGTGACGTTTGAACATCGAAGCCTTACATCTGTGATGCCAGGGTATGCTCGCGTCGCATTTTAAATCCCGTTTCAGCTTAAATAAGTCTTTCCATATCAATACTTCAGGTATGTAGCAATTCCTGCTCGTTTCAGCCCAAGCGACCCAATGGGGTAGGATCCAAGGATTTCGCCGCTCAGGGCGATTCTTGTCTCAAAACCGAAATAATTGTGCAAATTCCTGCGATCTTGGCAATGGAAGTGCACCCGTATAGAAAAACCAATTATATGTGGACAACTTCTGTCAGGGTGAAGTGTTCGCTCAATCAGCAACTTTTTTGGCACGGTTTATTCCGGGATTGGGGAGTCGGCATGAAGGATGAGTCTGTTCGTTTGGGTCCACGCGAGCAGCAGATTGCCGAATTACTGCTTCAAGGCTGCGATAACGACGAAATCAGCAAAGAGCTTAAGATGGCGCGCCGCACCGTCAAGGCCCACTTTAACCGGCTATTCGTCCGCTTTGGGATCAATAGCGGGATCAAACGGGTCAAACTGGCCACACTTCTTTACCGGAGGCAGTTATGGCAGGAGAAGCAGGAAAATACGGCAAACGCAGCACCAACGAACGTGAGCAGCGCGTCATCGAACTCGTCGCACAAGGCCTTAAAAACAGTGAGGTCGCTCGCTCCATTGGAACCACGGAACATGTCGTAAAGAATTACCTGCGCGTAATCTACGACAAACTCGGGTTATGGAACCGGGTGGAGTTGGCGCTCTGGTATGAAGCTCGTAAGTTTGAAAATACCGTGAACGCCTAGAGATATAAATTTAAGAACGGAAAGCCTCCCTGCGCGGAGGCTTTTTTATTGGTAAGTATTTATTGGCAAACCTGCCGATTGGCAGGTTCGAATTGGTCAAGTTGCGCGTCCCGTTGCAGGGAGAATTTTCCGCCCGGAGTTTTTCCATACATCGGCGATCCTGGGCAGTAGTAAAGAGCGGTGTGCAAGTCAATCCAGACCTGTGTATTGGGATTCCCTAGGTTGGGCGGTTGCGGTGGGGGGTCAGCCAGTCCTACAGCCACCAGACTTCTTTCAAATAAACTTAATTGCGGTTTTGCTGGTTGTGCAGATGTTGCTGCATTGGCGGAGATGCCGCGATTTGAGGAGTGAGTCCCCCAACCGGAGAGCACTGCCAACAGCAACAGAGCGGAGAATGCCAGATAAAAATTCGCCCGATTGGCATGCCATTGTTTCGACAGCCAGACAAATCCAGATTTTTCAGGACGCAAAGTTTCCAGCCATTGCCGTGTGGATGTGGCCGACATCCACGGGGCCTTCGGTTCTTCCATGGCAACCGGCACAGATTCCGAATCCAATTCTTCCGCTTCGGTGATACTTAGGGCTGTTTGTATGGGAATGAAGGGCGCTTGTGGTATTACCTGAGGAATCGGCGCTACCTTTTCCTCGACGAGCGCAGTCTCAGAAGCTTTGAATTCATCTCCCAAGCGTGCGCTTGAGAAAACCGGTTCGTGATTGCTGAACTCTGCGGCGGAAAATTGAGTAGGTGGAACTTCTGACAATGGAGCCGGGGCCGTATCTACAGTGGCGGTGGGCGAAATCAAGCGCTCGATCTGCGGCTGAATCGCATCCAGCGCTTCAAGCATGGTTGTGCGTTCCGCAGCCACGGTTTCCTTCCAGGCTATCTGCGCCGCGCGAACGATGGCATCGCGCAACAAGCTAGCCATCAACTCGGCAATGCGGACATCCTGCGCGCTGAATGCTTCCTTGCGGTCGGATGTGAGTTCCAGCACGCCTTCAATTTTTCCCTCATATTGCACTGGAATCAGAATCAACGAGCGAATGCCCTGTGCGCGGTAAAGCTCGGCGTTCAGTTCCGGAGTTGTGTTTACATCGGAACTCAACACGATCTTGCCGTACAAAGCTGAATCGGGTAACAAAACCGGCGCAGCGACGGACTGTGAAATGGGAACGCGCGTTCCGGGTTCGACTGCCGCGCTGCCGCTGGTGGAAGAGAAAATCAGGAAATTATTTTCGACGATCCCGATTGCGGCACTGTTGGCGTTTACGATGGCCCGAGCTTTTTCGACGATCAACTCGGCTGTTTCCGCCAAATCGAGCTTTTGCAGCTGTATGAATTTTTGGGTTTCAACGACCTCGCCGAGCGGATCAGCATGGGTGGGTAATGGCTGATTTACGCTGGTTTGTTCAGCATTGTGCTGCTGTAACACATATGCAGACTCCAGCAACTGCTGAAACGTCTGTTCGTCGAGGGCCAGCTTCTTTCCGGTTTTATCTTTATCCTGCGAACTCACACTTCCCCTGCTCGGTCTTGCACCACACTGCGTGCCACCGGATGTCTCATTATTGTAGAGCAACGAGCATGTGTTTCGCAGGGAGAAACACTGGCAAGCGATTGATTTCAGTAACTTAGGTACCCAGAAGAGAACTAGCAAATTAGCGTTGCATTACGCGTTGACGGCAGATTCTGCTATGACAGGGGCTCCCTCACGGCTCAGGAAATAATACATCGCTGGAGTAATGACCAGTGACAGTACCATTGAGATTAGAATTCCACCGATCACTGCAATCGCGAGCGGCTGTAACATTTGCGATCCTGCTCCCCAGGCGAAAGCCAAGGGCAGCATGCCTGCGATCGTTGCGAGCGCGGTCATCACGATCGGTCGTAAACGGCGTTTGCTGGCTTGCAGCATGGCGTCTTCGGGAGATAGACCCAGGGCGCGCCCTTTTTGGTCGGCGTCTAGCAGCAAAATGCCATTCTTGGCTACGATGCCTATGACCATAATCATTCCCATGAATGACGAGACGTTGAACGTCGTGCCTGTAAGTAATAGTGCGATGAAAACACCGGAAGTTGAGAGAACCGCTGACGCCAAAATTGCCAGCGGCGCGGCGAAGTTACGAAACTCGAAAAGCAGCACGATGAACACTAATAGGATTGCCAAAATTAGTACGAATACCAAATCCTGAAACGACTTCTGCTGTTCTTCGTAAGTGCCACCGTATTCGACACGAATACTTGATGGCAAATGGAGATTGTTCACAGCTTGCTTTACGGCAGCGATGCCGCTGCCGAGATTCGTTCCTTCCAGACGCGCAGTGATCGCGACATAGCGTTGAAGATTTTCCCTGCGGATCTCTGTCTGACCCGGCAATTCTTTAATGGTCGCTAAGGCCCCTAGTGTGGCAGTTTTGCCCGTGCTGCTCACGAGCAATGTGTCACGGATAGCATCCAAAGATGCGCGGTTGCCTTCTGGAAAACGCACGCGCACGGTGTAGGAACGATCATTGGCTATGACCGGGGTTTGAGCTGGTTCGCCTTCCACGATTGCCGATGCATCGGTCGCCACTTCTTCCGGAGTAAAACCTGCCCGCGCGGCAACACTGGGATTGATTTGGAACACGACTGCCGGTCCGCTGACGGTGTTCTCGATACCGTTTAAAACATCCACCACACCGTGAACTTTCGCGATTGTGTCACCAACTTTCGGCGCCCAATTCTCCAACTGCGCGGCATCTTGCGAGAAGAGTTTGATTTGTACCGGTTCAGGCGCACTTGTGAGATCACCGATCATGTCCTGTAAAACTTGCGTGAACTCGACATCCACTGCTGGCTCTTGCTCTTTAATGTCCGCTCGCAAGTCCGCCATCACCTCTTCCACGCCGCGGCTGCGCTTTTTCTTGAGCTTGACTAGAATGTCGCCATAGTTGGCTTCTGTCACGGCAGCCAACCCAAGCTGCAATCCGGTCCTCCGCGAAGTACTTTCTACTTCCGGCGTTTCGCGCAACATCTGCTCGAGATGGGTAACCACGCGGTTTGTTTCAGCCAAGGAGCTTCCGGCAGGCATGATGTAGTCGAGCACGAAACCGCCTTCATCCATTTCCGGCAGGAGATCGGAGCCGGAGAATTGGTAGCAAGCGTAAGACACCACCACCAGAGCAAGCCCAAGCGCGCCCAGTGTTTTCGGGCGATGCAACGCCCAGCGCAGCCAGCGCTGGTGAAATGCGATGATCTTCTTGAAGAATTCTCCCACGGAAGCTTCTTCGGCTTCGAGCATTCGCGCATGTTCGGTGACAGAATCGCTGATTTCATCCGTCCCCGGAGCCGACTCAAGCTCTTTTTTCCTGATGAAGTATTGGCTCAGATTCGGCGTCCACGTAAGTGCGAGGCCAAGCGACGTAAATAAGGAAACGCCGACGGTCAGGGCCAAAGCACGGAAGAAAGTACCAGTAACGCCGGTGATAGCGATGAGCGGCAGAAACACAACGATGGGCGTGAGTGTCGAACCCACCAGAGGAACTGTAATTTCTTGCAACGCCGCATGGATCGCTCCGAGCCGGCTTTGCCCCATATCGCGATGCAGGACAATGTTTTCGACCACCACGATGGCGTCGTCAATCACCATACCCACTGCGGCCGCAAGTCCGCCCAGCGTCATGAGATTGAAGCTCTGGTTCAGCATTTTGAGGACAACAAAGGTGATGGCGATGGTAACCGGGATCACCAGACCAGCCACAATCGAAGTGCCCCAGTCGCGCAGGAAAAGCACAAGAATGATGGAAGCCAGAATTAGGCCAATCAAAATTGCATCGCGCACACTTTTGATGGAATCGCTGACGATGATGGACTGATCGTAAAAAGGCTGAATCTCCACACTTGGCGGCAGAGTTTTGCGAAGGGCATCAATTTCTGCGTGAATGCCATCCGCCACTTGCATGGTGTTGCTGTCAGGTTGGCGGCTCACGTTCAGCAATACCGCAGGTTGGCCATTCGCAGTGACAATCGTGTAAACCGGCTTCACGCTTGGCTCGACGGACGCGACATCACCGATGCGAACCGGAATTCCAGCGGAAGTAGTTTTGACTACAGTTGCTGCAATTTCTTCAGGAGTCCGAACTTGCCCGCTGATAAGGCCTAGAACGAGCTGATGATTGCGTTCAAACAATCCGGGCGAATCAATTAGGTTGGTCCGCCGCATCGTTTCCAGAATGTCGCTGATCGTTACGCCGGTGGTTAGAAGTTTGGCCGGGTCGGGCGTGATATGAAATTCCGGTTCCTGCCCGCCTTGAACGATGACCGTAGAAACCCCATCTACGCGGTTCAATCGCGGTTTGATTTCATACGTGGCCATTTCCCACAGTTTGGTTTGCGGAATCTTGTTAGATGTGAGGCTGTAGCCAATGATGGGAAAACTGGCAAAGGTCATGCGGTGTGCTTCAACAGTTGCGGTTGGCGGCAACTCGGGCTGTACGCGTGACAACGCTGCATTGACGTATTGAAGCGTCTGGAACATGTCCACATTCCAACTGAAAAAGAGGTCAATTTCCGCCGAACCGCGGCTCGTAATTGACCGGACGCTTTGCAATCCGGGAACGCTGTTCACCGCTTGTTCGATGGGGCGCGTGATGGTGACCATCATCTGGTCAATGGGCATGACGCCGTTGTCCACGCCGATCAGAATGCGGGGAAAATTAGTTTCTGGAAAAACTGATACCGGAATAGTGAACGCCAGATAAACGCCCATCAATGCCAGCGTGACAATTAAAAAGATCACGGGCTTCGACTGACGAGAGAACCAGTATCCTGAAGGCTGGGAGTTATTTTTCATCCTTCGCCTTGTCTCCCGAGTCGCCTGCTCCTGCTCCTTTTTCAGCTGCCAGAGGCTGAATCTTGGCATTGTCGGGCAAGCCGTAAGCGCCCGCTGCCACGACTTTATCTCCGTCTTTCACGCCGTCAGCAATCTGAATATCGTCATCCTGCCGGATTCCCACGGTCACTGTTTTTTGGTGGGCGCGATTGTCTGAACCCGCGATCATGACAGATGTAGTTCCATCGGGAGCGGTTAGCAGGGAGGCAGCTGGCACTACCAGCGCGTCATTAATCGTCTTTGCGACCATTGCAAGCTGCACGCTGGTGCCGGGTTTTAATCGCTGGCCAGGATTCTTGAACTCGGCCCAGACTTCCACGGTTGTACTGTTTGGATCGAGTGCGGGGCTGATGATTGTGATTTTGCCTTCGTAGGGTTTTTCTTCGCCCGGTGCCGTGATTATGGCGTCGCCGCCGACTTTCAGCAATGCGGCTTCCCGCTGAGGAATATGCGCGCGCGCCACGACGCGTGAGATGTCCATAACGGTGAGCAAAGGCGTACCTGCCGCCGCCATCTCTCCGGGATATAGCGGACGATCGGTGATGACACCGTCAATGGGGCTATGAATTTCCGAGTAGCTAAGCGCAGCTTGGGCGCCAAGATATTTACCCTTGGCAGACTCAAGCTGACCGGCAGCGCCTCTCATGCCTTGCGCATTGGCAAATTTCTTGAGCGCGTCAAGGTGTTTCTGGGCGATTTCATACTGGTTGCGCGCGGTGGTGTAGTCCACCAGGCCTTGGTCGAGTTCTTTGCGCGGAAGCGCGCCTTGCTCATATAAATCCTGCCGGCTCTTATAAACTTTTTCTTGCGCATCCAGCATCTGCTTCGCAGCATTGGTGTCGAGTTCGGCTTTTTGCAAATCTTCCGGCAGGCTCGCGCCGGTTGTGGTTTCATAGACAGCCTGCGCCTGTTCGTATGCGCCTTTATTGTCTTGGGCTGCGGCCGCGAGGTCTTGATTCTCCAGCGTGGCCAGTAATTGACCCCGGCGGACTTTACTTCCTCGCTGCACATAAAATGCCTTCACTGGAGCGCTGATTTTAGGCGTGATGGCTGATTGCGCCAGCGGGAACAAAACTGCATCCGTTTGCACCGTATGCTTAATTGTTTTCTTTTCCACGGGAACGATCTGCACGGCGACATTGGGTTCCTTATCCGCAGGTTCTTTTGAGCAGCCGATTGCGAAAAGAAGGAAAGCCGGCATCAGCACTCCAGAAATCCGAAGCGCGGAAAAAAAGGAGTTTCGAGTGAGAATGCGCTGGTTCGTCATGCGTTAAAAGTTTCCCGTGAGAGTTTGGAGGTTTGCAAGAGCAACGCGGTAGCGGACTTGCCCGTCATTGAAAGCATTGCGGGCTTGGGTCAGCGTGTTTTGTGCGTCCACCACTTCGAGGACCAACGCTTCACCCGCTTGATAGCGCAAATTTGTGAGTCGGAGACTATCGGCGGCCAATTCTGAAGACTGACTCAAAGAATCAAGTTCGGCGTGTGCGGCTCGTGCTTCTTCGTAAAGTGTGTGCAATTTTGCCAGCAGTTGACGTTGTGTAAAACTTAATTCCACCCGCGCCTGGTCACGGCGTAAATCGGCTTGCTTCACCTGGCTTCGTCCGGCGCCCCAATTCCATACTGGTAGCTGTAGTGTCGCGGTCGCAGCATACCCCAAATTGCGAACGCCGTTGGTTTCCGTGGCAAAGTGGTTTGCATCAATGCCGTAAAAATAATTCAGGTTGAGGGAAGGCAGGAAGTTATTCCACGCCACAAACACCTCTTGATTTGCCGCTTTCAGTGATGCCAGCGCGGCGCGCAACTCCGGGTTTTTATTGGCGGCCGCTGCCTGGATGTCGGCGAAGGGCGCCAGAGGTTCAAGCATCTGCAAATCGTCCACAACGGAAAAGTTTTGGTTGAAGTCTGGGAACATCAGAACTGCCAATTCCATGCGGCTGCGGTTCATTTCCAGTTCTGCTTCCCGCAAATCGCGTTGTTGTTGCTGAAACTGCAATTGTGCTTTCACGACATCTGAATGCGCGACTTCGCCGCCCTGTTGCAGCTTTTGGCTGATGTCCGTGAAATGCCGGGCTTCTTCCATCGCGCGTTGAGCAGTGGCGTATTTCCGCTGGGCCGCCGCGAATCCGTAATAGCTCTGAACAACCGTGACCACCAATCCACGCGCCGCAATTTCTGCTTTGGCCTTGGCGACTGCTTCCAGAGCGGAGGTACGGCGATAATCCGCGACGTTCGCCAGCGACAGGGTTTCATTCACATTGCCCTGGCTGATGTACTCGTGAACTCCATTGTTTGCGATGAAGCGTGAACCTGAGGTGCCGTTGCCCTCGGTGTAGTTAAAGGCAGCGTTGTAATTCACATTGGGCAGCAAGGCGGCCCGGCTCTGGACGCGATCTTCTTTTGCCAATCTTGCGTCTGTCACTGCCGAGCGGTACTCCGGATTGTTGACCTTGGCGCGTGCCAGTGCATCCTGCAACGTGAGCGTAAGTGGTGCCTCATTGGCCGTTGGCACCGGGTTATCGCTGGTGACAACTTGCGCAGAACCGGGAATGGCAAGGCCAAGGGCAAGCCAGCCGGCCAAACGAAAAAGTCTGGATTTCAGTGAAAATAAAGCTATTTTTTGCATAATAATCTCGTAAGTTTTACCTGGCATTACTCACGCACAGCGTGACCGGGAGAGGGCTTTCGACACTTTTAGTGTCCAAAAATCAAGATTAAGAGAACCTGAACCTGCGTTACCGTCAGCCTTGGCCATTATTCTTGCACTTCTGACTCGGATTCGTCACTTCCCAGCGGCTCCCGGCGGAGTAATATGAGATCAAGGCGAAATGCAAATTTCTCCACCCAAGCCAGAGAGGACGAGTTCCCAACCACCTCCTGCGCGTGAGCGCCGTCGCCGTTTGCGGCATCGCGTTCACACCCCGGCGTATGCCAGCCTGAATCAGTCCAGAGGCGCGATGCTTGATTTGTGCGCGATTCTTGATTTGAGCGAGGAGGGCATGTGCCTCCAAAGCCCGGTTCCGCTGGAGACCAATCGCCGCATTGATTTGCTGTTGGACTTCTCGGAGACCAAGAGCCGGATCCCAGTTACAGGTTTTGTCGTTTGGTCCGACCGTACTGGCCGGGCCGGTATTCGCTTCGAGAACTCGACGGAAGCGCCTTTATCTGAAAATAAAATGCAGGCGCTCAAGGAGTGGCTGTTCGTCAATGCCATTACGGCGTGGATGCATAATGCTCCAACGCGGCCCATGAATGTTGCTGCACCGCGAAGCGCGGAAGAATCCAGTTCGCCCTCTGCGCCCGATTTTACAGGTCTGCTTGCTGCGGTGGATGCTGTAAAACGTGAAGTCGAAGCTTTGGGGCCGAACTTGGATGCCGCACTGCGATTGATTGCGGAACGCGCCGCAGATTTTACTCAGGCCTCGGGTGCGGCCATTGCCATTGCGGACTTTGAGAGTTCCCGTCTTCCCGCGTCGGCAGTGCAAGAAATGACGTGCCGTGCCCGCGCTGGCACGGATGCGCCAGACCTCGGTGCTCGATTACAAGTCGGTTCGGGGTTTTCAGGGGAATGTGTTCGCACGGGCAGATTGCTTCGCTGTGAAGACACCGAATCCGACCCACGTGTGGACCAGGCCAACTGCCGCGCGCTGGGTATTCGTTCGATTGCAGCGGTACCGGTACGTTCGGGCAACTTTATTGCGGGACTTCTGGAAGTTTTCTCTCCTGCACCGCACGCATTTGACACAATCCCGAGTCCAATTTTTCTTCGACTGGCGGATGCGGCTTCATTTGCGATTCACCGCGCTGCTAAAGCCATGGTCAAAGAGCATAGTTCCGCGGAAACTTTACGCAGGGAAGCAGCTACCGCAATACCACGGCCTTCCACCAAAAATTTCTGGCCTGAGCGAATTGTTCCGGATAATGATCCTGACGTTCCCGCGCTGATGGAAAGCGCTTCTGCGGAGCAACCGATGTCGCCCCTACGGCGAATCTTGCTCTTTGCAGTAGCTCTAACGTTGATTCTTGTTGTGGTGTGGTTGATTAAGACGTGGCCGGCGCATCCTACCCCGCAAGGCGTTGATACAAACCATCCAGTTTCTGCTGCGCCAAATTCGGCGACGCCTTTGCCCGTCGGCATGGATGGATTGCGCCAGTTGGCTACTCAAGGCGATCCCGCGGCGGAATTTGCCCTCGGCGTCCACTATGCGACGGGAGACGACGTGCCCCAAGACTATAGTGAAGCCGTCCGTTGGTTTTCCATGGCAGCTGAACAGGGGCATGTAATGGCACAGGCCACACTCGGCGCGTATTACTGGGCTGGGCGTGGCGTTCCTCAGGACATGCAGAAAGCCTACTTCTGGGCGGTGCTCGCGCAAGCGGGCGGGGATGAGGCGAGTAAAGTTCGGGTCCAATTTTTGACTTCCCGCATGACGCGTACGCAGATCCTGGCTGCCCAACAACGCGCCAACGACTGGATCAAAGAACACCAGTTGATGACTGCTAAGCCCACTACTTAACTCGGCATCTTCGCAAGGATTTCCGAGCGCTCCATTGCGGGTTTACCATATAAAAAAGGCTTTTATGCCGACGCTTCGTGAAGTCGTCGATGAAAATG
This sequence comes from Terriglobia bacterium, assembly GCA_021325035.1. Lineage (GTDB taxonomy): Bacteria > Acidobacteriota > Terriglobia > Terriglobales > Acidobacteriaceae > JAJPHW01. The sequence continues at coordinate 12,800 of JAJPHW010000016.1, forward strand.
TCCGTGAAGGCGTTCTCTACGAAAAATTAGACCGAAATCGCGTTCGCTGCTTCGCTTGTGGACATTGCTGTCCCATTCCCGACGGTCAACCCGGCGTTTGCAAAGTCCGCTACAACCGGGGCGGCACGCTCTACGTCCCCTGGGGTTATGTCGGAGGAGTGCAATGCGACCCTATCGAGAAGAAACCATTCTTCCATGCCTATCCCGGCGCTCTTGCGTATAGTTTTGGCATGTTAGGGTGCGATTTGCATTGCGCCTACTGCCAGAACTGGGTGACTTCCCAAGCGTTACGCGATCCGCGAGCCGTTTCGCAGCCGCTGAGCGCAAGTCCAAAGGGGCTCGTCAAAGAAGCTATAAATCTAGGCGCGAAGGTTTTGGTCAGCACCTACAACGAACCGCTCATCACTGCTGAATGGGCTGTCGAAATTTTTAAAGAAGCAAAATCTGCCGGCCTGATTACAGGATTCGTCTCTAACGGCAACGCTACGCCTCAAGTCCTCGAATACCTGCGCCCGTGGATTGATCTCTACAAAGTGGATCTAAAAAGTTTTGACGATCAGCATTATCATGAGCTCGGCGGGCGCATCGGGCCCATTCTCGACACGATTTGCCGCTTGTATGAGATGAAAGTCTGGGTTGAAATCGTTACGTTGTTGATTCCCGGCTTCAACGATTCATCCGATGAATTGCAAAAGCTCGCAGAGTTTTTGGCCGGTATTTCTCAGGATATTCCCTGGCACATCACCGCCTATCATCACGACTACAAAATGAATGATCACCGTAATACAAACGCCGATGATCTGATGCGCGTTGCAGAGATCGGCAAAGCAGCAGGATTGCGCTACGTTTATGCGGGAAATCTGCCGAGGCAAGTTAGTGACCTAGAAAATACTTACTGCCACGTTTGCTCCACGCTGTTGATCGAGCGCGATGCATATTTTATTAAAGATTATCGCCTCACTAAGAATGGCAGTTGCCCATCCTGCGGCACTGCTGTTCCCGGACGTTGGGCCGAAAAATTCTCAAGCCAAATCACCGGTCAGCCATTCCTTCCTGGGCGCAACCGCTTTATCACACTGTAAACGCGAGCGATTTGGGAGCACCCTCTTATGCCCCACGGTCATGCAGAATAAATTTCCCATTTGCCACAACGGCCATCCGCACGATATATCTCTTTGCAGCTCATGATGATCCAAAAATCTCTCCCCCTACTTCTCGCCGTTATCTTTTTTGCTGTTTTCACGCAAGCCGAGACAAAACCCAAGCTCTCGCTCGACGAGTTTTTCAATTACGCTTTTTACGATGCGATTGCTCTTTCGCCGGATGGTCACGCTCTCGTTCTGGTGACTGATCGCCCCGATTGGGACCAAAATATTTTCCGCAACGAACTTTACCTCTACCGCGATGACGGCCGGGGACTGATTCAACTTACCCAATCCGGCAAAGACTCGCATCCGCAATGGTCGCCCGACGGCGCGTGGATAGCATTTTTATCCGAAAGAAAGTCGGATGCCGGCAAAACCGATTCTTCCGACGACGACAAGAAGAGCGAAGACACTTCTCAGCTCTTTGTGATTTCGCCCAATGGCGGCGAGGCCATCCCCATTACAACGGGTGATGAAGAGGTTCATTCCTTCGCATGGTCCGCTGACTCGAAGACGCTTTACTTTGCAACGCGAACGCCATGGACAAAGTCACAAAAAGACGCACATAAAAAAGAATGGAAGGACATTCAACGCTATCGTGGTGACGAGCGTGGTGACACGATCTTTAGCATAAATTTCGCTGGAGCTCTCGCGCGCCGTGCGGGACTTGGTAAAAAGCCGGCAGATGATTCGGAAGAAGACACTACGTTAACGCCAGGCTCGATTGCGATTTCTGCCACGCCTTGGCGCGTTAAAGAGCTTATAGCTTCGCCCGATGCTCATCAACTTGCTTTTGTAAGCGAATCGGTTTCTCAACGGGACGAGCGCGTAAACGAATTCGAAATTTTCACCATAGATTTGACGAAAGCGGCTTCCGCACCGCACCAGGTCACTCACAATGAGGCCGTCGAGGAACAGATTCGCTGGTCGCGCGACGGACACCATATCTTTTTCACGATTGAAGTCGGCTCGGTGGAAGGGAAGTATGAAGATACGCAGCCCCGCCTCTATTGGGCAGATGCGAGTACGGGTGAAACGCAGCGCTGGGCCAGCGATTTCAATGGCATGATTGTGCATTATGCGGTTACCGATGACGGTGTTCTCGCCCTCGGCCGTATCGGGACGGAAGTCCAAGTCTATGCGCAATCCAGCCCATCGAAGCCATTCATCAAGCAAGCTGGATGGCCCGGCACTTACGATCTCATCGCAACCAGCGATCATTCACCGCGCATCGCAGTGCTGCACTCAACCATCGAAAAGCCGCTTGAAGTTTATTGGGCCAATGACATTGCAAAACTTGCACAAGCCCAGCCAGTGACTTCATTTAATCAGCTTTTCACTGAGCGCGAACTTCCTCGTGCGAAACCTTATCAATGGAAAGCAGATGATGGGACCACCATTGAAGGCATGTTGATGTACCCGCAGGGAAAATTTGAAGCCAAGAATTTGCCGATGTTTGTCTTTATTCATGGTGGCCCGGCCGATGCGGACGGAAATCACTTTGAAGCCGATTGGTATGTGTGGGACCGCCTCGCCGCCGGCCAAGGCTGGCTTGTATTTGAACCGAACTATCGCGGTTCGACCGGGTACGGCGACAAATTCCTGGCGGGTATTGTCCCGCAAATCGTTTCCCGCCCCGGCAAAGATATTTTGGAGGGAGTGGACGCTCTCGTGAAAGATGGCATCGCCGATCCCGCTCATCTCGCCATTGGCGGATACAGCTATGGCGGCTACATGACCAACTGGCTCATCACGCAAAGCACACAATGGAAGGCTGCCGTCACTGGCGCAGGGTCGGTCGAACACGTCGCCGACTGGGGAAACGACGACACAACTTTCGACGACGCATATTTCCTTGGCGGATTACCCTGGGAACAACCGAAACGTTATCAGGATGAAGCTGCAATCTTTCAGATGAACAAAGTCCGGACTCCTACGCACATCGTTTCCGGTTCAGACGATATTCGCGTCGCGGTTGCTGAAGATTATCTGCTCGAGCATGCCTTGCATAATTTGGGTATCCCAAGTGAGCTGCTGATTTTCCCAGGGGAAGGCCATTCGCTCGACAAAAATCCCTGGCATGGGAAAATTAAAGTAAGAGAAGAGTTGAAGTGGTTGCAGAAATACGGGGGAATTCCAGAGCAGTAATCCTAATTTCCACTCGGACGCGTTAAACTTGCCGTTGTCCGGTGGAGTGAGGCTTCGTATTTCGCAATTCCTTGATACAAAGCCTCAGCCAACTGCTGGCGGTAAGTGGAGCTTTGCAGATTGGTTTCATCGGTGGGGCTGCTGACAAACGAAACCTCGGTCAGTACCGCCGGCATCGTCGCGCCGGTCAGTACAACATAGGAAGCCTCTTTTACGCCCCGGTTTGGTACTTCGCTTTTCGCCGCAACCGCATGATAAAGCGACTGCTGAATGTCAGTGGCGAACCGCTTCGAATCATCAACCTTCTCGCGGATGTTAACGTTCGTCCAACTCACATCCAATGGGGCTTTCCCGCCGCTGGCGTCCGGGGTGCGCGCATGCACCGAAGAGTAAGTATTGGTGTAGTAAGTCTCAACTCCGCGCGCAGACGGGAAGTCGCTATAGTTGGCGTGAACCGACAAAAACAAATCTGCCTTCGACAAGTTCGCTACTTCAGTTCTTTTTTCTAACGGCACATAAACATCGTCAGAGCGCGTATAAACCACCTCCGCGCCTAGTTTGGTCTCGACCAGCTTGCCCAGCCGGCCCACAATGTCGAGCACTAAATCTTTTTCCAGCAATCCCTGCCGGCCGACCGTACCCAAGTCCCATCCACCATGGCCCGCATCCAAAACGATTCGTAGTTTTGGCATGGCCGCGACAATCTTTGCCGGATGATTTTCCGCCGCTGCACTCACTGCCGCTTCCTGCGCAGTAATCGGCGGATTCGCTGGACCGAATAAATCAACTTTCGCCCTCGCCTGCGGCCTCGCATCGGGGCTGCGTACTTCGACAACCAGGCGATACGGATTTTGTTCCAGACTCACCGTAAAGTTCACTGAGGTTGTTGTTTCCAGCACCACGCGGGTGGTGCCCGGGGATAGTTCCGCCGCGCGCACGCGCAACAAGAGGGGATCGCCAATCTCGATGTAGCGGTTTAACTTCGCATCCAGCTTTGTATCGTGCAAATCGAAATAAATCCGCTCAGGATCATTCAAACGATGGGCTTCATATTGCACCTGATCCTGCAAATCAATCACGACCGTACTGGAGTCTGGCGAGGACCAATGCCGAATCCCGGTAATCGCGAGCAATTCCGAAGGATCGCGTGGTGTGACTGGCAGGGACGCTGGGACGGGAGTTTCGAGCAAAGGCGCTGGTTTCGACGTGCTTACGTTTGCGGGAATAGTGGCCGCTGCATTCGAAGGGTGTGCCCCATTTCTGCTGCGTACTCCCCACCATGTTCCAGCACTCACCAAGAGCGCCGCCATGACGGCCAGCCCAATCCACAACCCGCGCCGTGAATCTTGGACTTCCGCCGGCGCTGGAAGAATTTCGGGTGGCGCTTCTCTCGCCAGAACTTCAATTTTTCCTCTGGTTTCAACCCTTGCCGGAATCGCGGCGGCAGGTTTCATCGAAGGCACGGGAGCTGCAATCGAATCTGGCGGTTTTGTCGGGAGTCGCCGGATGGGTTCTACCGCGCCTCCACGCCGCACAACCCGGCGCGAAATTTCCGCCATGCGGTCTTCTTCTTCGGGTTGCAGCGCGGCCAGCACCAACTCAGCCAGCAGATTCAAACTGCGAACGTCGGTATCTTTAAAATGCCGTGCATCTTTTGCGAAAGCTTCGATTAAGCCAATGACTGTCTGCTTGGCCCATAGCGGAACCGCCACCATGGAGAGGCTTCCCAGCTTTCGGCAAATGTCCGGGTTTACCCGTGGGTCAGTTTGCGCATCATCACAGCGCACCACGCTGCCGCTCGACAGGCAAGCGCCGGAAAAACCGTAATTCGGGTTGACGGTCGCGCCTTTGTCGGGAGTGATGGTTCCAGCGACCGCGCGGCATAGGACCGCGCCGTTCTCAGCGAGTGCAATGGCGACTCCGTCCGCTTTGGTGATCGCCAGCGCACGTTCGGCCACCAATTGCAAAACTTCATCCAAAGCGAAGCGGTCTTGATTAAATCGAGAAGGTGAAGAGGGCTCAGCCCCTTCTTGAGCTCCACGGTTGCGAAGTTGTTGCTGCAGCGCAGCAAAGGCCAGCAGCGCCTCCAACGCATCGCGCCCGGGTGCCGCATTCTTTGCGGTCTTCGCGGACGCGGGCGGCCAAGGGCTTTGTTCCGCGGCGGGTTCTCCAGGCGTTTTGTAGGTGCTGGCGTTCATGAGACAAGTGGGCGCTTGCAACTTGCCTGTAGCCTGTAACTTACAAGGATTCCGGCAGATGCGCAATGGTTCTTCGCGAGGCTAATCCAAATGGGCAGCTTCGTTTTGATAGAGTCGGCACTCACAAGTTCTGTTTTTCTTGCACTTGGGCCGGTTTCGGCATACCCTTGTCTTGTTGCCCGGTTCTTCGCGGCAGGACGGACGCAGTGGAAAAGAAGTCGAATTGGTTGTGGCCTTTGGGGTTGGTGGTGACCAGTGTTGCCGCAGCCTCTGTCGTAGTTTTTCGCGGTTGCTGGCACCGCAAAATGAGCTGGCCGCTCCGCTCTCAAGGATATTCCTATCAGGTCTGCACCGGCTGCGGCATAAAACGCCTCTTCGACGAAAAATTGTTTCGCGCCTATGGCCCCTACAGCTACGATCTCGCCCGCTTGATTCACCGCGCTCAGCAGTCCCGCCCCGCGCGCGTCACTGAAGTTCCCGCACCGCCCTCCGAACAGCGCCCGGCTTCCTAGCGCGCAAAATACTGCCGTTCGAGCCACAGCTGTAAATCCTTTTTCGCCCGATCTTTGATTCCGACAAACTTAATTCCGGCATTGCCCTGAGGATCGTTCCACACGACTTCTCCCCGGACCGAGAGCGGCAGAGTACTTCCAGGCAGCGCGAAATTGACTGTAAGGGAACTTGCGATGGGCACTTCTTTTTTACTGCGGATGCCGATGCCGCCCTGGCTCAAATTTATTAATTCCGCATCCAAGCGCTTCTTCGGACTGTACTCCACATACATCGGCAAGTTGAGTGTAGCGCGATGATAGCGCAGCCTGCCGCCAACCATATTGTTGCGCGCCGCAGAAAGCGTATGCACCGCTTCCTCCACGGAGATTGGCTTTTGCAGCATGAAGTCCGGTACGGCATCTTTCAATTTAGAAAACCCATGGGCCCGCGCCATGAATGCCACGGGCATCATGGCCTGGTTTGGACGTACCCGCAGTCCTTCCAGCACGCCGTCTGATCCAGCAAGGTCGCAATCTACAATGAGCGCGACAAATTTCGCCGACGCCAGTTTTTCGCGCGCTTTTTCCGGACGCGGTTCGACATCCACGCCAATTTCCATGCCGCCCAAAATACATTCCAGTACGCTAACTTCTTGCCAGTCGCGGGAAACAATCATTGAGGAAAGTGTCATGCATTCAATCTATTCCAGAGCGTAATCGCGCCGAAGATAACCAAGGTAACGATGGCTCTAAAGTGGGGGGCTCGTGTAGGGACAGGCGTCCTCGCCTGTCCGGGCAAGGGTAATCCCGGCAAGAATTAAGCCGACACAATTGCTTGCCGAATTTCCTTCCATAGCTCATCCCGTCCAACGCCGCTGCGCGCCGAGTACGCTACGATCTGTGCTTGCGGAAACTCTTCCGCATATTTCTTCAACGCGGGCCGCAACTGATTGCCAGATACCCGGTCGCTTTTGGTGGCCACAATCAGAAACTTCCGCTGCGCTTTGACTAGAAATTCCAGCAATTGCCGATCGCTCGCCTGCGGAGGAATACTGATGTCCACCAGCGCCAGGCACAGCGCCAGCGTCGAGCGCTGATGCAGGTACGGGTCAATAAAGCCCGCCCACTGGCTGGAGACTTCGCGCGAAATCTTCGCGTAGCCGTATCCTGGAAGGTCGGCGAAGATCAGTTCTGCTTCCGGCTTGCCCGGCCAGCGGATCTCAAAAAAATTGATGGCTTGCGTGCGCCCCGGAGTATTGCTGGTCTTCGCGATCTTCGCGCCCACCAGCGAATTAATTACGCTCGATTTTCCAACGTTGGATCGCCCAAGAAAAGCTACTTCGGGCAGGCCGGGAGGAGGGAAGTGGCTCGGAGCGCTCGCCGACAACATGAACCGGGTTAAGACACGCATGTATTAGTGTGCCGTCTGCGGGGAGAAGATGCAAGCGCAACACGAAGCGGTGAAGGCGAGCCTACCCCAGCCCCAGCGGCTTTTTGTCGTTATGCACGTCTTTTTCTTTCACAGGCACATACTTGTTACGTAAATAGAGAATGCCGGCGACGACCAGACCAATGCCGACGCTGATTCCGAAGAATAAACGATAAGCAGGGAAGAAGATGAGAACGACAGCCACCACAGCGATGGCGATGAATAGGCTGGTTCTGCCTTTCATGAGAGAGTGTGGCGCGGACGCCCTCGTCCGCGAAATCGCTAACTACTGGTGCGCTGCCGGAGCGTCGCCGGGATTCGCAATCGGCGCGATGGCTTCTGTTTCCACTGGCGCGACTTCGGGCAATGGACGTTCCAATGCGATCGCCAGCACTTGATCCATCGTGTCCACAAAGTGCAATTTCATCGCGCTGCGCAGATTCTCAGGAACTTCGGCAACATCCTTCTCGTTGTCATGCGGCAAGATCGCTTCAAATAATCCTGCACGGTGTGCCGCCAGAAGCTTTTCCTTCAATCCGCCTATCGGCAACACTTTGCCGCGGAGCGTAATCTCGCCGGTCATGGCTAGGTCGCGCCTTACTGGGATCTTGCTCAACGCGCTGGCCAGCGCAGTAGCGATCGTAATGCCCGCCGACGGCCCGTCTTTCGGAATCGCGCCCTCCGGCACGTGCACGTGAATATCAATATTGCGGTAGAAATCGCGTGCCAGTCCCAAACGATGCGCCCGCGAGCGGATGTAAGACATCGCTGCTTGGGCCGATTCCTGCATCACGTCGCCCAGCTTCCCGGTCAGCGTCAGCTTGCCCTTGCCTTCAACCACAGTGGCTTCCGTACTGAGAATTGACCCGCCCACTTCTGTCCAAGCGAGGCCTGTGACGAGGCCAACTTCGCTCTTCTCGTGCGCTACGGTGTCACGGAACTTGATTACGCCGAGGAAGTCATGCACATTCTCGGCCGTGATCGTGATTGAATAATCCTGGCCTTCTTTCACAACCTTGCGCGCGACCTTGCGGCAAACATTACCGATTTCGCGTTCCAGATTGCGTACGCCCGCTTCCCGCGTGTAAGAACGAATCAATGCCTGTAGCGCTTCAACCGTGAACTTAATGTTCTTGTCGGTCAAGCCCGCCTGCAAAAGCTGCTTCTTTACCAGATATTGCCGCGCAATTTCCACTTTCTCTTCTTCGGTGTAGCCGTGCAGCCGCAGCACTTCCATGCGGTCCTGCAAGGCGGCGGGAATCGTATGCATCACGTTGGCCGTGGCTACAAAGAAAACCTGCGATAAGTCGTATTCGACGTCGAGATAGTGATCCACAAACATAAAGTTCTGTTCAGGATCAAGCACTTCAAGTAGCGCGGCCGACGGATCGCCACGGAAATCCATAGACATCTTGTCCACTTCATCCAACATGAAGACCGGATTTTTGGTTCCGGCTTTTTTCATCATCTGGATGATCTGGCCGGGAAGCGCGCCAATATAAGTACGGCGATGTCCGCGCACTTCGGCTTCATCACGCACGCCACCCAGAGACATGCGGACAAATTTACGTCCTGTGGCCTTCGCGATGGACATGCCCAGCGAAGTTTTACCGACGCCCGGAGGTCCGACAAAACAGAGAATCGAGCCCTTCGGATTCTTCACCAGTTGCCGTACAGCAAGAAATTCCAGAATGCGCTCTTTGATCTTTTCGAGACCATAGTGGTCTTCGTTCAAGATCTTTTCCGCGCGGGCGATATTGCGGATTTCCTTCGACCGTTTCTTCCACGGCACAGCCAGCAGCCAGTCGAGATAATTCCGCGATACCGTGGATTCCGCTGACATCGGCGGCATGGCTTCCAGTTTTTTTAGTTCCTGGATGGCTTTATCTTTTACTTCTTTCGGCATCCCCGCCGCTTCAATCTTTTTCTTCAGTTCGTCGAATTCACTCTTCTCGCCGCGGCCCAGTTCCTTCTGGATGGCCTTGATCTTCTCGTTGAGGTAATACTCTTTTTGCGCCCGCTCCATCTGCCGTTTCACGCGCGACTGAATGGTGCGGTCCATGTTCAGCTTTTCAATTTCGATGTCCAACACATCGCCGATGCGGCTCAACCGCTCGCCGGGATCGAAGATCTCCAGCAGTTCCTGCTTTTCTTCAATGGAAAGCTGCAAGTTCGCAGCGATGGTGTCGGTCAGTTTCGCTGGGTCTTCCATGCGCACCGCCGCAATCATCGTTTCGTAATTCAATGACTGGCAGAGCTTTACATATTGTTCGAAAAGGGTAGTGACGCGCTGTGTAGCAGCTTCGATTTGGGGATTCGTTTCGGTCGCGTAACGCGCCAACCGCACCGTCACCTGCATCAAACCGTCAGTTTCGGTGATTTGCAGAATCTTGCCGCGCTCAATACCTTCGACCAGAACCTTGATGTTGCCATCAGGAAGTTTCAGACTCTGCACAATGTTGACGACTGTGCCTACCTGATAAATTTCGTTCGGTTTGGGCTCATCCACACTGGCATCGTGCTGCGTGGCCAGAAAAATTTTCTTGTCCGCTGCCAGAGCCTCTTCGAGGGCCCGTACGCTCGATTCCCGGCCCACCACAAAAGGCGTCATCATGTGCGGAAAAATGACCACATCCCGAATCGGCATCATCGGGAGCTTTTTTGTCTCGAATTTTTCTTTGGCTGTGGTCACGGAATCTCCTAACTTAGTTGTCATCCAGCGAGCGCCGTACTTGCGCGACTCAAGCGGCTTGGGCGAGCAACGCGTAAAACCGCGCGTTTGGCTGGCTTCCTTGCTATCCTGCCTTTTCCATTACTCCCAAAGACGCTGCCCGCTTTTCCACCATTTCCCGCGTGACTTCAAATTCCTTGACTTTTTTCTGGCTGGGTAGGTGGTACATCAGATCCAGCATCAATTCTTCGAGAATCATACGCAGCCCGCGAGCGCCCACCTTCCGCGCCATGGCCTGCCGCGCCACAGCCTTCAGGGCCTCCTCGCCAAACTTCAGCCGCACGTTCTCAAATTCAAAGAGACGTTGGTACTGCTTGATGATGGCATTCTTCGGACGGGTAAGAATCTCTATGAGTGCGAATTCGTCGAGGTCTTCCAGTACGCCCACCACCGGCAACCGACCCACAAATTCAGGAATCAAGCCAAACTTGATTAAGTCTTCCGGTTGGACATCGCTGATCATCTCGAAATTTTTCTTCCGCGCGACTGCTGGCTCGTCTTTGGCCTCTTCTTCGCCCGTTTTGAAGCCGAGGGACTTCTTGCCTGCGCGCCGCGAAATGATCTTGTCGAGGCCGACAAATGCGCCGCCACAAATGAACAAGATGTTTGTCGTGTCCACGGGGGTGAATTCCTGATGCGGATGCTTGCGTCCGCCCTGCGGCGGTACATTGGCAATCGTTCCTTCCAGAATCTTCAGCAGCGCTTGTTGCACGCCTTCGCCAGAAACATCGCGCGTAATCGAAGGGTTCTCGTCCTTGCGGCCGATCTTGTCCACTTCATCAATGTAGATAATGCCGGTCTGCGCGCGCCCTACATCCCCATCCGCCGCTTGCAGCAGCTTCAGGATGATGTTCTCCACGTCCTCGCCGACGTAACCTGCCTCGGTCAGCGTGGTCGCATCCACAATGGCGAAGGGCACATCCAGCATGCGTGCCAAAGTCTGCGCCAGCAGCGTTTTACCTGTACCCGTCGGCCCGATCAGCATGATGTTCGACTTGCTCAACTCAATGCCATCGCTGGCCTTCTGCCGGTTCATGAAGATGCGCTTGTAGTGGTTATAAACGGCCACTGCCAGCTTCTTCTTGGTCTGTTCCTGCCCGATGACATACTCATCGAGAAATGTCTTAACTTCTTGTGGTTTAGGTAGTTGCGTGGGTGCAGCCGCCGGTGGAGTTGCGGACCGGTCGTCTTCCAGAATGGAATTGCACACCGCGACGCACTCGTCGCAAATGTAGGCCCGCGGATAGTCGCTGGGCGATGAGATCAGTTTGGCAACCGCGTCCTGCGACTTATGGCAGAACGAGCAGCGCAGAATTTCCTCGTTCCCAGTTCTATTCTTCACGCCGCTTGACTCCTTTGCCGTTCAAAATGCAAACCATAAACGCCGATCATACGCTCATCGCGTCTTGTAGATGATGTCGTCTATGATTCCGTATTCCTTGGCCTGTTGCGCGTTCATGATGAAGTCGCGCTCCACGTCTTTTTCCACTTTATCGAGCTTCTGCCCGCTATGTTTCGATAGTAACTGATTGGTAATCTCGCGCATACGTAGAATTTCGCGCGCGTGGATGTCAATGTCGGTCGCCTGGCCGGAAAGACCGCCCATCGAAGGCTGGTGGATCAGAATCCGCGAGTTCGGTAGAGCGAGGCGTTTTTTAGCTTCGCCCGCTGAAAGCAACAGCGCCGCCATGCTGGCTGCCTGCCCAATGCAAATCGTGGTCACGTCGTTTTTTACGTACTGCATGGTGTCGTAAATGGCCATGCCTGCCGTGATGGACCCGCCCGGCGAATTGATATACAGCTGGATATCTTTTTCGGGATCTTCCTGTGCTAGAAACAGCATCTGCGCGATGACCAGATTGGCAATGGTGTCGTCAATCGGCGTGCCGATGAAAATAATGTTATCCCGCAGCAACCGGGAGTAAATGTCGTAGGCCCGTTCGCCCCGCCCGGTCTGCTCAATCACCATGGGTACCAGCATCATTTTTGGGTCGTTCACATTCACCTTCGCGCTCCAGCCCGTTCATTCCGGGTCTTTTCGTGGGGATCTAATTCTTTAAGCGGACTGCCGATACAGGAAGTCGAGGGTCTTTTCGTTGCGGATTCTGCTTCGGATTCTATCCAGCGCTCCATCCTGTGTCAATCGAGCCCGAACCGCTTCAGTACTCTGTTTTGTCTGCAATGCCAGCGCCTCAACTTCCCGGTCAATTTCCGCGTCGCTGACGTCAATTTTTTCTTCTTCCGCAATACGATCCAAGAGCAAAGATGCTTTCACTTCTTGTAAAGCTTGATCGCGTTGACCAGCACGGAGTCTCGCAAAATCCATTTTTTTGATGTCTTCTGCTTTCATGCCTTGCGCTTGCAACGCACGCAAGCCGCGTTCGAGCCGGACATCAATCTGGTGATCCACCAGGGCTTCTGGGACTTCAAACTCGTTGCGCTTTACCAACTCCGCCATCAGTTTATCTTTTGCTTCGTGTTCAGCGGCATGCTTACGCTCGGATTCCATCCCTTCGCGAATCCGCTTCTTCACTTCTTCCAAATCGGCAAACTCGCCCAGCTCTTTGGCAAATTGATCGTTTAATTCCGGCAAATGCTTCTTTTTAATCGCCTGGACCTTGACTTTGTATGTGAACGTCTTGCCCGCCAGCCGTTGGTCTGAGGAATCTGCCGGATACGTCACATCGAATGTCCGCTCATCTCCCGCAGCAGCGCCGCGCAGGTGTTCGGTAAATTCTGGCATCGTGTTCTTGCCACCAACTTCGACCAAAACTTCATCCATGTGGACGGGCTTGGTCTCTTCATCAACCTCTTTCGGCTCACCATCCAGGGAAACCTGCGCATAATCGCCGTCAGCCAATGCGCGCCCTTCAATTGCCGTGAATGTCGCCTGCCGCTCGCGCAACCCATCCAAAGATTGCTGTACTTCTTCGTCGGTGACGACAATTTCTTTCTTCTCTACTGGCAGGTTTTTGTAGCCTTCCGGACGGATCGTGGGCATCACTTCAAAGCTGGCCTTAAACCTTAATGGCTCACCGTCATGAATGTGCAAATCCGTCACGCGTGGTTGTGAAACTGGCACAACACCCAGTCTCTCGGCTTCTTTGCGGAAATAGCGTGGTACCAGCACCTCCACAACTTCGCTTTTAAGGTCTTCGGCATAGCGCTGCTTAATAATGGACGCGGGTGCGTGGCCCTTCCGGAACCCTGGAATGCGGGCCAGTTTCTGATATTTCAGGATTAAATTTTGGGTTTCACGGGAGACTTCTTCGGCTGGAATCTCAACCGCAATTTCTCGTTTCGTAGTGCTTTCGGTCGCTGTAGGGCTCACTCTTAAAGTCTAAAGAGATAGGGGCACAGCGTCAATGACCAGAGGCGCCTTTTAACGTGCGGTCGGTGCTGGCTTCAATTCCCTCAGATACATAACAAGCTGCCAGCGCTCCGGTTCGGGCAACTTGCTGAAGGAAGGCATGCCTTTGCCCGTGTTTCCGTTCGTCAGCTTCCAGAACAGTGTTCCATCGCTTTGCAGCTGGATTGCGGGTATAAGCAAATTGGCCGAATGTTTCTTTGCCTTGCCGGTGCCGTCTTTACCGTGGCACTCCGCGCAGTTCCTTAGAAACAGCTTCCGGCCACCAGCTGCCAATTCTGGTCTGTTCGCAAATGGATTTACCTGTGCTGCAGCGCTTTCCGGGGCCTTCCAACTAGGATCGGGCCAATACGTCAAATTTTGGGCACTGACTCCCAATGACATTGCCAACATTATGATCCATAAGAATTTGCGCATTAATTCTTCGCTCCAAACAGGCGTGCCACTTTGCCCTTGAAATCCTGGATCTCATAGCTATAGCCCACGCGAAACAGAACGGGATTGCTTTCATGCGTCAATCCAAAACCTGGGGAGAAGCGTAACGTAGAATTCTCAGTCACCAACCAGGCAAAAACGGGAGCAACATAGTGCGCTGTATCGCTCAGCACAAAGCCTTGCGTGCTCCCCAAGCCTCCGTAAAACTCCACGCCTGCAGAAAAATTCTCACGGCAAAAATGGCAATCTTTTCCCGAAGCCACAGTGCCTAACGGACGAAATGCGCCCAGCGAATAGCCGAACTCAACCCCTTCGCTCTGCGAGAAATTTTTCGCGACGATGAAGTTCTCGGCGAAGTTCCAGCTATGCCAGTCGCGAGACAGGATCAGCTTGGCTTCCAACTCGTGGTCTTGTTCCTGGCGCAGGATTGCATTCGAAGAACTCACATCCGGCGCGTCTCCTTCAACCTCTTTTTGAATACGGCTGGCCTCGTTAATATTTTCGTACTCCAGATAAAGCACTGGATTGATCAAATGCAGGCGCTTCAGCGGCCGGTAACGGTTCTCCCAACGCCATCCCGTGAAGATTGTGCTGTCGCCGTAGGTGGATTGGCCCTCCAGGTAAAACTCAGTGGTCCAGTTCGCCGTAACACCATATTCAAATTCCATCCACGGTGCACCATAGAATTTTTGGCCCGTGCGAGGCGCGTCGGTCGTTGCTGAAGCTTCGATGTCCAGATTTCCCGGTTCTTCCAGATGATGATCGTAGGTCACAAAATAAGGACTTTCCTGCGCCGGACAACTGATTGCCGCCAGCAGCAACAGTCCGGCAAAATACAGCTTCATGATTCTCCCTCATTAGTTGTAACTGTGTTGCAAGTAGGATCGCTTTAAAAATCCTAGCTGAGGAGATTCTCTCCGGTCAATGAACCGGGTGCATTTTCTGTTTCAAGATTGTTGCAATCAGATGCAATAGTAGGAGTTACTCGGCGATTCCAGTGCGGCAGTGAGAACAGTATCCCCCAACTTCGAGCCGTGTGACTGCGATGTGGAATTGGCAGTCGCGTTGAATTTGTCCTTTTAAACGGTCGAATAAATCGCTCTCAAATTCCGAAATTTTCCCGCATCGCAAACATGCCATGTGAATATGGTCGCGTTGAGGCCTTCGCTCGTAAAAATGTTTTTCGCCCTGCATATGCATGAGATCGAGCTCGTCAACAAGCCCGTGCCGCTTGAGCAACCCCAACGTGCGATAGACGGTAACCCGGTCAATTTGCGGATCGAGCCTCCGTGCCTTGCGCAGAATTTGGCTCGCATCGAGATGCTGTTTTGCGGTTTCCACCACTTGCAGAATTGTTCTCCGCTGCCGCGTCATGCGCAGGCCGCGCGACATCAATTCTGCCTGTAATCGCCCGGGAGTTTCTGTTTGAGGAAGAGGCATACTTTATTGTAACAGAGTTGCAACTAGAAGCCAGACGGATTTTCGCCGATGAAGTATTTTGATTTTTGTTTACGTTTTCATTAGTTCGGCCAGCAGAATTTCCCGGCGCTGCATGGCGATTTTGTCAGTTCGATTGAGCGCCAAAATATATCCTGTCATCGTGATTGCAGCCAGCCCGAGAAATATGAGAGTTGCCGTCGAATAACGCCCTGAACTTCCTGTCAGCCAAATGGTCAACGCTGCCGTACCCATGACGACAATTTGTATTCCAAAACTGATGAGCACCGTCGTCGCCGAAGCGCGCTGGCGCCCAAAGGCAGCTGCGTCAATCCTCTTCGGGAAATAAAGTGACAATAAATTTCCAGCCGCCAAATTCAATGGCGCGGCAAATAAAATTCCTGCAAGTGTTGCGGCCAGTGCATTCAGTGTGGGCGGACGGTAAATCCAACTCACGCCGATCCACGCAACCAGAAGCTCGAGCATCAACACAGTGACATGGGCGAGATTTTTCCCCGCCACAATTTCACGAAACTTCACCGGCGCAGCAAAATAAAACTGAATACCTGTTCCGTCTCCGCCGAAATTGTTGTAGATCAAGTTGGTCAGCAGAATCAGTGTGTATCCGGCAACGGCGGGGAAAACCAAATCGGGTTTGTGATGCGGGAAGGCGCCATTGCTGCGAAAAATTACCAGCATAAACAGCGGGACGATCAACGTGAATAACATCGGTCCGCTGCGCGACAAGTAGCGCAACTCTTTTTCCATGACCATTGCCGCAGGTCTGGAAAAGCCCCACCCTCTATTGTGAATTAATTGTTTCTTTTCAGTCCGCGGGCCTGCCTCACTGAGGTCTTCGCCTCGATACTCTTGCCGCAAACGCATACTCAGGAGGCCCAAAATCACAATGCCGTATGCGCACAACCCCAGGAAATGTTTCAGCATTTCGCCAAAGTCCCCACTCAGACTTTGTGCCATGACTTCCCCAGCCAAACCGGGAGGCAACGCTCGCTGCACCGGAGCAATTGCTCCAACAGCTTCCAACATCTGCATACGGCTGGCGGCATAGTGCTTTACCAGTGGCCCCACGAGCTGAAGGCTGAGCATTGCCAGAATGAACAGAACGCCCAGAATTTCCCGGGTCTTTCGCTGTGCCAACCAGCGTTCCAACCAGGCAAAAAGCATCCGCGAAAGCAAAATATTGAGCGCTGCAAATGTAGCCAGCGCCGGAATTGCGGCGGGTAAAATGCGCGGCGCTGCGACGCCTGCCCCTACGGCGATCCCCGCAAGCCACAACATTCCCATCGCGCTTGCCGGGTCCAGCGCTCCATACGCCACTCGCACCAGAAAATACGCAGGATAACTCAAGGGAAAGCGCAGTAAATTCCCCGACTCTGTGTTCTCAGTAAATGCAGCCGCGAAAATAGGGAACAGTTGCCAGAACCCGAACACCGGCCATAGCAGAATTGCCAGCCATTCCGATTTTCCTTGAGAAACTAGAAACCAGGCGCCGGCGCCGAGTCCGAATGCACCCCCAATGGCCCCAATAGCTAATACCAACCCGACAACAATTCGCGAAAAAACTTCCATTTGCCCACGGGTAGTGCGCAATGAATGAACAAATAATCGCCATCGTAACCATGCGATGGCGACGATTTGTCCTCGCACGCCTTCCCGCTGGTTTATTCCAACCATGACAGCTCCCGCGTCGAGCCTTCCGCCGTGCCCACCACCCGCAGAAAAATCTGTTCCAATGTGATTTTTTCGCCGCTGCTTGCGCCCACGCCGGCGCGTAACTCTTCCAGCGATCCCTGCGCGACCAGTCGGCCCTTATCAATAATGGCTACATGGCTGCATAGCCGCTCTACGATTTCCAGCACGTGAGAGGTCAAAAAAATCGTTGCGCCGCGCGCAATCATTCTTTGCAGCATCGCTTTGAGCGTTCCTGCTGCGATTGCATCCACGCCTTCGAATGGTTCATCCAGGAATAAAACCTTCGGACTATGAATGACCGCTGCTGCCAGCGCCAATTTTTTCTGCATGCCATGGGAATAATCGGTCACCAGCTTTTTATGCTGATCAGCGAGTTGCATGAATTCGAGCAGCTCTTGTGACCGGCTTGCCGTTGTTGCGCGGTCCATACCGTACATGCGTCCGACAAAATTTAGATACTCCCATCCGGTTAACCTTCCGAAGAGGGCCATGCCTTCTGGAACCACCCCAATTTGCCGCTTTATCTCCAGTGAATCTTTCAGCAAGTCGAGGCCGAGAACGTGGATAGAGCCTGCGCTCGGGGCCAGCAGACCGGTAAGCATTTTGATGGTCGTAGATTTTCCTGCGCCGTTAGGGCCTAGAAACCCGAAGAATTGCCCCGCGGCCACATGAAGATTTACATCTTCCACGGCCACCAATTCACCGAACCGCCGCGTGAGTTTTTCAGTAGATACGGCTGGAACTTCCATAGAAAGCTGACTCTAGCACGAGTCGCATCCGGCGTGCATTTTTATGAGAAGAGAAAGTACTTGGTGTTTACTTCATCACGCCGCGTTGCGCAATGCCGATATTATCGCGGCTGGTGTTCTTGACGAGATACATCATTTCATCGGCCTGCCGGATTACATCATGTGGTGTCTTCGCGTCATGCGGATATGTCGCGACGCCCATGGATGCGCGTACGTTGATATTTAGTCCTTCATCTTTGCAGAACATGCTGGTACGCAAACTGTCACGCAGGCGCTTCGCCACGACCAAAGCCTGATCTTTGCCGGTTTGCGGGAGTAGAACAACAAACTCATCCCCGCCGTAACGAAAGGCATAATCAATCAATCGCAGTTGTGCTTTGATGAGATACCCAATCTCCGCCAGCAATTTGCTGCCGATGAGATGCCCATGCGTGTCATTTACTTGCTTGAAATGATCGAGATCAATGAACACGACGGTGAACTCATACCCAAACCGTGCCGACCGGTAGACTTCTGTTTCCAGCGTCTTATAAAGATGCCGCGCATTGTAAAGGCCGGTGCAGTCATCTGTAATGGTCAATTCTTGAATGCGTTCAACAGCGCGCGCATTTTCAATTGCGATGGCCGCGTAGTCACACAGCGACTGTAAGAAAAATTCTTCCTGCGCGCCAAAGTGATTCATGTCCACATTCACAAGTTGAATCACGCCCAGCACCCGCAACCGCGACCTTAAGGGTACGCAAATGATGGATTGCGTCTCCCACTTCGTCATCTCATCGATTCTTTTCGCAAATCGCGGATCGTTCATTACATCGGGAACAATCACTTTTTCGCCGTTCTTTGCGACGTAGCCGGCGATGCCTTCTCCCACCTTAAGCCTCACATTCTTCAGAGCTTCGGAGGCACTGCCCACGGCAATCGCAAAATATAGCTCATCGCGCTCTTCATCCACCATTAATAACGACCACGTGTCTGGGCGGAAATATTCCGCCATCTTCTCCATGATTGTTTGCAGAATGGAATCGAGCTCCAGGGAAGACGTGAGGGTTTTCGCCACATCATGAAAGATGTTGAGTTCCAGGTTTTGCCGGTTCAACCCCACACCTGTGGCCTCGCTCATGAAACCATCACCCTTTTTGCTGCGCGAAAGTACTCCGATTATAGGTTCCGGCCGTAAGCGGGAGCAATGCACCTTGGTAACATGCACCCTCGTAAGTGCAGGCAATCAATGACTTACACCAAATCATCGTATTCCGGCCCTATTTTTCGGCAAGCACGCTGTAATTTGGGGTGAATTGGTCATTATTTGTAAGTTTTAGTCGTTCCAGCCAAAGGCCAAGGCCATTGAGCAAAGGACAAAACGTCCACTCGTGGATTTTTCGCACTGCTTGAAAGTGTGCATATGTATGCATTGCCAGGTTCAAAGTACGAACCAGCCCACCAAGACTCAACGTCTCGGGAACAATTTCAACTTTTTTGAATAATGACAGACTCTCCCGGATTCCGCGTGGGGTAAAACGCCAGCATTCTTCATCAACAAAGCGCGGGGCGAATGAGGCGACACTAGCGAGCAGCTTCCCGCCAGGTTTGAGCGCGCTATAAATGTGAGCTCCAGCATCGCCGGGATTGGCAAAATACTCCAAGACTTGCGTGACGATCGCCACATCAAAAGTGTTTGCGGCGAACGGCAGTGCATCACCACTTCCTACAACATCCACAAGTTCAGTTTGCAAAATATCAACTGCGATGTATTGTGAAATCCGCTCTTCGAATAATGGTCTATACGGCTGATATCGTCCACCGACATCGAGTATCTGCAGTTTTTTCTGCGGGAATTCATGGATCCATTTCTCGAAAATGATTTTTCTTGCGCGAAGTACTAAAAAATTTGGATTGGTCCAAGCAGGATTCAATCGCGCGCTTGCGATCTTCAAAAGCTCTTCGCGTTCTGTGCTCTCCTCATGCTGGTTCATGTCGTTTCGCAATCATAACGAAGCCTTAGCGATAAATGATCCTTAGATTCCCAATGTTCCTCGTATCTTTGCCAACGCTGTTTGCAAAATGAACGTATCTTCTTCGCTCTTCGCCTGTGCTGCAAACACGCCCACAAAAACTATGTATGAAGCAATTAATGTTGCCAAAAGAATCCACAGTTGTTGGTGCATGCTTTGTGTTAAGAAGCGTAGACCGAGTATCACTCCCAAAGTGAGGAAGCTTGCTGGTAGAAGCTGCATATATCCCCGAGCGGATGGCACAATTCCCAACGTATTCCTTACCGCTCGCAGATATAGGAAATTCATGGCCGCATTTGTTAATGCAGCCACCGTTGCTGCTCCAATCAATCCCCAGAAAGGAATTACTGCAAAATTAAGAATTGTCACGATGGGGGCCAGGACGATTTGAAAACGCAGAGCAGCAGATTCTTGCCCTGACATCAACAAAAGCATGCCAACTGATCCTACGCCGCAGTTAATCAATTCGCCTACGGTGGCAATTATCAATACAGGCCATCCAACTGCAAAGTCGCGGCCAAAGACTTCCATCAGAGGGCGGGCAAAGACCATTACGGAAAAAGCCAGAGGTATCGTCAGGCCGAGAGTCCATTTCGTTAATGACTGATAGAGGCTACGCAACACCTCAGACTGCTGTTTTGCATGCAATTCCGCGATAGTTGGACTAAAAATCTGGTTCACAGATTTCAAGATGATGGGGACAAATCCTGTGACGCCGATTGCCAATGCATAAATTCCGACATTTGCAGCGCCTGTAAACATGCCGAGTGCAATGCGGTCAGTCTGCGCGAGCAGGAAGTCCAGTATTTGCAGCCCCAGCAGAGTTCCGGCATAGCGTCTGACGTCAGTTCCGAGCGGTGCATGACGTGGCGGCCAAGCGTGCGCCACAACTGGGTTTAATTTCCAGGTCGTAAAAATTAACAGCGCCGTTACTGCTACCGCGCTCACTGCCTGTCCGAGTAAATATCCACGAAGCCCGTATCCCTGAATCAGAAATATCGCCACTGCAATCATCAGCGCTGGCGTGCCCACGAAATTTACGATTACGGTGCGCCGGCTCACATCGCGGTATCCCGCGAGCACTTCACTGAAAAAGCTCGTCAATGCCCCCAACAACATGAGGGCTACAAAAAAGCCCATATATGTGGCAATTTCGGGTGCATGATAAATGCGATACGCGACCAGATTCTTCGCCGTCATCAACAGCACGCCGGCGGCTAATTGCAGCAATATCAAAATTCCCGCGCCACGCCATAAGAATCCGCGCAATTTCTCGACTTGACCTGTTGCAGAATATGCCGCCACATAGCGTGTCGCGCTTTGGGGTAATCCTCCGCCCGCGAGGACGCCCAGCAGTCCCGTTGCGGTCATGCCCAAGGCATAGACGCCCAATGCCTCTGCACCCAGCATTCGCGCTACAAAAATTTTGAAGAGATACCCCGCCGCCACAGTGAAGATAGTTCCTGCGAAGAAGACCGAAGACTGTCGCGAAATGCGTCCTACATGCGCGCGAAAGTCCGTCCCCACTTCATCCAGCGGATGCGTGTCTATGAGTGACAAGGGATCGGACATAAAAGCCGCGCCAGGCTACCCTCAAAGGTAACTCGGAACGGGCGTCGAGCATAAGCCAAAGAAAGGTTCCTGTGATTGCGTGCTAGGCCTTCACCTCATACGGCCGCATCATTTCATTGTCGCCATGCTCCAGAATGTGGCAATGCCACACGTATCTTCCTGCATATCCCTCGAACTTCATGATGATTCGCGTCACCATGCCGGGATCCGCGCGCACCGTGTCTTTCCATCCTGCCTCATAAGCCTCCGGTGGAATTGGTCCGCCGCGATAACGCAAAATCCCTTCATTCTGGTAGGCAAATGCATCAAATCGCCGTCGGTCGAGAATCTGGAATCGCACCAAGTGCAAGTGAATCGGATGCGCATCGTCCGTCATATTAATCAGGTTCCATATCTCGACCGAGTTTAGCTTTGGATCTTCGGTTACCGGCATATTCCAGTGCGTGTTGTTGAGCAGCATGATTACGGGGTTCTGCACCATATCGTCAATTTCGCCAAGTGTCAGCGATCGTGTCTTAACCGCCTCGCTTTCAGCAATCTTGGCGACTGGACGCAACGCCACCGGCAATGAACTTGTGTCGGTAACTTTGTTTTTTGCCACACGGAACTGCATGATGGGCTGAAACATATCGTTGCGCAACTCAATTTGAGCGCCAGCATGTTCGCTGAAATCAACAACCACGTCACCGCGCTCTCCCGGGATAAACTGCAATTGCCGCAAGGCAGTGGGCGCAGCAAAAAGTCCTTGGTCGCTTCCGATCTGATGAAATTTATCACCGTTCGACAACGAAAGATGAAACGATCTTCCGTTCGCGGCATTCAGAACCCGGAAGCGATACTTACGGGGTTCCACTTCCAGATAAGGAAACAGCTTTCCATTCACCAGAATCGCATCGCCAAAAAACTCCGGGAGCCATGGCTTATCGGGATAATTCGAGACCGGATAATAAAGCTGCCCATCCGGATCGAACTTTCGGTCATAAATGACCAGAGGGATTTCGTATTTTCCGCTCGGCAAATTAAGCGCGCCCTCTACTGCATCTCTCACCACAAATAAACCAAACATTCCCGCAAACACATTCAGGCGGTTAATTCCCATCGCATGGTCGTGATACCAGAGGAGTGTTGCCTCCTGCTGGCTCGGATAGTGATATGTCGCCGATTTCCCCGGCAGATACCAATCTTCTGGATAGCCATCACTTTCCGGGGGCGTTTTCCCCCCATGTAAATGAATCACTGCGCGGACATCTGGCTTGTCCTTTTCCGCTCCATGCAAGCTATGGTCAATTGGTAAGAAATGCGTCGTCGGTAAATGATTGGCCCACTCCACCAAAACTCCTTCGCCGCTGCGAGTTTCTATCGTCGGCCCGGGCGACGAACCGCCGATACCCCACAGGCGGGTTGGCTTCATGTCGCGATGTACTCTCGCCTCAAACTGCGACATCTCAAGCCGGTAAAAAGGGATTTTATTTCCGGCGTTCATAGGGTCAACTCTGCGTTCGGCAGAACGAACAATACGGGGAATCGGCAATGGATCCACGAACTTTGCCAGCGAATTCGGATCCAGCGATGGTTTTACTTTCGCTCCCGGATAATGCGGGGCCGTCTGCATCGCCATCATGCCTGCGGCCGCCAAGCTGCTTTGCTGAATAAATCTTCTTCTCGTAATGGCCAATGTTTTCCTCGACCCAAATAGTTTAAAGCGAAACAAAGGGCACGCGAGAGTGTGTCTCGCATGCCCTGTTTCTTACTGCGCTTCTTGAATCAAACTCACTTACGGAATCTGCTCACCCGTATTGGGATTCAAAATCAGAGTTCCGTTCGTGCGGATTTGTTTGAAGTTGAACATCTGGGTGAGCGAATTGGCGACTGCATCGAACGAACCCTGGCCAATGCGTTCTCCGCCAAGCCAGTTATCTTCGATAAATCGAATGACCGAAGACTGGTCCGTTACGGTGTGATCAACCGAATTTTGCAGTGCCCAAGGCGAGATGACCAGCAAGGGCAAACGTGGACCGTAACCGCAACGTCCCAGTGCATGCGTGTTACCTGGATCGATGCCCGCGAGCGAGTTGGCTCCAGTACCGCAAGCATTCGGGCCGGTGAGCGCATCAGCGGAACCGGTAGACTGGTTCACGATTGGCCCCATCTGGTGGTCGTACCATCCATCGGAGTCATCGTAGGCAATCACGACCGCGGTGCTGCTCCACGAATCTTGCTGTTCGAGGAAGTTGATTAACTTCACGACAAATGTCTGCTCATCCAGCGGGTCGGAATAGCCCGCATGGCCATCCTGATAGGCTTGCGCCTTGATGAAGCTGACGGCAGGGAAGTTTCCAGCATTGACGGCGTTGACGAAGTCCTGCAGATCATACTGATGGTTTGCCGGGCCTGCGTTGCCGATTTCCTGAATGTTTCTCGGCCGCGCATGGGTGGGGTTCGCAGTGGAAGTGTAGTACTGGAAGAACGCATGGTGAGGAATGTAATCTGCGGTCGTTCCTGCCAATCCTGTGGAGCTGCGTGCGCAACCAGTCGTGCCGTTCGGATTCTTGATGTTCAGATTGAAGCCGCCGACAAAAGAGCCCCAGGTCACGCCGGCTGCGTTCAGTAAATCGCCGATGTTTTTGCTGCCCATCGTGACTTGATTGCGGCTCGGGTTGGAGCAGACGTCTCCGATTGGATCGGGATCGCCAATAACCGTGAGAGATCCGTCGCCGCCATCCACTTCGTCGCCGGTTCCGTTCAGGGTCGCAATGGCCCCGTTCGTCTGGCCAGCCAGCAGATTGAATACGCCAACCGTCGAAGGTCCAAACGTCGTGCCATAGGAATTGTCACTCATGGCGAAGTGTTGCGCGTAGTTCCACAATGCCGTAGTGGTGTTTCCGTCAAAGTATCCGAGGTTCAGACCGGTTGTGCTGGTCACGCCTCCACCTTGCGGCGGCGGTCCAGCGGTGCCGACATAGAGAGGGAAAAGATCCATCAGACCGGCGTCAAATGCCTGTTGCTCTGCTGTGTAATCGTGGTCCTGATCTGCAGTTACGGCTTGTGTGCGGTCTAACCGGAAAGGATTCGTCGCACCCGTTCCGTTCAGCGGATTAAGGTTCGGGTTGTTTGACAACAGCGCGTTGCTGAATCCATTCACGGTCGGCGTGCCCGGTGCGGCCACAAACTTCGGCTCACCCGCGGGATTCGTTGCGTTCGGGTAGGTTCCAAAATAGTGGTCGAAGGAAACGTTTTCCTGGAAAATAACAACCAAGTGTTGGATGGGCGTAGAGGTCGAAGGATTCGCTGCTGATTTGCCGGAAGCGGCAAACGCCGGGGTTACGCTCGATCCCAAGCCAAACACAGCTGCCGTAAACAGCGCAAGCAGCTTCTTGGGGGCTGCGGCTTCTTGTAGCTTTTGGAACATAGAAGTTTTTTCTCCGTAGTCTCGTCCTTATCCTCGCCGCACACACATCGAAGTCCTGGCGCGGATTTCAAAGAAAAGGATTGGTTTCAGACTATCCAGACGCCGCTTTTGGATTGTTGCGCTCTTATTAAAAATCCATTAAACCTCTGCAACACCGGAACGGAAAGAAACGGATGCATGGTCGCCTCCGCGTTTCTATAAATGTAAAGCGAGTTTCATGTATCGCTGGGAAACATATATATTGTTGTGCTTGGGCACAATCTAATGGATTCTTTCGGCGCGAAGCTCAAGCGCGAACGCGAAAAACGCAAAATATCCCTTGACGATGTGTCTGCCGCCACCAAAATAAGCAATCGCTTTCTTTCCGCGATCGAAACAGATCGCTTCGAGCAGCTGCCAGGCGGGATTTTTAATCGTGGATTCATTCGTGCCTACGCCCGCCACCTCGGGCTCGACGAGGACCAGACGATCACTGATTATCTGGCGGCTGCCGGCGAGGACGACCCAAATATCCCAAACCAACCGGAGATCTCCCAAAACGCTCGCATGGAAGAAACTCCATCATCCGCCGAACTTCCTTGGATGGAAATCGTAGCGCTGCTTTTATTGGTGATAGTAGGAATTGCTCTATGGCGGTTTCACGAGCGTGAATCCAAGCCCAGCCACTCATCCGACAAGAGAGAGGCTCCCTTGCAAGCAGTCACGGCTAAGGAAGCAACCTCCACTCCAGTGAAAGACCTTCAACGCCCCGTTACCCCTGCGCTCGACAAGCTCGCGAGTGCGCAAACCGAAAGCAACACCAATGGCCAGGTGTTTCAGCTACGCATTGTGGCCCGCGAGGATTCATGGATTTCGGTCAACGGCCCGCAAGGGGAAATTTTTCACCAGGTAATTTCCCCGCCTGAAGAAAAATCATTCACCACGCGTAACCGCATCGTTGTAAAAGCTGGGAACGTTGGTGGCCTCGATTTCTTTTGGAACGGCCGTGCGATCGCCTCTCAGGGAAAAGAAGGAGAAGTGAAAACTTTGATTTTCGACGGCTCGGGTGTTCATTCACCCTCACCATTGCCCGCAACAGCAAACTAATGTTGCCCAGTGCGTGAGGGCATTCCGGTGCGTTTATCTACTAAAATTCAATTAGCTTCATGCCCGAACTTCCCGACATTGCTGCCTATCTCACTGCGCTCGAACCTCGCATCGTCGGCCAGCCCCTTGAGCATGTCCGTATTGCGAATGCTTTTTTGCTCCGTACAGTGACTCCACCGATTTCTAGCGTGGAAGGCCATATTGTCCGCAAACTTCGCCGCATCGGAAAGCGCATCGCTTTCGGTTTCGACAATGATCACTGGCTCGTCCTTCATCTCATGATCGCGGGGCGTCTTCACTGGCGTGATCCCGGCGCCAAACTCGGAGGCCGCCAAAATCTCGCAGCCTTCGATTTCCCCAACGGATCGCTGGTTCTTACCGAAGCTGGAGCCAAGCGCCGTGCATCGCTTCATCTCTTCAACAACGAAGCCACACTCGAATCCATTGATCCGGGCGGGATTGACGTCTTCAACACCGATCTCAAAACTTTCCGTGAAACTCTGACTGCGGAAAACCACACGCTCAAGCGCTCGCTCACCGACCCACGCCTGCTCAGCGGTATCGGCAACGCTTACTCCGACGAAATCCTCCATGCAGCGCGGCTATCACCGATTACATTGACGCATAAATTGAAAAACGAAGAATGGCAGCGCCTCTACGATGCCACGCGTCAGACTCTTACTTTATGGATGGATCGCTTCCGGTCTGAAGCCGAAAAGAAATTTCCCGAGAAAGTTACCGCGTTTCGTCCGGAGATGGCCGTCCATGGGCGCTACAACCAGCCCTGTCCGCGCTGCGGAGAAAAAATTCAACGTATCCGCTATGCCGATAACGAAACCAACTACTGCGCCCACTGCCAGACTGGAGGCAAAGTCCTCGCCGACCGCAGTCTTTCGCGTCTCTTAGGCTCTGATTGGCCGCGCACGCTGGATGCTCTCGAAGCTCTCAAACGTCGTTGAGGTCATGGGCAAATAAAAGGGCGGCTTGCGCCGCCCTTTATTTGAAACTTGAAACGTTGCAACCTTGAAACCTTTTTATGTTCCCTCACTCCATCCAGCCAGATACTCTTCCTGCTCTGGTGTGAGTTTGTCAATCTTGATGCCCATGGATTCGAGCTTCAATTTCGCCACGCGCTTGTCGAGATCCACGGGTACGGTATAGACCTTCTTTTCAAGGGTCTTGTAGTTCTTCACCATGAACTCGACTGAGAGGGCCTGGTCGGCAAAGCTCATATCCATAACCGAAGCTGGATGGCCTTCGGCAGTGGCCAAATTGATTAGGCGGCCTTCGCCGAGAAGGTTGATTTTGCGGCCGTCTTTGAGCGAATACTCATCAACGCCAGCGCGGGTCTGACGTTTTGACGACGACATTTTTTCGAGGGCCGTAATGTCAATTTCGACGTTGAAGTGGCCGGAGTTGGAAATGATCGCGCCATCTTTCATGATGTCGAAGTGCTGCTTGGCAAGCACATTCTTGTTGCCGGTGACGGTGCAGAAGACATCGCCAATTTTGGCGGCTTCTTCCATCGCCATCACGCGGAAGCCGTCCATCACGGCTTCGAGGGCCTTTGTTGGATCGACTTCTGTAACAATAACCTCTGCGCCCGCGCCGCGAGCGCGGCTGGCAAGTCCGCGTCCGCACCAGCCGTAGCCGGCGACGACAAACTTGGAGCCCGCAAGCAGGAAGTTGGTGGCGCGAATGATTCCGTCAATCGTAGATTGTCCGGTGCCATAACGATTGTCGAAGAGGTGTTTTGTGTCCGCGTCGTTCACGGCAATGACCGGGAACTTCAACACGCCTTCTTTTGCCATCGCGCGAAGACGGATAACGCCAGTGGTGGTTTCTTCGGTTCCACCAATCACGCCGGTTAGTGCATCGGTACGCTTGGTGTGCAGGAGGGTGACGAGGTCCGCGCCGTCGTCCATTGTGATCTGCGGCTTGTGATCGATCGCCGCCAGAATGTGGCTGTAGTAGCTGTCGTTGTCCTCGCCCTTGATTGCGAATACGGGAATGTTGTGGTCGCGCACCAAGCTGGCGGCAACGTCATCCTGCGTGGAAAGGGGGTTGGAAGCGCAGAGAACTACATCCGCTCCGCCGTCGCGCAAACAAATCGCTAGGTTGGCAGTTTCCGCGGTTACGTGAAGGCATGCCGAAATTCGGATGCCCTTCAGCGGCTGGTTCTTGATGAACTCTTTACGGATAATTTGAAGAACCTTCATGGACTGGTTAGCCCAGTCAATGCGTTTCTTTCCGATGTCGGCCAGTTCAATATTTTTTACGTCACAATTTACCGGTGTCGTTGCCATCACTTCTCCTGTGGCGCTATAAACGCGATTTTTAATTTCAAATAAATCTAGTGAAGTTATCGGGTGCCCATGTCTCGCCCTTTTTGCGAGACATGGGATGAATCCAAATCTACTTTCTTGCTCCAACGGGCTGCTTCAATCCCGCTTCTTCGGCCAGTTTTGCAGCCTTGTCTGTAGCTTCCCACGTGAAATCTTTGTCATTGCGGCCGAAGTGTCCATAAGCCGCGGTCTTGCAGTAAATCGGGCGACGCAGATTCAGCGACTCGATGATTCCCTTTGGGGTTAATTTGAAGTTTTTGCGAACGAGGTCGGGAATGATGTTCTTGTCCACCTTCTCGGTACCAAAAGTATCCACGAGTACGCTGACCGGCTCAGCCACGCCAATCGCGTAGGCCAGCTGCACTTCGCAACGGTCAGCTAGTCCAGCCGCGACAATGTTCTTCGCGATGTGGCGTGCCATGTAAGCAGCCGAACGATCTACTTTGGTCGGGTCCTTACCGCTGAAGGCCCCGCCGCCATGACGGCCCATGCCGCCGTAGGTGTCCACAATGATCTTGCGTCCGGTGAGTCCGGTATCGCCCATGGGCCCGCCAATGACGAAACGTCCGGTCGGGTTGATGTGGTATTTGGTGTCTTCGTCAAGAAGATGAGCTGGCAGAACTGCTTGAATGACGTGCTTGAGAATGTCGGAGCGAAGCTCGTCGTTGCCAACGGTTTCCGCATGTTGCGTCGAAATCACAACTGCATCAATTCTCTTGGGTTTGTGATTCGCGTCATACTCCACCGTCACTTGCGATTTTCCGTCGGGGCGCAGATAAGGCAGCTTGCCATTCTTGCGGACTTCGGTCAGCCGCATGGTCAGCTTGTGCGCGAGCGAAATCGGTGTCGGCATCAAATCTTCATTTTCGTTGCAGGCATAACCAAACATCATGCCCTGGTCACC
>JAJPHW010000176.1 GCA_021325035.1 Terriglobia bacterium
GATCGTTCTCGACGAACTTGTGCGCATAACTTTGGTTGACCACATAACGGGCAAAATGCTATAAAGGCTGGTTTTAAGCTGGCTCTTGGAAAACAGCAAATCGCTGATATCCCGGGAGTTGGTCTAATGATCCGACGCGGCCAAGCTCAGCACTCCTGATCATGTCGTGTGGTGGAAGCGTGTTCGGAAATTCCGGCAATACGCTTCATGCGCTCATCAACCCGGGCGTATGGAGAGTTCTGTACGGAGAGCTGTACCTTAAAGACACGTAGTCATCCCAAATCATGTTGATCCATGGAGGATTTCCAATGCGCATGTCGCTCGCCCGTTTTGCGTCCCGAGCATGCCGAATGAGCAATCTGCTGACTGGCGTCATCGCCATTCTTACCCTTAGCGTTTCGGCCCTGGCCGAGCCGGCCGAAGTAGGTGGCGAAGCCAGTCTGAAGCTTCCCGATCTTTCCACCGTAAATTTTCTTGGTATTGACGGCCACAAACTCCTGCTGATCGGGATTCTGTTCTGCATTTTTGGTCTCGGTTTTGGCATGGCGATTTATATGCGCCTGAAGAATTTGCCGGTTCACAAGGCGATGCTCGATATCTCGGAGCTGATTTACGAAACCTGCAAAACGTATCTCATCACGCAGGGTAAGTTCATCCTGGTCTTGTGGGCATTCATCGCGGTCATTATTGCTGCCTACTTTGGCTGGCTGTCGCCGGTGCCCGGAAAATCAATTGCCTTGACGCTTCCCATTATCCTTGGGTTCAGCCTGGTAGGCATTGCCGGAAGCTACGGCGTGGCCTGGTTCGGCATCCGCGTCAATACCTTCGCAAACTCGCGCACCGCTTTCGCCAGCTTGCGCGGCAAACCGTACCCGATTTACCAGATTCCTCTCGAAGCCGGAATGAGCATCGGCATGATGTTAATCAGCGTTGAACTGCTCATCATGCTCTTCATTCTTCTCTTTGTCCCCGGCGATTATGCCGGCCCGTGCTTCATCGGATTCGCTATCGGTGAATCGCTTGGCGCGGCGGCGTTGCGCATCGCTGGCGGCATCTTCACCAAAATCGCTGACATCGGCTCCGACTTGATGAAGATTGTCTTCAAAATTAAAGAAGACGATGCTCGTAACCCTGGCGTCATCGCCGACTGCACGGGTGACAACGCCGGCGACTCGGTTGGCCCTTCGGCTGACGGATTCGAAACTTACGGCGTCACTGGCGTCGCGCTCATCACGTTTATTCTGCTGGGCGTAAAGAGTCCAACCGTTCAGGTTCAACTGCTCGTCTGGATCTTCGTTATGCGCATCATGATGCTGGTGGCTAGCGCGGTCGCCTACTTCTTGAATGGCGGCATCGCCAAAGCCCGTTTCGGCAACTCCGACGTCATGAACTTTGAGTCGCCGCTTACTTCGCTGGTCTGGATCACTTCCATCGTTTCCATCGTGATGACTTACATCATCTCTGCGATTATCGTTCCGGACCTCGGCGGCGATACAACGCTGTGGTGGAAGCTGGCTTCGATCATCTCTTGCGGAACGCTGGCGGGCGCGATCATTCCAGAATTGGTGAAGGTCTTCACTTCAACGGAATCGCGTCACGTAAGAGAAGTGGTAACTTCTGCCGAACAGGGCGGCGCGTCACTGGGCATTCTTTCCGGTTTCGTCGCTGGGAACTTCTCGGCTTATTACCTTGGACTCTCGATGGTCGCTCTCATGGCCGTCGGCTACTACTTCAGCTTGCAAGGTCTGGGCGCATTAATGATCGCCGCGCCAGTCTTTGCCTTCGGACTGGTAGCATTCGGCTTCCTCGGCATGGGTCCAGTCACGATCGCAGTGGACTCCTACGGTCCGGTAACGGATAACGCCCAATCGGTCTATGAGCTTTCGCTGATTGAGCAAATTCCGAATATCCTGAGCGAACTCAAGAGCAAGTTCAGCATCAGCGCCAACTTCGAGCGCGCGAAGCATTTGCTTGAAGAGAACGACGGCGCCGGGAATACCTTCAAAGCCACGGCTAAACCAGTGCTGATTGGAACCGCGGTCGTCGGTGCAACCACCATGATTTTCTCCATCATCATGGCACTCACCGGCGGCCTCACCATGAACGTGGATAAGCTCTCGCTCCTTCATGCTCCATTCATGCTGGGCTTAATCACCGGCGGCGCCATGATTTATTGGTTCACTGGCGCTTCCACGCAAGCGGTAACCACTGGCGCTTATCGCGCAGTTGAGTTCATCAAAGCCAACATCAAACTCGAAGGCGTAGAAAAAGCTTCCGTCGAAGACAGTAAAAAAGTCGTTGAAATCTGCACCAAGTACGCGCAGAAAGGCATGTTCAACATCTTTCTCGCCGTATTTTTCGCGACTCTGGCCTTCGCTTTCGTCGAGCCGTTCTTCTTCATCGGCTACCTGATCTCCATAGCGATCTTCGGCTTGTATCAGGCTATTTTCATGGCCAACGCCGGGGGCGCGTGGGACAACGCCAAGAAGATCGTCGAAGTCGAACTTCATCAGAAAGGCACACCGCTGCATGACGCCACCGTTGTCGGCGACACAGTCGGCGATCCTTTCAAAGACACGTCTTCGGTAGCTTTGAACCCTGTTATCAAATTCACGACTTTGTTCGGCTTGCTCGCTGTCGAACTCGCCGTAAAGCTCACCGCCGATCAAGGCACAGGATTGGGCCGTGTGCTCGCGCTCGCTTTCTTTGTCGTGTCATTCTTTTTCGTCTATCGGTCGTTCTTCGGTATGCGGATTGGGATGGACAAAGCTTAATCACGCAACTGGCAGTTAACAGTGAAACGCCATCTCTTGAGAAGTAACGAGAGATGGCGTTCTGTTCTTGTGACGGAGAGTTTTATGTCGATGTGCGGGCGGATTCCACGGCTCGTTGCACCGCTAACAGTTCCTTCAATACTCCCCGCAGCTTTGTGGACTCCAGCGCATTCGCGCCGTCCGACTTCGCTTCTTTCGGATTGTCATGGACTTCCATAAAGATTCCATCCACTCCGGCCGCAACCGCCGCCCGCGCCAGCACAGGAATAAATTCCGGCTGGCCGCCACTGACGGCATGTTCTCCATCGCCCGATGCCGATGGCAATTGCACGGAGTGAGTCGCATCGAACACCACCGGTGCAAACCTGCGCATGATGGCTAAGGAACGCATATCTACCACTAAATTGTTGTAGCCAAAGCTGGCGCCGCGTTCCGTAAGAAATACTTTCTCATTGCCTGCGGTTTTGCATTTTTCAACCGCGCTGCGCATGTCACCCGGAGAGACGAACTGCCCCTTCTTAATATTGACCACACGTTCTGTCATCGCAGCGGCCACGATTAAATCAGTCTGCCGGCACAAAAACGCCGGAATCTGAATTACATCCGCCACCTCCGCGACTTTCGCCACATCATGCACATCATGCACGTCCGTCAGAATAGGCAATTTGACTTCATCCTTGACCTTTTTAAGAATGCGCAGACCCTCCGCCAAACCCGGTCCTCGGAAACTGCGTACGGATGTTCGATTAGCTTTATCGTAAGAAGCTTTAAAAATAAAAGGAACGCTCAACGAGCGGGTCACGCCTTTGATGATTTCCGCCATGCGCAGCGCGTGATCTTCGCTTTCAATCACGCACGGCCCGGCAATCAGAAATAGATTCCCTCCGCCAATTCGTACATCCCCTGCTTGAAACGCAACGCTCATGGACGCTCCAGTCTCTTGACCCGCCAATAAAGCCCAACTGTAAAAATACACCAGCCACAGGAAAAGACGCATAAACGCATGAACTTGTCCTTCTATGAGAAAAGTTTTTCCTCTTGACGCTCCCTGGTGCGCGCTGTATTCTCCTCGGCAAGTTTCGCGCCGCTTCAAATGTTCCCCCCAAATTTCATGCAGATTGGAGTATGTGATGAACAACTCTCCCGACACAATTCTATTGGACCGTCTTGCGAGTGAGGCGCTTCCAACTCCCACATCTTCTGACGAACTAGTCTCCCCGAGCCGGCGCAGTTTTCTGGGCAAGTTAGGCGGCATGGCTTCCGTTGCTGTCGCAGCCGGCGCCATGACCACGCTCGAACCCCTTATCGCAGGAAAAGCCTCCTACGCGCTCGCGGATGAAGTCGGACCGCTAAACGATCCGGCCCGCGCCGACGCAGCATTCAATCTCCGCGTCAATGTCGCCACCAACGAACACAACTTACCTCTTCTTCCGCATCCGGTGAATGGCGACGAAGCGCTCTACGCCGATAAGGGCGCAAGTTTTAGTAAATGCCTTCCCCACGACAACTACGCGCGCGTGGACATCAACGCCTACAACAGTTTTATCAACGCCTTGACCACTGGAAATCCCAACGACTTCAATGCCATTCCGTTGGGAGGCGCGCGAACTCTCACCAATCCACAATCCGGACTGGCTTACGACCTGGAAGGCACCGACGGCCATAACTTTACCGTGGATCCGGCGCCGACGATGGCAGGTTCACAACAGGCTGCCGAGATGGTTGAGATGTACTGGAGTGCGCTGCTGCGGGATGTTCCGTTCATCACCTACGCAAACAACCCCTACGCTAACCAAGCCGCTGCGGAATTGAACGGCTTGTCCGGTTATGCAGGTCCAAGGAACTCCGGTGGCCAGGTCACTACAAACGAACTTTTTCGCGGCAGTTTTCCGGGAGAAACGACCGGGCCGTATGTATCGCAGTTTCTCCTTCTGCCGACTTACATGGGAAATTTGCCCATTACTCAGCGATATCAGACATTCCTGACCACCAAAGGTCAGGGGGTGGATTATCTCACCGACTACAACTCATTCCTGCTGGTTCAAAACGGCGGAAGCACGGGCGACACCGTGGTGATGGACCCGATCCTCCGTTACATCCGCGACGGGCGGGATTTCGCTGCCTGGACTCACGTGGATGTTCTGTATCAGGCGTATTTCACTGCATATATGGTCCTATCGAGCCTGAACATTCCGGCAAACCCTGGGAATCCCTACGCTGGCAACCCTACGCAAGCAGGTTTTGGCACGTTTGGCGGCCCAGACTTCGCCGCAACCCTCGCCGAAGTAGCAACTCGTGCCTTGAAAGCAGTCTGGTTCCAGAAGTGGTTTGTACATCGCCGCGCTCGTCCCGAAGTGCCTGGCGGCATCGCACAACTTATCAAGACCGGTCAGGGATCAAATACCGATGTCACGCTGGGCACGGACTTCCTGAATTCCAAAGCTCTTGCGAATGTATGGAAGATGCATGGCAGCTATTTATTGCCTCAAGCGTTCCCGGAAGGCTCGCCCACGCATCCTTCTTATCCAACGGGGCATGGTTCGGTGGGAGGAGCTTGCATTACGGTGTTGAAGTTCTTCTTCGATGGGGTAAACGGCACCATCAACAATCCGATGATGCCAAACCTGGCGGGCACGGCGTTGGTTCCCTACACCGGCGGCCCGCTCAACGTGAATGCCGAGTTGAACAAACTCGGTCACAACATCACCTTTGGTCACGGGATTCACGCCGGAATCCACTACCGCAGTGATAGCGATGAATCGCTAAAATTAGGTGAAGCCGTAGCTTTGAGCATTTTGCAGGACAAAGCTTCAACCTACAACGAGCCGTTCACCGTCAATATCACCAAGTTCGACGGAAC
>JAJPHW010000080.1 GCA_021325035.1 Terriglobia bacterium
AGACCCCATGGGTGAAGTCGCACTATAGCATGCAGGGCCATGCCGGGTGCGAATGATAAAATCGTGAGGTAATGTTGCCTATCCGTTTGCTGGCCATTGATCTCGATGGCACTCTCGTCAATCATCAATTTCAAATTTCCCCCGCCGATTTGGCGGCGGTGCGGCGCGTACACGAAGCTGGCGTAGAAGTTATTGTGGCGACGGGGCGTCGGCATCGTTTTGCCATGCCGATGTCTGACCAGCTTGGCTTTGACCATTGGCTCATCAGTTCGAACGGCGCTATAACGCGATCAAATAAAGGCGAGGATTTTCATCGCGATCTTTTGCCGACCGATACAGCGCGGGAGCTTTGCCGGGCCATGCAAGATTTTCGCGGCAATATCGTTCTTACCTTTGATACCGATGCCAAAGGCGCGCTGGCTCTGGAGCGGCTGGACGAATTGAATACGGTGATTCAGCGGTGGCTGGAAAAGAACCTGCAATACATCGAGTTTGTGGTGCCGGTAGAGAATTGCCTGGGCAAGAATGGCGATCCGGTGCAGGCGATGTTTTGCGGGACGATTCCGCGGATGAGGCAGGCGCTTAAAGCGCTGGCATCTGCGGGGCTGGAAGAGCGGGTAATGGTTTTGCGGACAGAGTATCCGGAACGCGATTTATCGATTGTAGATGTGCTGAATCAGGGATGTTCCAAGGGACATGCGCTGGAGCGATGGGCACATTACCGTAACATTCCGCGCGAACAGGTCATGGCCATTGGTGACAATTTCAACGACATTGAGATGCTCGAATTCGCCGGGCGGCCTTATATCATGGGGAATGCGTCGGAGGAGTTGCGGGAACGCGGGTGGAGCATAACCGCATCCAATAGTGAACATGGCGTGGCCAGCGCGATTGAGCAGGTGATGGGCTGGGTTCCGGCGAAGGTTTAAAGATTAAAAGATGAAGTTGAGGATGGCACAACTCGTTGTGGTGATTGCATTCGCAGTGTCAGCGTATGCGTCGGATCTTGCTGTGCTGCAAAATGGGAGCACGATCAAGCATCAGCATCGGGAAGTGATCGGCAACGTCACCCGGTTATACACAAGCAGCACGAACGAAGAGTACGTGGACATTCCGACGAGCCAGATTGATCACTTCGAATCGGACTTAGCGCCGGTGGCGAGATCCAGCGCGGAAAATATCTCCAACATTGATTTAGCTGTGAGCCATGCCAGCGATCAGACGCAGCTTGACCCGGATTTGATAGCCAGCGTGATTCACGCTGAGAGTGGATTCAATCCTCATGCGGTTTCGCGCAAAGGCGCGCAAGGATTGATGCAGCTGATGCCGCAGACGGCGTCGACTCTGGGCGTGACGAATCCCTTCGATCCGACGGCCAACGTCGAAGGTGGATCGAAATATCTTCGTGAGTTGCTGGATCGTTACAACTCAAATCTAGTGAAAGCCCTGGCGGCGTATAACGCCGGGCCGCAGCGGGTGGAGCAATATAACGGCGTTCCTCCCTATCGCGAAACGCAGGCCTATGTTGCGCGGATTGTGCGCGATTTTAATCGCAAGAAATTAGCCGAGCAGAAAACGGCGAAAATGGCCGCGCATAGATCCGCGGTAAAAACTTTAACAAAGCCAGCTTCGACGGTTTCTGTTACCTCTGCCGAAATCAGCAGTACAACCCACCCTTAAGTTCCAACGCGTTTGAGCTTCTGCGCATCAAAGCGAAGGCTCAAAATTCATTATTCAAAGTCACTGTGGAGGAATTTGTGAAGAAATACACAATCGCTTTGGCGGGGCTTTTGTTTTGTTTAGGATTCGCAAACCGGGCGAGCGCGCAAATACCAACGAACGGAAATGTTTTCTTTGGCTATTCATACATGAGCGCGGATTTGGGAAATGATCGGGCGAATTTGAATGGGTGGAACGCTTCCGTGGAAGGAAAAGTTCTGCCGTTTCTTGGTATTGTGGCTGATTTCGACGGGCATTACGGTTCGCCGGGAAAATTGACGAACGGGGCATGTCCTTTATTGGCGGGGAGTTGCGCGTTCTCGACCAGCAACAGTTTCAATCAGCACGATTATCTCTTTGGGCCGCGCGCGTCGATTACCGTCGGCAATATCCGTCCATTTGCGAATTTTCTGGTTGGCTTTGCCCATGTCAATGAAAGTGGCGACTTGCTGACGAATTCCGATACATCTTTTGCCTACGCGGTCGGCGGCGGCGTGGATTATCACATTGTTCCCCTGGTTAGTCTGCGGGGTGCGGTGGACATGGTGCAGACGCGATTCTTCAGCAATACGCAGAACAATGTACGGATTTCTACGGGCATCGCGTTTCATTTCTGATTCAAGACTGTCTATGAAGATTCGGCGTGACCTCATGGTAGGCTGAATGTTCATAGACATCTTCTTCGCATGAATCGAAAACGCGCCTTCATTTACGGGCTTGTGCTGTGTGTACTCGCAGCCCTCATTTACATGCAGTTCCGCACCTGGCGGAACTTTGATTGGGCAACATTCCTGAGCCAGACCGGGCGCGTAAACAAAGTCAGTATTGCGTTGGCGATAGCCTGGATATATCTCGCCTACGTCATGCGCGCGGTCCGCTGGAGCGTGTTTCTGCGTCCGGTATGCCGTTCTTCGACGGCACGACTCTTTTCTCCGACTGTCATTGGCTTCACTGCGCTGGCTCTGCTCGGACGGGCGGGTGAGATGATTCGTCCTTATTTAATTGCGCGGAAGGAAAACTTGCCCTTTCCATCTCAAATGGCGGTGTGGGCGGTTGAGCGCATTTTCGATCTCGGGGCGTTTGGTTTGATGCTCCTCACCGCGCTACTGCTGTCACCCATAACCCGCGGTCTCCTGGCAAATTATCGCCTTGGGGGCCCGAGCACATTTGCCTTGATATTCCTGGGTGTGTGCGCGGGAATTGCCGCCATCTGGAAAGGCGATACGTTCATCGCAAAAGCGACGAGCCGTTTATCACCCAGGCTTTCGAAACTAGGCACTCTTATCGCTTTTCGTATTCAGGAATTTCGTTCCGGCTTAAATACTGTTCAGGATGTCTCATCGTTCGCGCAGGCCAGCGCCGTTTCGCTTGGAATGTGGATCATGATTTCATTTTCCTATCTCGAAGTTTTACATTCCTATGGCGTTGGTCCGCTCGATATGCCTTTATCGCAAGTGCCGCTGCTGATGCTCTCCAGCATGGCGGGTTCGATGGTCGCACTGCCGGGGGTGGGTGGTGGGACCCAGTTGGCTACTATTTTTACCTTGCAACGGATTTTTGGCGCTCCGCGCGAGTTGGCGGCGAGCTGCGGAATTCTGCTATGGCTGGTGACCTTCGCTTCTATCGTGCCACTCGGCTTGATATTAGCGCACCGTGAGCGCTTGTCCATTCGCGAACTTTCCGCCGAAACGCAGCACGCCGAGGAAGAAGACGTGCCCGCGCCATCCCCGCGAGCATAAAGCCGCCTGCTACAATCAAAAGTTCCCTAAATACCCATGAAGTGCCCGTTCTGCGGATTTGAAAACGACAAAGTTGTGGACTCGCGCGAGAGCAAAGAGGCAGACTCGATCCGCCGCCGGCGCGAATGCCTGAAGTGCGAGAAGCGCTTTACGACCTACGAGCGGATTGATGAAATCCCCTATATGGTCGTGAAAAAAGATGGCCGCCGCGAGAAGTTTGACCGCCAAAAAGTGCTCAACGGCTTGCTGCGCGCGTGTGAGAAGCGGCCAGTGCCCATTGGTAAGCTGGAGCAGATTGTGAATGAAGCCGAAAGCTTCGTTATCGACTCTCCCGAGCGCGAGCGGAAGACCAGCGAAGTGGGTGAATTGATTATGAGCAAATTGCGGCGGCACGACAAAGTCGCGTATGTGCGGTTTGCGTCGGTTTATCTTGACTTCAAAGACGTGCAGGAATTCATGGATGAGTTGAAAGACCTGCTCAAAACGAAAGATATTCCGGAGAAAAACAAGAAAGCGAATTAGGAAGTCGCGGGCAGGCCCGCGCCACACGGTCTCTATAAGAATTTATGGCACATAAAATTACATTAATTCCTGGCGATGGCATTGGGCACGAAGTGGTTAAAGCAGTCGTTCGCATTCTCGAAGCAACCGGTGTGAAGTTCGAATGGGAAAGTTTTGCTGCTGGCGCCGAGGCCTACGAAAAATATAAGGAATATATCCCCAAAGAACTGGTTGAGTCTATCGAGCGGACGCGCGTTGGGCTCAAAGGCCCGGTGACGACGCCGGTTGGGGGCGGATTTGCCAGCATCAACGTGGCATTGAGACAGAAGTTTGAACTGTACGCCAACTTCCGGCCCATTAAAAATCTGCCGCACATTCCGACGCGTTATCCCGATGTGGATTTGATTATCGTCCGCGAAAATACTGAAAGTCTTTATTCCGGCTTGGAGCATGAAGTCGTGCCCGGCGTGGTTGAGAGCCTCAAGATCATCACGGAAAAAGCTTCAACCCGAATCGCGAAGTTTGCCTTCAAGTATGCGCGTGAGAACCAGCGCAAGAAGATTCACGCCATCCACAAAGCCAACATCATGAAGCTGTCGGACGGATTGTTTCTGCGCTGCTGCCGTAATGTAGCGAAAGACTATCCCGAAATCACTTATGGCGAGCACATCGTGGACAACACCTGCATGCAGTTGGTGATGAATCCGTATCAGTACGACACGCTGGTGATGGAAAACCTCTACGGGGACATTATTTCTGATTTATGCGCGGCATTCGTGGGTGGATTAGGTCTCGTGCCCAGCGCAAATCTAGGCGATCACTGCGCAATCTTCGAAGCTGTGCATGGCTCCGCGCCAGATATCGCAGGGAAAGACATTGCTAATCCCACCGCGGTGCTGCGCTCTTCCCTGCTGATGCTGCGGCACCTTGGCGAGAACGAAGCGGCAGACAAAATCCGCACCGCCCTCTATAACGTTTATAGCCATCGCGAAAAACTCACGCGCGATGTCGGCGGAAGCGCGGGGACGTCAGAGTTTGCCGATTCGGTGATTGCGGAGATGCAGAAGTAAAAATTTATGTCCCGCCCCTTGCGCACAAAACGCGCAAGGAACGGGGCACCCCCCCGCTTTTTTGATTTACCACTTCTTGAAGATGACAGCGACCGCCGCGACGATCATCACAAAACCTACGACATAATTCCACTTCAGCGGTTCTTTTAAATACAAAACAGAAAAGACGGAAAACACCGTCAGCGTGATGATTTCCTGGATGGTCTTTAACTGCGCTGCCGTAAATTCATAGGAGCCGATGCGGTTGGCCGGCACCTGAAAGCAATATTCGAAGAATGCAATCATCCAGCTGACTAGGATGACTTTTAATAACGGCGCACTGCGGTATTTCAGGTGGCCATACCAGGCGAAGGTCATGAAAACATTTGAAATGGTAAGCAAAATAATGGTGACCATTGAAGCTCCTTGCGAAAATATTGGCCGCAGCATCCCGCACAAACGGTTTCAAAAATGTTACTACCTTGCTAAACTAATCCGTCGAGGATCCGCGCGTGAAAGCCGTTTCCACTCCTTACAACGCAGCCCACCACCGGTTTGCTGTATTTACAGCTTGCGCGACTTTCTGTCTATTAATTGCCGGCGCGCTCGTGACCAGCAATGACGCAGGCCTGTCGGTGCCGGATTGGCCGACCTCTTACGGGTCGTTCTATAAGTTGCCGCCGTGGACGGGCGGAATTATCTACGAGCACAGTCATCGGATGTTCGCAGAATTCATCGGCACCCTAACCATCGCCATTGCGATTTGGACGTGGTTTAGCGATAAGCGCAAATGGATGAAGGGTTTGGGCATCGCTGCCTTGGGAACCATCATCGCGCAAGGCATTCTCGGCGGATTGACCGTGCTTTACTTCCTGCCGCCTTTGGTTTCCTCGGCGCACGCGGCTGTAGGACAGACTTTCTTTTGTATTGCATGTTGTATTGCTTTGTTTACTGGCCGTAATTGGGTGGAAGATGCACAGCCGATCGCAAATGATACCGCACGCCCTCGTCTGCTAAACCTTGCTTTGCTTTCGATTTTCGTTCTTTATGCACAGCTTCTTTTCGGCGCAATGTTCCGCCATCACGGTATGAGTTGGTTGCCACATGTGGTGAATGCGCCGTTGGTCGCAATTGTTCTTACTTGGACAGCAGTCACTGCACTGACTCGTTACGGCAATGTGCAGGCCATTCGACGGCCAGCAGTGGCAATTCTCTTTCTGCTTGTGATTCAGCTCTGCCTCGGCTTTCTCGCATTTCTTACCCGCGTGGAATGGGGACGCGATGCCGCCCAACCGGAACTTCCCATGGTGGCTTCGACGGTTGCGCATGTGACCACGGGAGCTTTGCTGCTGGCTGCGGCGTACATTCTGACGATGCAGGTCTGGCGGCTCGTTCCAGCACCAGCTACAGAAACTGTTCCAAGTAAAAATCACGAGGTGGTGGCCGCATAGTGCAAGTCCCCCCGCAATACGCCATTTTCCCTGTCATTGACGCGACCATGAATGGAACCAGCGCGGTCTTGTTGCTGATTGGGCGCAGCTACATCAAGCGTGGACAAATGGCGGCACACCGGGCATTCATGATTGCCGCGCTGATTTCATCGAGCATATTTCTGAGCTGTTATCTCTACTATCACTTTCACGTTGGCTCGGTGCATTTTCAGGGACACGGTATTTGGCGGCCGATTTACTTCACCATTCTCATTTCCCATGTGATTCTGGCCGCAGTAATCGTTCCCATGATCATCATTACATTGACCCGGGCGCTGCGAGAACGCTTCGACAAGCATCGCCGTATTGCCCGCTGGACTTTCCCACTGTGGATGTACGTTTCGGT
Organism: Terriglobia bacterium; assembly: GCA_021325035.1. GTDB lineage: Bacteria > Acidobacteriota > Terriglobia > Terriglobales > Acidobacteriaceae > JAJPHW01. The sequence continues at coordinate 6,845 of JAJPHW010000080.1, forward strand.
CACGGGCGTCATCGTCTATGTAATGCTCTACCTGATTTTTGGCACGTAAGACTAGCACCAACCCTCGTCATGCCAGAATGAATCATGCCCATCTCACAGCCGCTTGTTCCAGATTTTCTCTACGGCACAGCCTGGAAGGAAGAAAAAACTGCAGCCCTCACGGAACTCGCGATACGAGCAGGCTTTCGGGCGATTGATACGGCGAACCAGCGGCGGCATTACTTCGAAGCCGGCGTGGGTGAAGGCCTGGCGGCTGCCTATCGAGATGGAGTCGTCACCCGCGCCGATCTTTTTCTACAAACAAAATTCACTTATCAACGCGGGCAGGACCATCGCCTGCCCTACGACCCCAGCGCCAGCCTCGCGGAGCAGGTCAGGCAGTCGCTGGCGAGTTCGCTTGAACATCTCGGGACCGAATACGTAGATAGCTTTGTGCTGCATGGCCCATCGTCCGGTTATGGATGGAACGATGCTGACGCCGAAGTCTGGGAGGCGATGAAGAAAGAGCGTGATGTGGGACATGCGCGTCTTCTTGGCGTGAGCAATGTTTCCCTGCTGCATCTCGAACAGATGGCATCCATTCATTCCGATGTGCCTGCGTTTGTGCAGAACCGCTGCTATGCCCGCCTCGGTTGGGACCGCGAGATAAGAGCATTTTGCAACCAAAGAAAAATCGTTTACCAGGGATTCTCACTACTGACCGCGAACGTCGAAGTTTTGCAGCATCCTTTGGTGGCGCAAATCGCAGAACGGTCGAATGTTACACCTGCCCAAGTTGTATTCGCTTTTGCCCGTGCAGTCGGGATGCTGCCGCTCACTGGCACTTCAACGATTCAGCACATGAAGCAGGATTTGGCCAGCCGGGAGCTTAAGCTATCTCCTGAGACCATAGAATTAATTGAGTCTTTGGCGGGGTAGTCGCGCGTCTGATCCATGTATATGCGAGTCGTCTCAGTCAATGTCGGTCTTCCTCGCGAAGTGGAATGGAAGCACCGGCGCGTCAACACAGCGATCTTCAAAGCTCCGGTAGATGGAACGATTCCAGTGCGCAAACTCAATCTTGATGGCGACCGCCAAGCCGACCTGACGGTCCACGGCGGCCCGGATAAGGCAGTTTACGGATATCCGCTGGAGCATTACGACTATTGGCGGAAAGCCGTTCCCGAGACACTCTCTACCTTGGGCGCATTTGGTGAAAATTTAACTACTCAGGGCGTGCTGGAGAAAGACCTCAACATCGGCGATCACGTGCGGGTGGGTACGGCTCTTTTGCAAGTGGCTCAGCCTCGAATGCCCTGCTATAAGCTGCAAGTCCGGTTTGATCGGGATGACATGACCAGGTTATTCGCCCCCAGCCTGCGCTGCGGATTCTACTTTTCTGTCATTGAAGAAGGCGCGATCAAAGCCGGAGATGCGATTGAGATCGTGCAGCGCGATGAACATCGGGTTTCTATCGCTGAGGTCAATGAGCTTTACTACACACAAGATATTGACCGGGACTTGCTGGAGCGGGCGTTGCAAGTGCCTGGGCTAACCGTGGAGTCGCGCTCCATGCTGCTAAGCCGCGCTGACGGCCACTGAGTCAAACGATCTTAAGACACAAATTCTTCGATGTTCCCCTTTTCCAGTAGATAGACCCCCGGCCCCTGCTGCCCGCGAACGGTCTTGCAAAATTCCGCAACGAAGAAACCGGCTTTGAGCGCTTCCGAAAAAGACCAGCGTGTTGCTTCACGCCATTCGTGTGCGAGCGGCATGTTGTTTTTTTCGATCAAGCCGATATCGGTAGGAATTTCGATGGCGATTCTTTGCCGGCTGAGGGCGGAAGCAAGATCAGTACGCTCGGGGCGGTTATCGCCGATAAAGCGCAGCAATGGGGTGAGCACGGAAAGGGCATCGTGTATTTCGGCGCGAAGCCGCTGTTCGTCAAATTTCCCTTCTGCGCGGCGGCGCACCCGGCGGCTTTCCAGCAACCAACGCACCCACAAACGGTCCGTTCCGTTTTGATGGAGCACGCTCGAAGTGGATGGTCCGTAGAAATCAAGTTTATAGCGATCAGAAATGACACCGAGCTTGCCGAAATTCAGATGGGCATTCCGCGCTTGCAATGGATCAAAAGTCCAAGTCATTTCGCGGATGCGTAAATCGCCGCCACGCCCATCGCGAATTCGAAGGGCCATCGCCTTCTCGCGTTGCGCCAGTTTGAGCTTGTAGCCGAGGTCGAAATCGCGATATGCAGGCAGAACCCCCAACATGTGGGAATGAATATTAATCTCGCCGTTTTCCAGACCAAAGATGCCAAAGGCAAATCCGATGAGATTTGCACCGTCGAAGGCGCCAATCCACAAAGAGCCAGATTCTTTTGACGCGATCGTCATGGTCAAAGGAATCACGTCGGAATCCGCCAGTCCCCAGATTTCTTTTTCGACGGCTTCCACTTGACGCAGGTCTTCATAGCTATGCATCTCGCGGATGGTGATTGCGGGTTTGCTGGAAGTTGGGGCCATACAAATCGGACAAGACACCGTTCAAGATCTAAAACTTTGCTGAAGATCTAAAAATTTAAAGATAAAAGCGATAAATATACGCGAGATTCGAGGCTAGCGCTATGATTCAATTCCCGCGGCCAATCCGGTCTTTCTTGCGGCAATCTTCGCAGGTTCCATAAATCTGGAAGGTATGGCGCGTGGTTTCGTATTGATAGCGGCGGCCGATTTCCTGCTCAAGATGGTCCACTTCCGGGGAAAAGAACTCGACGGAACTGCCGCACTCCGTGCAAACCATGTGATGGTGGCTGCGGCGGTTGTATTGATGCTCGTAGCGGGCGATGCCATCGTGAAAAGCGACTTCGCTGGCCAAGCCACACTCGGCCAGAAGCTTGAGCGTCCGGTAAACCGTCGTAAACCCGATGCGCTGGTCTTGCTTTTGGACCAGGCTGTGCAATTCCTTTACGGAAAGATGCTCGCGGGTTTCGAGAAATGCCTGCAAAATTGAGTCACGCTGCGCGGTCTGCTTGAGCCCGACGCTTTTCATGTGGCGATGCAGAATTGCCTGAGCCTCGCGCACCATTTCGCGGGAGATGCTGGGTTGATCGTCTATGCGCTTCTGCAACATGCGTAGTTATGAATGATACTGGGGCTGGGCTCGGCCCGCCAACTCTACTCGGCATCCCAGATTTGTATTCTTCCCGCTGCGCACCCTAAAATCAAAAGTCCATGATGTCTGTTGCTAGCAGCCGATTCGCCGCAGTTCCCAGGCGTAAACCTTGGTGGCGGGTTCCCCTATTCTTCCTGGATTTTTTATTGGTGGTGGCGTTCGGTATTGCGGTTTGGGCATATTTAACCGTCCGCGCAACGCTGCCGCAAACTGACGGATCATTAAAAATAAAGGGTCTTTCTACGCAGGTTTCCGTCTCGCGCGATGCCCACGGTGTTCCGACGATTGAGGCTTCAAATCTTGACGATCTTTTCTTCGCCCAAGGATTTGTCACAGCCCAGGACCGGTTATGGCAAATGGACGGCATGCGTCGTTACGCTGGCGGAAACCTCTCTGAAATTCTTGGTGAAGAGTTGCTGCAGCATGACCGTAAGCAACGAATTCTAGGCTTGCGTGAAGCGGCGAAGAGCGCGTACGCGCAATTCTCCCCGCAAGTGCGAGGACATTTTGAAGCTTACGCGCGCGGGGTAAACGCCTATATCGAAGCGAATCAAAATCATCTTCCCTTTGAATTCCGCGTGCTCGGCTATAAGCCTCAACCGTGGGCACCCGAAGATTCAACGCTAATTGCCGCACAGATGGTGGAAGATTTGAGCACGAGCCCCGAGCAAGCTTTGGTGCGCGAAAAAATATTGGCGAAGCTTGGCCCCGCGTTGACCGCCGATTTATTTGTGAATACCTCCACGCATGACCGGCCGCCGACGGTTTCCCATGCGAGTGCGGAACCGGCAGACAACAACGATAGCGATGACGACGATGAGGATGACTCGGGTTCGGACAGCTCGGTTGCAGGCATAGATCAGAACGTTCCGCTCCCCGTCGAGAATGCAACCGAAGATGACCGCTTTGTTGTGGGCTCCAATGATTGGGTAGTTTCCGGCGCTCATACGACCACCGGAAAACCGCTCTTGTGCGACGACATGCACCTGGGTCACCAGATGCCCAATCTTTGGTATGAGGCGCATCTCCGGTCTGGAAGTTTTGATGTCGTTGGCGTCACGCTTCCTGGTATGCCCTACGTCGTCGTCGGGCACAATCAACGCATCGCGTGGGGATTCACCAATGTTGGGCCCACGGTCGAAGACGCCTACATCGAGCAGTTCAACAGCGACGGCAACTACCTGACGCCCGATGGATGGAAAGCTCCGGCGCATCGCCGTGAAGTCATCAAAGTCGAAGGCAAGCCTGATTCAATTGTGGACATCGTGGTCACGCGGCACGGCCCGATTGTCACGGAGCTTTATCCCGGGGAGACCCGGTCGATTGCCTTGCGCTGGACTCTATACGACGGTATTCGCAATCCTTTTTTTGCGGTTGATTCGGCGCAAAATTGGACAGAATTTCGCGCTGCATTTTCGCAGCTCGACGCTCCCGGGCAAAACGTCGTTTATGCCGATGTGGACGGCAATATCGGTTATCAAACCACTGGCAAGATACCCATTCGCGCCTCCGGCGATGGGAGCCTGCCGGAAGATGGCACATCCGATAAATTCGAATGGACGAGCTATATCCCCTTCGATAAGCTGCCCAGTGTTTTCAATCCACCGTCAGGAATTATTGCGACTGCCAATGGCCGGATACCCCCTGATGGATACCCTTATTCGATTAGCTCCCAGTGGGAAGCCCCGTGGCGTACGGCGCGGATCTATCGCGTTCTGGAGTCGGGAAAAATCTTTTCTGCCGCAGATATGCTTACGTTGCAAACGGACATTGACTCGGAGTTTGACCGGTTTGTCGCCAGTCATCTAGTGGCAGCAGTTGATCGAAGCAAAAGCGCTTCGGCTAAAGCGAAAGCCGCCGCCGATATTTTGCGCAATTGGGACGGGCACATGAGTGCAAACTCTGCCGCGCCCGCGATTGCGGTACGCGCCCGGCAAGCGCTGATACGCTTGCTCCTCGAAGACAAGTTACGAGAAGGAAAGGACCAATCCGACTCCGCGCTGACATGGAAAAGTTACCGGTGGATGATGCAATCCGTCTGGCTTGAAAACGTTCTCCAGCAGGAACCACAACGTTGGCTGCCATCGAATTATTCCAGTTACGACGAAGTGTTGACTGCAGCGGTAGAAGCGGCCATTCAAGATCCGGCCATGCCTTCGAACACAACCGCTTGGAAATGGGGCGATGTGAATGCGGTCACGATTCAACATCCGGTGTTGTCGAGAATTCCCTTGTTAAAAGCTTGGGCGGGACCAGGCACGCAGCCGCAATCCGGCAGCCCTTACACCGTGAAAGCAGTTTCTCGCACGCACGGGCCGTCAGAGCGCATGACAGCCGATCTAAGTGATCTGGATCAAACTACGCTAAATATTGTGACTGGGCAGGCGGGAAACCCTCTTAGCCCGTATTACATGGATCAATGGAAGGCTTGGTACGACGGTTTTACATTCAAATTGCCTTTTTCTCAAGCCGCTATTGCCAAGGCCGAGGCTCACCACTTGCTGCTCGAACCAGTTCACTGAGGAATGGCTGAATCTACGTATTTCACGTCGTACGGAAGTCCGCCGACAAATAGGGGCTGTGGGTTTTGCACTTCGATCTGGTCGGTCGTCGTGTCGTAGATGTTCAGGACATTATTTTGTATAACGTACACAATATCTCGCCCGAGAATGGGCGCAATTCCTGTCACATCCCCAACAAATGCCGGAAAAATAGTAGTAGCGGCGGTTGAATTGTAAATAGTGAGACATCCTCGCACTTCTCCACCGGAAATATTCACGTTGGAGCAAGAGCGCGCGCCGATGAAGAGTTGGCCGTCGGCGCTGAGTTCCATGTGATTGTGCCAGCCATCGGTAATCGAAATCGGGCTGGAATTGATCAGTGTCATGGAATTGGTATTGATCTGTGTCAACGTGCCGCAGTATTTGGCGGCGGTCCCTGAACCACAAGGCGTGTTGGGGGCGGAGCCAGCTACGTAAAGTGTTGAGTTATTGAGCAATCCAGTCGTCGCCCCTTGAACGGGAACTGGCGTCCCGATGGAGAAATCGCTCATTTGCATCACGGCGACGCTGGCTTGTTTGCCGCCACATTCCGGACCACAGTTGAGGATGTAAGCGACGGAACCATCAGCGCTTAGAACGGCCCCAACTGGGCGATCGAGGTTGGGACTTGTAATGGTTGTCAAAGGATTGGAATTTGTCCCAACAAGAATTGTGCTGATGACCGTGATGGCATCTGAGTTATCGCTGAAAACAAGGATGTTATTGGTGTTGCTGCCGGGCACAATGTAGTGCGCGCTGGGAATGGCAAGGGTCGCTGATATGGTACTGCCGAAAAGGCTTACCTGATAAACAGCGCCCAAAGCTTGGCCATTTTGATTCGGTGCGCTGGGGACGGCGACGTATCCCGTAGCATTATCGCTGGCGATGAACATACTGTCCGAGAGGCCGGACAAGGTAACGGAACCGGTCTTGGAACCAGAACTCGTTGTCGCAATAGCCTCGGTTGTATTGTCCACGAGCACGACTGCCGGGGAAACCGTGCTATAGACCCATGTGTACCTCTTATTGGGAGAAAGGGTCATCCGGCTAGGTTGCGTTAATTCCCCTAATACGCTGACGGTGCTGGGTGACAACGAATCATTCTGCGCATTGACAATCTGCAAAACGGGAGAGACTCCCCCAAATAATGGATTGGAAATGAAGGCGCGGTAGCTTAAACCGCTGCCTGTACTTTTTGATCCGCCGCCCCCGCAGGAAACGACGAACAGACTGAAGACAGGAATAACCAAAATAAAAAATAGAGATTTTCTCAAACCTGGGACTCCGAAGAGCATGAAGGACAAAGATTTAGATGCGAAAACATGGATTATAGCAGAGCGATTTTTCTAAAATCTGTGTGCATACGAGTTTCTCATGCCGGGATGCAAAACCGGCACGTGTCCTGTATTCTCAAGGTTACACGCTCATGGCTTCTAACTTTCTCGAACGGCTCAAGTTGGCTCCGGTATTGTGCGACGGCGCAATGGGTACCCTGCTGTATTCCAAAGGAATTTTCATCAACCGTTGCTACGATGAGTTGAATTTGTCGCAGCCGGAACTGATTCGCAGTGTGCATCATGAGTATTTACAGGCAGGTGCAGAGGTCATTGAAACTAATACTTTCGGTGGCAATTCATTCCGGCTGGCCCGTCATAGCCTTGCGGACAGAACGCATGAAATTAATCTGGCCGGCGCAAAATTAGCTCGCGAAGCAGCAAAAAGTTTTGATGTTTGGGTTGCGGGCTCGGTAGGCCCACTCGGCATTCGTATTGAGCCGCTGGGCAAGACTTCTCGAGAGGAAGCGCGGGCGGCATTCCGTCAACAGATTCAGGCCTTGGTTGAGGGCGGCGTTGATTTGCTGATTTTGGAAACTTTTGGCTCGACGGAAGAGCTTCATCAGGCAATTTTGGCTGCGCGGGATGTCAATCCTCAGATTCCGGTAGTCGCGCAAGTCACGATTGATGAAGAAGGCAACTGTCTTGACGGTTCCACGCCTGAAATCTTTGCCCCTAAGTTGGAAGAATGGGGCGCTGACGTTATCGGCTGCAATTGCAGCGTCGGCCCGGTGGACATGCTGGATGCGATTGAGCGCGTGCGCCAGGCGACTTCCCTTCCACTCGCTGCGCAGCCGAATGCCGGCATTCCCCGCAATGTTGAAGGCCGCAACATTTATCTATGCTCACCGGAATACATGGCAAGTTATGCCAGGAAATTTGTTTCCGCGGGCGTGCGGCTCGTGGGTGGATGCTGCGGGACCACGCCTGAGCACATTCGCATTATGAAGTCTGCGTTGCGAGTGGGAGAAGCGAGAGCGAGAACTCCACAACCCCGCTCTGCGGCCGAAGCAAAACCTGTACTCGCACCCACTGTACCGCTGGAAGAACGATCTAAACTTGGCGGAAAGATTGCCCGAGGTGAGTTTGTCACAATGGTGGAGATCGTTCCCCCTAAAGGAACTGATATCCATAAAGAAGTTGAAGGCGCGCGATTCCTGAAATCGGTTGGGGTGGATGCAATCAACATCCCTGATAGTCCGCGTGCATCAGCGCGTATCAGCAATCAGGCACTTTCGTTGTTGATTCAAAAAGATGTCGGGATTGAAACCATCCTGCATTACACCTGCCGGGACCGCAATGTGCTGGGGATGCAGTCCGATCTCCTCGGCGCAGCAGCTACCGGTATCCGCAATTTGCTCTGTATCACTGGCGATCCGCCGAAGATGGGCGACTATCCCGACGCGACCGCAGTGTTCGATGTGGACTCCATCGGACTCGTGAATATCGTGCACAATCTGAATCGCGGGCTTGATATCGGCGGCAACCCCATCGGGGCTGGGACTGGTTTTGTTATTGGCGTCGGCGCAAACCCTGGCTTGTCAAACATTGACGAAGAGGTTCGGCGATTCGAATACAAAGTCGAAGCTGGAGCGGAATATGCAGTGACTCAACCGGTTTTCGATCTCGCCCTACTCGAAGCTTTTCTCAAGCGCATTGAGCATTGCCGCATTCCTGTGGTTGCCGGCATCTGGCCTCTAGTGAGCGCGCGCAACGCGGAGTTCATGAAAAACGAGTTGCGGGTCTCTGTTCCGGACTCCATTTTCGACCGCATGTGTAAGGCTCCATCTCCACAAGCGGCCCGGGAAGAAGGAATCGCGATTGCCCGCGAAATGTTGATGGCGGTACGGTCTCTTGTGCAGGGCGCGCAAATCAGCGCTCCGCAGGGCCGCTATGCCTCGGCCGTTGATGTGCTCGAAGCCTTGGGCGGCACCGATGCAGCTACAGGAACGGCGGCGGTCTCATAAGGATTTCCACACCTCACCGATAAAATCTCTTTATCATTAAACTGTTTCTCAGAACACTGGATGGGGAGTAAAATTCGCCGAGGAGTTTTCTGTGGCGAAATTTGAAGATTGCCTGGTCCGGCTGGACAAGATCGTGCAGGAACTTGAGAAGGGTGAAGTCTCGCTGGAGAAATCGCTCACTCTTTTTGAGGAGGGCATGAAACTCTCGGGCGCGTGCCGCAAGGAACTAGAAGAGGCCGAAGGCAAAGTTGAAATTTTGCTCAAGCAAAACGGAAAACTTCAAGCTGAACCGTTTGAAACCGTGCCGGAAAGTGTGGCCAGCAGAAAATAATGCTGGAGGCGCAAATTATCATCGTAGCGGCGATAGCGGATTTCCTACTACCGCGACTCTGCCGCAAGCTGTTCCGCGATTGACGCCGGAATGTTGAGGGATGTATGCAGTCTCCCACGGTGGTTCTGTTGCAACGCGATTCGTCACTCGCAGAGTATTTAACTCCTTCCCTGCCCGCAACATTCAATATCAGCTATGCGCGAACGCTCGATGAAGTGCGGGACGCATTGCGAGAAATTTCTTCGGGCGTAGTCGTGCTCGACATGGAGATGGTTTCGCTTCGCGAAATTTCTCAATTGAGCAGTGACTTTTCCCAAGCGAGCATTATTTGCAATCACCGAACGCCTGACGACCGTCTTTGGGTGCAGGCCATCAATGCTGGGGCCGTGGATTGCTGCGCATCCAGCGACGTTGTTGGCATTGCTCGAGCGGTACACAAAAATGCTGCCGCGCTGAACGCTGCCTGATGTTTGTGTAGGCTTACGAAGTTCCAGCCTTGCTATACTCGATTTTCATGCTCAAAGACACTTTGGAACAAGGAAGAATCCTCGCGGATTCAGCATTAGAGCGTCTTTTGCCGCCCGAGACGGCACGGCCGGCGTCCATTCATAAAGCCATGCGGCATAGCGTTTTCGCGGGTGGAAAACGCATTCGCCCCATCTTGTGCATGGAAGCGGGAAGCATGATTGCCGGGGCGCGGCCAGCGGGAATCGAAAATCTTGGAGCGGCGCTTGAAATGCTGCACACCTATTCGCTGATCCACGATGATTTGCCAGCCCTTGACAATGACGATTTGCGACGAGGGCGTCCCACATGCCATAAAGTTTTTGGCGAGGCAATTGCAATCCTGGCGGGCGACGCTTTGCAGACACAAGCCTATGAAGTGTTGGCGATGTTGAATTGTCCTCCCATGGCACGCGTGAAGATCATCGAAGAGATCGCCCGTGGCACAGGCACTCTGGATGGCATGATTGGTGGCCAGGTGGTGGATCTTGAAGCCGAGCATACGAAGCCGAATCTGGATACGCTCGAATATATTCACCGGTCGAAAACCGCAGCTTTGATAACGGCGAGCGTGGTCAGCGGAGGACTTTACGCTGGTGCCGATGATGCGGCTGTGGCCAAGTTGCGGACCTTTGGGCAGTCCATCGGGTTAGCGTTTCAGATTGTGGATGATGTGCTGGACATCACCCAAACATCTGAACAGCTGGGCAAAACAGCGGGCAAAGATACGGCGGCCGAGAAAGCTACATACCCAGCATTATTTGGAGTTGAAGAGTCCCTGAAGAGAGCTGATGCGCTGGTAGAATCTGCATTTGCTGCAATAGCTAGTTTCGGCGAAAGAGCCACCACGCTGAAAGAGTTGGCACGTTTCCTGGTAGAGCGAAAAAAGTAACCTTCCACTTGTAGGAATTTGTGATAAAACATTTTTGTAATGGCGATGGAGTTCGCCCTAACCGCCTGAACCGGAAGTGATGGTACTGGCTAATAACTCCTACAACTTTTTGTAGGGAGAACTCTATCGTGAAAGAACAAATCGGCAATCTGCTGATCATCTCACTGGGCGCGATTTTCGGCGCCAATGCCCGCTATCTCATCAGCCGCTTTTCAGTCAGGGTAGTCGGTTCGACATTTCCCTGGGGGACTCTGTTTATTAATGTCGTAGGAAGCGCAATTGTCGGATTCTTTATGATTTACGCGAGCGAGAGGGTACTGATTGATCCACGCTGGCGATTGCTCGTGGTTGTCGGATTTTGCGGAGCATTCACCACTTTTTCAAGCTATGCGTTTGAAAGCATGGCGCTGTTTGAGCAAGGGCAATGGCATTTGATGGCGGCAAATGTTATTGGCAGCAATCTTTTGTGCCTGGCAGGAGCGGTTGCAGGAATGGCACTGGCGAGGGTGCTATAAAATGCCAGATGGGATGGCGGTACAGATCACAATTTATCTAACTGAGGGCGACCGCTGGCATGGTAAGCCAATGTACATGGAACTTCTGAACTACCTGCGCAAAGAGAATGCCAACGGGGCGATTGCTTTGCATGGAGTGGCCGGATTTCTAGGGCGCCACCGCGTGGAGACCAGCCACTTAGTGGACGCAGGCGGAAAATTGCCCGTCGTCATTATTTTTGTGGATACGGATGAGCATGTAACGCGACTGCTGCCAACCATCAAAGAAATGGCCGCAAATCGATTAATCGTCCGCGAGAATGTCGTCATTGAACAAGGAAACCTCGCCTGAATGTCCTTCCCGCTTGATGTTCTTGCCATAGCTGCTCACCGTGACGACGTAGAGCAAACTTGTGGCGGCACTTTGCTCAAAATGGCCGAACTTGGCCATCGGACGGGGATTCTCGATCTTACTCAAGGTGAAATGGGTACGCGCGGGTCGGCGGAAGATCGTGCCCGTGAGGCAGAAGAAGCAGCCCAGATTCTGAAAGCAAGCTGGCGGGGCGCACTCGATATTCCCGATGGCCGAGTGGAGAACACGTGGGAAAACCGGCTTAAGGTAGCGCGAGTCATACGGGAACAGAAGCCTCGCGTAGTCATTCTGCCTTATTGGAAGGGACGTCATCCCGACCATTACACGGCTTCAACTCTGGGCTATGAGGCTTGTTTTTTGGCCGGGCTTGCAAGGCTGGATGTGAATCAGGCGCTGAGCGGTCCATCCGCTTTCAGCAATGTGGCGGGAGCGATTGCCAGCACCATTTCACCGAGTTCATCTTCTTCGCAGTTATCGGCACACCGTCCATTCAAAATTATTTACGCGACACTCTATTACGACATTCGCCCAACATTCGTCGTGGATATCACTGAGCAATTTGAAGCGCGGTTTGAATCGCTGATGGCTTACAAGACGCAATTTAGCGATCAGGAAGCCGGCAAAGACCTCTTCCCTGCTCGGGCTGAAATACGCTCAAGAATTGAAGCTATGGCGCGCTTCTATGGGATGTTAGGTGGAGTCACTTACGCCGAACCATTTCTACAAAAAGAAGTCGGGCTCGTCGAAGACTTGACCGTGATTCCCGTGAAGTCCATCTAATTCAAGTCCATTTAGCATGAAGACAATTTCCACTTCGTTCGCAGCGTCGCTATCGTTTGATGGCGACAGCAAGACCATCTCTCACGGGCAAAATCGTCGTAGTCAATTCTGGTGAATCATACATAGCGCGATTAAATTGCATAATTGCGCGGGTTTTGTCATCTGGCTTCTTATCCGTGACCCGGCCGCTCCAAAGAACGTTATCAGCCACGAATAATCCGCCTTTGCGCAAGCGGGGCAAGGCCAGCTTTAGAGCGCGGGGGTAGTCCTGCTTGTCGATGTCACAGAAAACAATGTCGAATTGCTGTTTCTGTTCGGAAATCAGTTCAAGCGCATCGCCCACTTGCACATTGATGCGGTCGCTGACGCCTGCGCGCTTGAAGTATCCACGGGCTTCGTCGGCATTTTTCCGGTCGCCGTCGGTATAGAAAATCAGGCCCCCAGCTCCCACGGCGCGTGCCCACCAGATCGTGGAGTAGCCGATAGCCGATCCCATTTCAAAGACCGTTTTCGCACCGATCATTTGGGCGAGCTGATACAAAATGCTGGCGACGACCGGGCCGACGATGGGGATGTTTCGCTTACTGGCCTCGGCCTCCATTTCGGCGACGACCTCGTCGCGCGCCGGCAGCAGTGAGTAAAGATAATCGTCCACACCGGGTTCGGTGATTAAACCGTGATGACGCCATGCGGGTGCTTTTGCGGCCATATTCTTTCTCTCCTTCAATCAAATACTTACTGCAAAGTCTCACCGGGTTTCATTTCTACTATCTCAGTGCCTGTGACGAGTTTCTTCAAATCGTTGGGACGGCCAATGAGCACGGGGAAGGTTCCAAAGTGCATGGGAATCACGGTTTTTGCTTTCAAAAGATTACATGCATAGGCAGCTTCACGCGGACTCATAGTGTAGTGGTCGCCGATGGGAATCATGGCGATATCCGGCTTATAGAGATCGTGGATGATCTTCATATCGCCAAACACATTGGTATCGCCAGCGTGATAAATTTTGACGCCGTTCGCGAACTCAATCACAAAACCGCAAGCTTCGCCACCGTAAACAATCTGGTCGCCATCAGAAATGCCACAGGAGTGGTCGGCATGAACCATCGTGACTTTAATATCGTCAACGGCTTGTGTTCCGCCCTTGTTCATAGCGGCGGTGTTCTTCACGCCTTTCTTTTCCAGCCAGGCGCAGAGTTCGGGAATGCCGACAACCTTCGGGGTGTGCTTTTTAGCAATTTCCACGGCGTCGCCGATGTGATCGAAGTGTCCGTGAGTGCAGAGCATCACGTCCACATGCTTGACTGTTTTTTCTTTGTCCGGGCACATCGGGTTACCCATCACCCAAGGGTCGAGAAGAATGATTTTGCCGCCAGGCGTTTCGATCCGAAATGTCGCGTGACCCAGCCACGTAATTCTGATGCCTTTAATATCCATGATCTGTCACTCCTTGCAGGCCTCTAGTTTATTATGATTCGCCATGGCCGCATTGAAGGTTTTGCTTTCAAGAGAAGACATAGCGCAGAAAGTGGCGGAGATAGGCGCGAAGATCACCCGCGACTTCGCAGGCGAATCTATAGTTCTGATTGGCGTGTTGAAAGGCGCGACCATTTTCTTAAGCGATCTGGCCCGGCACATCGAACTCGATGCGAGTTTCGATTTTATTGCAGTATCAAGCTATGGCAACCGGCCCAGCCCTGATCAGGAATTGAAAGCCGGATGGGACTCGACGGGAGAAGTCCGTCTCGCGAAAGATGTGGACCAGAGCGTAAAAGACAAAATCATTATTCTCGTCGAAGATATTCTCGATACAGGACTTACGCTCACTTATTTGAAGCAACTATTTTTGAGCCGGCAACCGAAAGAACTGCGTATTGCCACTCTGCTTGATAAGCCTTCACGCCGCAAGTTGGCATTGGAAGCAGACTATGTGGGATTCACGATTCCGGATGAATTTGTCGTGGGCTACGGACTCGATTACGCTGAACGCTACCGCAATCTGCCGGATGTTTGCATCATCCCGAGAGATTAGCCTTCCGGCGGTCCGCCTTTGCGCAACTTCCACAAAATCTGGCGCAACATGCCGGTCCATACCGTGGCATCGCGCTCCGGCCAGTTCAATCGGCGTACTACGCGACGAATGCGTGCGTAGGCGTCAGAAACCTGACGGCGTTTTAGAAATCCGCTTCCATGCAAAACGTCTAATAGCAGCGTGGTGATGCGTTCCATTTCTTCCGCGCTAGCTAGTTTGAGTGTTGTTTTCTCTTTGGTGATTGTTCGTCCTTCGCGAATCAACTCATACAAGCAGACTGCAACGGCTTGCCCCAGATTCATTGAAATATTGCGGTCGATCGTGGGAATACGCAGCAACCAGTTGCAATGACTCATGTCGTCATTGGACAACCCATATTTTTCCGAACCAAAGAGCAGCGCGACGTTATTAGAAAGTGAATGTTTTTTGATTAGCCGCGCTGCTGGCTCCAGCCTTCGAACAGTGTGGTGCAGTTCGCGATGGCGTACAGCCGTCGTGCCCACGACTAAACTACAGCCGGCAACAGCTTCGGCCACGGTGGGAAATTCTTTGGCATGGGCCAGCAAATCCGCCGCGCCAACGGCCGACTTCGCCTCCCGAAATGCTTTCTCGTAGGGATTCACCACGCATAACTGATCAAACCCGAAATTGCTCATGGCGCGGGCCACCGCGCCAATATTCAAGGGATTGCGAGTGGAAACCAGTACTACGCGCAGATTTTCATTTTTACTTTTTGTGGGCAAGCTATGATTTTACGGCAAGCTTGAATTTGTTATATGCAAACCTTTTCACATAGACATGCCACTCTACGGGAGCTATAGTTTTCACGATGAGTCCGATGCCGCGCGGCGTTAATTAAGGTCCCCCGTGAGGTACACGATTCCGAAACCAAAATCTTATATGTTCAAGGAAAAATATCATGGGTAGAAAACTGTTTGGTTTTCGTGGGACGCTTGCGATGGTCGGCATGGCCTTCGCGCTTGCAATCGCGCTGGCCCCGAATGCATCGGCGCAATACACGCTGAAGCAAGTCAGTGTTGACGGTTTTACCAATTCTGACAGTGTGCATAAAACCGAAGTAGAACCGGCATCGTTTGCCTGGGGATCAACGATCATATTCACTTATCACGTCGCGCGGCGTCCCGGCTCGATTGGCTGGGGTAGCGCGGATGTTGGCTTTTCAACTTCGACCGATGGTGGAAAAACCTGGACCTACGGTTATTTGCCGGGACTGACAAAAAATTATCAAGGCGGCACTTATGGAGCAGCTGCCGACCCATCCGTTGCTTATGATGCGAAGCATGGAGTATGGCTTATCTCGACGCTGCCTCTCGTAGGACTAAACGGCCAGTCTCAATATATTGGTGATGTCGCGGTTAGCCGCTCCACCGACGGTATTAACTGGGGAAGCCCTATTAACATTGATAAAACCCACCTCGATGATAAGAATTGGACTGTCTGCGACAACACGTCTACAAGCCCCTATTACGGAAATTGTTACACCGAATGGGACCAGGCTTATGGTTCCGGCGATGTGCTAATGAGCGTTTCCAGTGATGGCGGACTTACCTGGAGTGCGGGCAAGCCATCGGCCGATCACGCGGGCGGACTCGGCGGGCAACCGCTGGTGCAGCCCAACGGTACGGTGATCGTTCCTTTCTCGGCCGGAAATGTCTATTCATTCAGTTCCACAGATGGCGGAAAAACCTGGGGAAGCAGCGTGCTGGTTGGTTCTGTGAACAGCCACGGCGATGCCGGCAGCATTCGTAATCCCAACCTGCCTTCAGCTGAGATTGATGCCGCCGGAAAGGTCTATGTGGTCTGGGATGATTGCCGTTTCCGCAAGAACTGTAGCGCCAACGACATTGTGATGAGCACTTCAACCGATGGCAAGACCTGGAGCGCCGTCACCCGTATTCCGATTGACCCGGTGACCACTCTTTACGATCACTTTATTCCGGGCATTGGGATCGATCACAGCACTTCGGGTTCGAGTGCGAACATTACGATTATTTTTTACGGATATTCAAATACCAATTGCACGACCAGCAGTTGCCGTCTCTATGTCGGATTCACAAACTCTAAAGATGGTGGGCAAACCTGGACAGCAGGAAAGATCCTAGCTGGTCCCATGCAGTTGAGTTGGCTGCCGGTTTCCGACAATGGGTACATGGTGGCGGATTACATCCACGCTTCGTACACGAATGGCAATCCTTTCGGAATCTTCGCAGTAGCCAAGGCGCCTACGGGATCGACATTAAACGAAGAAATGTACACAACCGTACAACCGTTACTTCCTGCTTTGGATGAACCCCGGTTCAGCTCTCAGGATGACAAACCATTTCCGAACGCCAAGTCCGATCATGTCGTCAAAGCCTACTATGACGATGAAGGCGAGCGGGAGATTCCAGCTTCGCGGCTGGCGAGACTGCCTCACTAATTAAGTTCCGAAAATTTAAATGTCAGGGGCTTTTAGCTCCTGGCATTTTTTATGCGTGCTTTTCGAAATATCATCCCTTCGAGGAATACTCCGCCTCCCTATAATAAAAAAGAACGTGACTCCACGACCACAAATGGCCAAATCCCAGCGGCCAAGAGCTCATTTCAGCACCCTGAAGAATCTCTTTGCGTCATATTGCTCTGCTTTGTTTCAACATTCCTTTAGGTGTCTGGCGGATGGTATTTTATATGTAAGTCCAATGCAAACTTTAGAACAAGATCGCATTGCTTCTCTGGTTGAAGCGCAGAATAAAGCAGCCCGGTTGTTTCATGAAGTCGAAGCTCGTGGGCTCATCCGCGTGGGAATCATGGAGTCCGAGCTTAATCAGGAAATTTATGATCTTGCGCAGAAGATGTTTGGCGTTGATAAGTACTGGCATAAACGCATCGTTCGCGCCGGCTCCAATACGCTCAAGCCCTATGATGAGAATCCTCCTGACCTGCGCATTACCGAAGATGACATCGTCTTCCTCGATCTCGGCCCTGTTTTCGAAGATTGGGAAGCGGATTTCGGGCGAACTTTCGTCGTGGGAAATGATCCGCGCAAACATCAATTGCGTCACGATATTGAAAGCGCTTTCGCTGAAGGCAAGCGATACTTCCACGCGCACTCCGGCATCAAGTCCAACGAATTCTTTCACTACATAGTGTCTTTAGCGGAAAAAGCTGGATGGGAGTTCGGCGGCCCGATCGCCGGCCATCTTATCGGCCAATTTCCGCACGAGCGCATCCCGAACGACAAGATTTCTCTCTACGTTCACCCTGAGAATCCCTTACGAATGCGAGAACCAGACGCCGAGGGCAACCCTCGTCATTGGATTCTTGAGATCCACTTTGTAGATCGCGCACGTGAGATTGGCGGATTTTACGAAGAGTTGCTGACGATCTGATTTTTGTTGCAGCCAATATCTCTCCTTGTACAATGCTGAGAACTCTATGGCTCCTCCTGAGCAGGCGGTCCAACCCTATCTACCTGCACAGCAACCTTTTGGCCTTCGCACAGGAATTCTCTCGCAGTGGGAAACGCTAGCACAGTCGCTCTCAAGCATCGCGCCGACCGCATCCCCCGCGATGATTATTCCTCTGGTGATTGCCGGCTCGGGTCGTTCGTCATGGCTTTCCTATTTGCTGGCAACAGTTGGGGCGTTGCTGGTAGCTTTACATGTAAATGTCTTTGCCCGTGACACGGCTTCGCCCGGATCGCTCTACGCATTCGTTCATGAGGAACTCGGGGTCTGGGCCGGTTTGATTGCGGGCTGGGGATTGCTTGTCGCTTACATTGGCACTGCGCAAGCCGTCACCGGCGGCGTAATGGAATACACACAAGGGCTGTGGGGCGGATGGCTGTTGCATCCAGTTGGCGGGTTCCTGGTTGTGGCAACAACCATTGCTGTGGCCGTCGCCTTGGCGTATCGCAATGTGGAGCTTTCGACGCGTTTCATGCTGTGGATTGAAGCTGCATCCATCGCACTAATCGTTTTGGTGTTTGTCTTCCCTTCTCATGGCCAATCTCTTGCCTATAGTGCAGGACAATTTACGCCGCCAGCTTTCGCATTGAACCCGATTCGCGCCGGACTCATACTCGCGACGTTTAGTTTCGTTGGTTTTGAAAGCGCGACGGCACTGGGGGCCGAAGCGAAAAACCCGCTTGTGACCATTCCCCGCGCAGTCTTGGCGACGACGATCCTTTCTGGATTTTTCTTTGTTTTTTGCGCCTATGCGGAGTTCTCCGCGTTTAGTGGGCGCCTCGATTTGCTTGACGTAAATTCTGCGCCGCTGCAAACGCTGGCGCGAATGAAGGGCATCGCCTGGCTGGCGCCGATTTTGAGTATCGGCGCTGGCGTCAGCTTCTTTGCCTGTGCCTTGGCCTGCATCACAGCTTCCGCGCGAACCGCTCTATTTATAAGCATGCAAGGCAGCTTGCCTCATCATCTGGGGAAGGCGCATGTGACTAATCAAACCCCGCACATCGCCGTTGTCGTAAGCGGAATCGCGTCGGTTGCCGTTCCCGGCTGTTTAGTTCTTCGACACGCTAGTGGATTCGATCTTTACAACTGGCTGGGCACCATCGCGACTTTTGGGTTCGTTGTTGCTTATATTTTTGTAGTTGTTGCGGCGATTGTCCGGTTGAAGCGCAAGGGTCGCGCCAACCTTTGGAACTTTGCGATCGCCACCGTCACTATTCTTTTTCTTGGATGGGCCTTCGAAGGCAGTCTCAATCTTGGCGCATCAGGTCCAGAAAAGTGGCTGGCGCCAATTTTCGCTGGCATCGTTGCAATCGGTGTAATCTTCGGCGTCTGGTTTCGCAAAACGTATTCAGACGGCTAATCCATCAGTTCGGAGAATTCGCTTGTCTCTGATCGCCAGTTTTATTGGCTGGGTAGCATTATCGAATCACATAAACCTTCCGAACGGTCTCATGAACTTCGCACTGCCCGGACCACCCCGCAGGAAAATATGCCAACGTGTCCGGTTTGATTTTGATGACTTCGCCGTTATCGTGCGTATAGGTGCTTGAACCTGCCATGAAGTGACAGAATTCGTCGCGCTTCACGACACAGCGCCAGGTTCCGGGTGTGCAAGTCCAAATACCGGTTTCGGCGCGGCCATCGGCCTCTTTGCTCAATAAAATTCCTGCCGTGCGTGAGAGGCCGACCAACGGCTTTGAAACTTGCCCCCATTCTTTAAGAGGTCCCGCATTCAGTGGATCGCGCAGAACAGGCGTTTTCTCCGCCGGCCCGCCAACGAATTTCATGTAAGTGGCATCGCTTGTCTCGGAAATATCGAGTTCTCCATTGCCGTTTTGCTTAATGTGAATCACTGTTCCCGGCTGGACTTCAATCGTCTCATTGGCACGACGAAATACGCCCCTCCCCGTTATAAAGTGGCAAAGCATGTCCGAAAGGAACGTTAGCTGCTGTTTGCCTGGATAAAACCGCATCACGCCCATATCAGGCTGTTGCGAGGCATCTTTGTGAAGCGCAACGCCAATGACTCTGGATTGACCATCTTTTATGGCAGCATTGTTAGCCACCGATAGTTCTTCCCAACGAGAAGCTGGATAAATGTGAGGAGCCGTGGAATTTAATTGAAGGTTCATGCTTTCTCCGCGAGTAATTTGTCCAATTGCTGCGCCGCCTTTTCCGGACCCGGTTGGCGTCGCATGTGCGCCGAAGTCTCATTGAGCTTTTTCTTCATGGCTGCGTCATACAATATGAAACTCAAATTCTTTCCCAATTCTTTTGCTGTCCAATCGCTGCGATGCATCTTGATTCCATGTCCCGTTTCCTGCACGCGCGTAGCGTTATCGTGTCCATCCCAAACGTAGGGCATGATGATCGCAGGCTTGGCGAAGTACAAACATTCTGTGAAAGTGTTATTTCCGCCATGGTGTATCACTGCATCAACCTGTGGAATTACCGACGGCTGCGGAAACCATTTATCGAGGATTACGTTTTCCGGAACATCTTTGTACGTGTCGAGGTACCCACCAACATTGACCAGAGCGCGCACTGGCAAATTCCCCAAGCAATGGATCAATTTATCCAAAGTCGCGGTATCGCCCGTTCCAAGCGAACCGAAGCTGACATAAATCAGAGGCATGCTCTGGTTTTTGTTGAACTGTGGAATTACGTACGGCTGTTCCTGTCGCACGCATCCTTCGAGATATTGAAATTTTGAAGGATCGAGGGCAACCCTTCGTTTAAATTTCACCGGTTCGGGATACAAAAGTAAATTCAAATGCGGTGATGCCTCAAAGAACTGCCCAAGCGGATATGCAACTTCGCCATTCGCTTTGAGAAACCTGTTGAATCGCTCGTGGATCGGCTTGATGACCTCGTGAAACTTGTCTTCGAACTTCCGAAAGCATGCCTTGTCCTTTTCGCCGCATCCGGAAAGATGGGGAGGGATTTCTGGGTCGGGCAGTTCGTTTTCACTGCAAGAAATGATACGCACCCATGGCTTACCGAATTGCTTGATGGCGGGGAACAGAATCACATTGTCCACGCAAATCAAATCGGGCTGGACACGCGCCAGCACTTCCGGCAAATCTTTCTGCGCCCAAACTGCGGTCTCAACGATTGCATCCCAGCAATCGCGCACATAATTGTCGAGTTGATCAATTGGCGACTTGTTGAAATTGGGGATGTGCCCGTTGATAAAATTTTGCCAGTACTGCGCCGTTTCTTCGGCGGACATTGGTGGCGCCATATTGACTACAAACTCTTCAAATCCATAGCCAGCGTACACTCCCGCCATATCGGGTGCTGTCAGGAATACAGCTTTGTGACCAAGTTTCTCCAAGGCCTGCGCTATACCCACGGAATTTAGGGCAGGCCCATAGGCAGCTTCCGGGAAAAAAGCTATTTTTCTTTGTTGTCCCATTTTTTGACTAGGTGTTTACAATATCGCACAGTCACCAATGAAATCGACAAGCAGCCCGCAAGTTCGCGGAGTGGACGTAGATTCACAATCGCGATGCGCTCACTATCATCTGCCCATGGACGTAGTTGCCATCAAGATGAAATGTTGCGGAATCTATTACGCTTGTAAAGAGTGTCATGATGCACTCGCCGATCATGACATCCTCGTCTGGCCTCGCAAAGAATGGGACGAGAAGGCAATCCTCTGCGGCGTCTGTGGCCACGAACTAACCATCCGCGAGTATATGCAGAGCGAAAACTCCTGCCCGGCATGCACCGCAAATTTCAACCCCGGCTGCCGCAATCATTACCATTATTATTTCGAGGCTGATATGGCAAAACACTCATGACGCGATTTACCGGTATTCTCGGCATCATCGTCATCATGGCGCTAGCGTATGTTTTTTCTGCGAACCGGAGGGCCATCCGGCCGAAGACCGTCTTTTGGGGTCTGGGGTTGCAAGTCGCTTTCGCGATTTTCGTATTGAAAGTTAGCGCTGGGCGTGTCCTGTTTCAAAAAGCCGGGGATCTCGTGACCCGCTTATTGAGCTATGGCTTCGCAGGTTCAGAATTCGTCTTCGGCGATCTGGGCAAGCAAGGTTCCCGCTTTGGTTTTTATTTTGCGTTTCAGGTTTTACCCATTGTCATTTTCATTGCCGCGTTTTTCGCAGTTCTTTATCACTACGGAATCATGCAATTTGTCGTTCGGCAGGCTGCCCGCGTGATGACTCGTTTCATGGGAACCAGCGGCGCTGAATCCCTCAACGTTGCCGCCAGTATTTTTATGGGGCAAACCGAAGCTCCCTTGACTATCCGCCCATTTCTGCCGGATATGACCCAATCCGAACTCATGACAGTCATGACCAGCGGCATGGCCCACGTCTCCGGCGCAATCATGACGGCCTATATCGCTTTCGGTATTGACGCCAAACATTTGCTCGCGGCCGTCATCATGACTGCACCCGGGACTATTCTTATTTCCAAAATGCTCGTCCCCGAAACCGGACATCCTAAAACCGCGGGCCGCGTCATTATGAGCGAAGAGGAAGTTGCTGCAGAAAAAAGTGAGAACCTTCTCGGAGCCATTGCGCGCGGCACCACCGATGGTCTGCATCTCGCGCTCAACATCGCTGCCATGTTGATCTCATTTCTCGCACTAGTTGCCTTGGCAAATGGCATTCTCGGCGGGATACATAACTTTCTTGCAAATCATGGCGCTGCATGGTTCCCAAGCAGCCTGCAAACGATCTTCGGAGCTTTGTTCGCCCCCGTTGCCTGGTTAATCGGAATTCCGTGGCGCGATTGTCCCATCATCGGAAATCTATTGGGTACGCGAATGGTACTCAATGAGTTGGTGGCGTTTTCCATGCTGGCGCCGCAGCGTGCGTTACTCGATCCGCGATCCTACACCATCGCGACCTTTGCGCTTTGCGGCTTCGCCAATCTCGGTTCGATCGGAGTTCAAATTGGCGGCATCGGCGCACTGGCTCCTAACAAACGCGGCGAACTTGCCCGTTTGGGTTTTCGCGCCATGCTTGCCGGTACCATGGCCAACTTAATGTCCGCCGCCATCGCCGGACTTTTGTATTAAGTCATCAGAGATACACCCTTCTGTGCCCTTCCCCACCCCTCCGTGTGATCTCCATCACATATTGTTCTTGCCAAAATCTCCTAACCTACCGACAATGAGCCGCATAAAAACTATGAAAGGTTCAATCTATGGCAAGTGAACCGAAAAAAGATCATTTTGTCCCCAAAGGGGCCGTTGCGTTTTTTGCAATCATGCTTCTTAGTTTCGGCTTGATTTGGTTGGGGATCTATCTGCTGGCGCTGCACCGTCAGCTTAGCCTGTAAGGAGAAATAATGGCATCCTCCACGCTTTCCAATCAAGAAGGCGTCAATCCGCTTGAGCGCCGCGTGCTCTGGGGAGCGACCCTCTTCACGCTGATCACCATCGGCTTCATCGCCTACTCTGTCTGGGGACTTGGCGCCAGCGTTCCAACCTGCATGAACAACATGCCAGTCTTTAAACACGGGGAAATCATCAGACACGACGGCAAGAATTACGAAATCCACTTTCTCGCGAAAATGTGGAAATTTGAACCATCGAAAGTCATCGTTCCCGTCGGCTCAACCCTGGATGTCTCCGTTACCAGCAAAGACGTACAGCATGGCTTTCAAATCCTTGGTACAAACATCAATTTCATGGCATTGCCTTTCGTTCTCACTACCGGCCGCGTGCATTTCACCAAGCCCGGCATCTATCACATCGTTTGCCATGAATACTGCGGAGCAGCCCATCAAAACATGAACGCCATTATCGAAGTCAGCGACAAGGTGGACGATATTTCCGCAGATGGGTTGCCCACGCTCGATGCAGGGCGCAGCCTAGCCGATGCCAAAGGCTGTCTCGCTTGCCATAGTACGGACGGGACGACTGGAATCGGTCCAAGCTTCAAAGGAATCTGGGGACAGACTGCTCAACTGATTGATGGCAGCACTCGTACGGTAGATGCTGCGTTCGTGCACAATATGATTCTTCATCCCGACGCCAATGCTATTAAAGGCTTTGACCCCGTCATGCCGGTGGTCGCAATGAGCGACGACGAAATCGAACAACTCACCGAATACATCAAGGAGTTGCAATGAGCTACCCCGCGCGCGCTCAACAAATGCAACCGGCACTTCGCATCATCATACTTACCGAGCTGCTTGTGCCGCTCACGTTGCTCGTCTTCGGCGCTTATCATGGCGTACTCCAGGTCCTCTATCGCGCCGGAATCATTCGCGCAACTTCATTTGCAGGAATTGATTACTATCAAGGCCTCACCGCACATGGCGTTATTAACGCCATCGTTCTCACCACGCTTTTCGCCGTCGCTCTCGGCAATGCGCTGGTCACACAAGAGCTTGAGTCTCCGCTCTCCATTTTTGGTGCCGGACTCTCGCTCGCCCTGATGCTGCTTGGCGCGGTCATGGCCGCGGCCATGATCTTCACCGGCCATGCGACCGTACTCTACACGTTCTACCCGCCGCTCAAAGCCCATCCCATTTTTTATCTGGGACTTGCTCTCTTCATCGTGGGTTCATGGGTCGCTTTCTATACTTGGATTCCGGTTTACCTGCGCTGGCGCAAGAACAATCGTGATCAAAAAACTCCGTTGGCTGTTGTTGGCATGTTTGCCACTTTCATCGTCTGGCAAATGTGCACGATTCCCGTCGCTTATGAAGTGTTGGTGATGTTGCTTCCCTGGTCGCTCGGCTGGACGCCTGGCGTCAACGTGGTCCTCGCCCGCACGCTCTTCTGGTTTTTCGGTCATCCCCTGGTCTATTTCTGGCTGCTGCCCATTTATGTTCTCTACTACACCATGCTGCCACGTCTTGCCGGAGGTAAGCTCTACAGCGACTTCGCCGGGCGT
This sequence comes from Terriglobia bacterium, assembly GCA_021325035.1. Lineage (GTDB taxonomy): Bacteria > Acidobacteriota > Terriglobia > Terriglobales > Acidobacteriaceae > JAJPHW01. The sequence continues at coordinate 31,587 of JAJPHW010000080.1, forward strand.
CTGAGCTTCATGGCTTTTATTGTTCTCTCTTGTCCGCTCGGACTGCATCACCAATTTGCAGATCCGGGAATCTCTGCGACATGGAAAGGGATTCAAACCGTACTCACCCTGTTTGTCGCCATTCCCAGCATGTTGACCGCATTCACGCTCGCAGCATCTATGGAATACGGCGCTCGCCAGCGCGGCGGCACCGGTCTTTTCGGATGGTGGAAGGCTCTTCCGTACTTCAGCCGCGAAAATTGGCTCTTTTCTTATCTTTTCGTTGGGCTTGTCATCTTTCTCTTCGGCGGCGTCACCGGTATCATCAACGCCTCCTACAATCTCGACAACATCGTGCACAATACCGCGTGGCTTCCCGCGCACTTCCACTTGACCGTCGGCGGTCCTGTCTTTCTTGGAATCCTAGGAATGAGTTTGTTTCTAATCAGCGGATTGCTGAATAAACCTGTCGGCGATCTCTCGACCGCGGTCGCAATTCCCTATCTCTGGATGATTGGCACTTTCACATTTTCGACCGGGCTCTTCATTGGCGGACTGCGCGGCGAGCCCCGCCGCACCAACATGGGCCTTACATATTTAAATCCGGCTTCGCCGAGTTATCGTCCAGATTGGTGGACCAGCACTCACATAGGCGCGATCGGTGGGGTCATCATGAGCCTCGCCATCTTTCTGTATTTCGTTGTGCTTATTCGCACCTTGCTCGCACCGCGTGTCGAAAGCTCAGAACCATTCATCATTCCGCTTAGCGAGCCTTATCACGATGAGAATGTGCGCTCAGTTCGAAATTTCACTCCCTGGGTTGTCGTTGCCTGCGTACTCTGCATTGCTGCCTACTACATGCCGCTTCGCGATATCGTTCGCAGCAATTATCCAAGTGCGCCAGCTTATAGTCCGGCAAGCGCTGCTCCGCTGACACAATCCACAAACATTCCATAACATGCGTCGGGCGGGTGTCACACCCGTCCGACAAGCAGAACTTGCTAACTTTCATGCTGTAATACCAGTAGCTCTTGCGAGCAGTTGCCCCACGTCCAATCCACCGGGGCAGGTCTTCGTTGATCGAATCTGATGATGCCTTATCACATGGTCTGCATCCAGAGCGATTCTCCATCGCTCTGCGATCTGAGACACCAAGATCGTGCTCGCGGCCAACTGCGCTTCTGTCCAAACATCCGCGGCAACTCCTTCATGTTCAATTCCGACCGTATAGAAATTTGGATTCACTCCCGGCTTCAATAATCCCCACGTTGGATCCACCACGATCCCCGCATGAAACGCTGTATCCTTTTCATTCACATATTGGTGCACGGCGCCAGCTTTCGATATACCGTAATGCGCCGACTTCTGCGTCCCCGGATCTTGAAACACTGACTCACCCGCGGCAAAGCTGCCATCCATGATATGAATCACAATCGCCTCCGGATGAAACCCGTAAGGCCGGCCTTTGCGAAAATTTGAATCCGGACAGCCAATCCAAATTGGTTGCATGCGTCCTCCGTTTAGAAATCACCTCACCTTCCAGTCAAGAAAAAATCGCGTTTTTTTGTCAAGTACACCAACGTGGGTATCGCAGAACGGCTTGCGATTGGACTTTCCGCTATACTGGAACGTTTTCTTATCCTTTCGCTTAAGCGGAACGAGGACCTACACATGGCTTCTCCTTCAGTGGATTTCGCGCGTCAGAATCAACAACGTTTTCTCAACGAACTCAAAGACTTGCTTCGCATTCCCAGCGTGAGTACTGCGCCAGAGCATAAGCACGATGTGCAGCGTGCCGCCGATTTCGTTGCGGCAGAGCTGCGCCGCATCGGAATGGAAAACGTAGAGATAATCCCAACCAAGGGCCATCCGCTGATTTATGCCGACTGGTTGCATGCGTCTGGCAAACCCACCGTGCTTTGCTACGCGCACTATGACGTTCAACCCGCCGAGCCGCTGAACGAATGGATATCGCCGCCTTTTGAGCCCGCCGAGCGCAACAACAATATCTACGCCCGCGGCGCGGTGGACGACAAGGGTCAGCTCTGGATGGAAGTCAAAGCCCTCGAATCGCTCATGCGAGCGCACAACGGAAAATTACCGATCAACGTAAAAGTAATTTTCGAAGGCGAAGAGGAAGTCGGCGGCGAATCGATTGCCGAATACGTCCGGAAGCAGAAAGCCAAGCTGAAGGCTGATTTCGCGTTGGTCTGTGATACGGAACTTTTTGCGCCTGATCTTCCCACTCTCTGCGTGGGACTCCGCGGCCTGGTTTACACCGAAATCGAAGCACAGGGCGCGAAGACCGACTTGCACTCGGGAATGTACGGCGGGGCCGCGCCGAATCCGCTGTTTGCACTCATCGAAATTATCAGCAAAATGAAAGATGCAAAAGGCAAAGTACTGATTCCCGGCTTCTATTCCAAAGTCAAGGCCCCTACTGCGGCTGAGCTAAAAGCATGGAAGGAGTTACCCTTCAATGAGGAGCACTACCGCAAAACCGAAGTCGGATCGAAAGTGCTGACCGGGGAACCCGGGTTCTCCGTCCTCTACCGAACCTGGGCACGTCCGACGCTTGAAGTTCACGGCATGCCCGGAGGATTTGTTGCTGCTGGCGCAAAGACCGTGATTCCCGCCCGCGCATCGGCCAAAGTCTCGATGCGCTTGGTCCCGAATCAAGATCCCGAAGATATCTTTAAGCGTTTTTCAAACTTCGTGAAAAAACACACGCCCAAGGGAATCGAAACGAAGATCAAAGTCTGGAGCAAAGGGCCCGCCTGCGTCGTCGGCACCGACAATAAGTTCGTGAAAGCCTCGACCGAAGCCATGCGCGAAGTCTTTCACAAAGAGACAGTTTTCATCCGCTCCGGCGGATCCATTCCCATCGTTACAGACTTTCAAGATGTGCTGAAGATTCCAAGCGTGATGATGGGTTTCGGTTTGCCCGACGACAATCTGCACGCACCCAACGAGAAATTCCACATTCCGAACTTTCATCGGGGTATTGAGTCGCTTTGCCTGTTCTTTGAGAAGCTAGGGAAGTCGTAGTGAGGCTTCTTACGACAGGAACGATGCGGCGGCTGATCTCCTTTAGCTCGTTGCTCGTGGCCTCGTGTTTGCTGGTCGCGCCTGCGCTGTGGGCGCAGATGAATTCGGTGCCGTTCGGAGCCTGGCAGCGAGCATCCGATACGCCCATTGTTTCCCCGCAGAGTGGAACTTGGGAATCCGCGGGAACGTTCAATCCCGGGGTAATCCGGCGCAAAGGCAGGTTCGTCATGCTTTATCGCGCACAAGATGCAAACGGAACTTCACGCCTCGGCTACGCGGAAAGCACTGATGGCATTCATTTTGAGCGCCGAAGCGAGCCTGTTTTTGCGCCGGAAATGGATTACGAAAAAGACGGCGGCGTAGAAGATCCACGGCTGACACAGATTGGCAAGACCTACTACCTCACTTACACAGGCTACAACAAACGCGACGCGCAGCTTTGTTTGGCTACTTCGACCGATCTCATCCATTGGGAACGCAAAGGCATTATTCTGCCCGCATACAAAGGCAAGTGGAACGTGGGTTGGACCAAATCGGGCGCAATCCTGAACAAGAAAATCGACGGCAAATTTTGGATGTATTTTCTGGCGACACGAGGCAATCACGTTGATGAGATGGGCTTAGCCTATTCCACAGACCTGCTTCACTGGACGGAAGCGACAGACGTACCAGTGCTCCCGGCGCGGGTGGGACGGTTTGATTCGACCGTAGTCGAACCGGGGCCGCCGCCCATGCTTGCGCGGGACGGAATTGTGCTCATCTACAACGGTGCCGACGATGAGCACGTTTACCGTACCGGAATCGCTGTGTTTGATCGCCACGATCCGAGCAAACTGCTTTACCGCAGCGAGCATCCCTTGTTCGAGCCGGTCAAAGAGTGGGAAAAAGTTGGGCAAGTGCCGAATGTCGTTTTTGTAGAGGGCATGGCGCGCAAAGGCAACAACTTTCTGTTCTACTACGGCGGAGCAGACAAATACATCGGCGTAGCCGAGGCGCCAGTGCGCTAGAGCCTATATCGAAGAACGTGACTGTTAGGATAATTTGTGCCAGAGCCAGATATTGAACTCATTCCACTCACCGATTCCGGCGATCAACGCGGGGCAAGCTTTCCGCTGGGAAGCGCCTGGCTGGACTTTCTCGGGAAAGCCGTAGATTGTCATATCTCGACCATCAAACCCGGCCAGACGCGCGGCAACCATTATCACGAACGTAAACGAGAAATTATCGTGGTTGTTCACCGCGACCGCTGGACGATGTGCTGGGACACCGGTGCGAATACATCGCCCCAACGCCAGGAATTTACAGGCGGAGGAGCTGTGATGATCAAAACCTCACCCGGAGCGTCGCACGCAGTTGTCAACAATGGCAGCGAGGATCTCCAGCTTTTCGCCCTTTGCAACCAGTTGTACGACCCAGCCCATCCGGATGCCATCGCTCGTATCGTTTCAGCCCTTTAACTTTTTCACGAGTGACTTATTCACGATAAGCCAGCCAACTCAATAAGCGGTCTTGGTTACGCTCCAGGGGAATAAAGCGCGTGCCGTCCGGGGCAATCTCCGTCGCTGTCAAAGCCGAAATAGTCGTTACTGTTTTGTCTTCGCTCAAATGCAGCGTCATCTTCTCCGAACACGCCGGGCACAGCCAAAAATACTCCACTTGCCGCTTATATTCTCCGGTTTGCACCTGGCCGTTCTCGACGCGGAAAAGCTTGCCTTCATCCAAATACCGGAAAATGGATGAACAGATCGGATTTGCACATTTTGCCAACATCGCGATACACCTCATACGTCCGAAACCAAAATTCGTATTTTCGTTAATGCACCGTGAGCGCCATTGGTTTAACACAATGAAAAACATGACGACTTAATATTTCCGCTTCGGCTTTGAGCCAGTCATCGAGCGCTCCATCACAATGCCTTCCCCGCTCTTCCCATATTTGATACGCCCGATGTCGAATTTCTTCTTCTACGCCCGAAGACAGATGACATGCGTGGCTGACAATTTCACGGGAAATTTCGTGCGTATTCATAGAAACCTCCACAGCTGAATTATTCGCTCAAGCGGCATTGTTGTAAGTGACTGCCGTCACGCTCCGGTGTGCGCTGAGCCCGGCCTTACATATCCTCCGTCATTGGCGTATATCTTGGGCCGTCCGAAGAAAGCGCACGATTCCAAATATCAGATTGGATTTCTACGTCGAACTCGCCCACGCCGCCGCGCTTCCGCCCGAGTTAGTGGGCATCAACACTCGAGGAATTACACCCTCAATCGTCATCACCAATTCATTTAGAGTGGTTCCCTCGTCACAATATGCATCCACGTAAGCCAAATCCTTTGCAGACAATTCAGTTTCGCCCGCCAACAGCACAATCGGGGCGTGCGGAAAGAACCCACGAATCTCACGCGCTAACTCCGTGCCTGTCATTTGATCAAGCTTCTGGCTTAGCACAATCACGTCAAAGGGCAACGCTTCAACCATTTCCAGTGCGTCTAACGCGTCATCTATGGCAATCACCTCAAAGCCCACATCCCGCAGGATGCTGGTTAACATCAATCGTGAGCTAGCATCGTCGTCCACGTAAAAAATATTTGATTTATGCATGATGATGGCACTCCTTGCCGGAATTTTTATGTAGGCTGCGTCTTCGGTGAGATCGGAAACTCTGCCCACACTATTGAGACGCCTCGCGGCGGGATTATTGCGTAAAGAGTTTGTAAAGTCGGCGGGATAAAAACGAAATGCATTAACAAAACATGCAGAAACACGAAGGCGCCCGCGTCTTTCTTCGTTTCATCCGAAAGATTGCGGGCGCCTGATTACTGCTTAGACCGCGCGGACATTCTCGGCTTGCCAGCCCTTGGGGCCTTTGGTCACGTCGAACTCGACGGTCTGGCCTTCTTGCAGGCTGCGGAAACCGCCCGCCTGAATCGCGGAGAAGTGCACGAATACATCTTCCCCACTCTGACGGCTGATAAAGCCGAAGCCCTTCGCGTCGTTAAACCACTTTACTGTTCCTTGTTCTGCCATGTTGATCTTTACCTTTTTCTTTTTTGAATTGTGCTGAGAAAATTCGCTGCGGGTGAGAGTGGTGTCGCTGGTTGGCGTGACCGGCTTTCAACTTGTAGTGAAAAAACTTAGCGCAACTTCATAATACGCTAAACAGGGACAAAAGCGAGGGAAATTTTTGGAAAAGACTTCCCAATTCGGGAAAGGCAAAGCTGTATCATACCGAGAACAAACAAGTTCCAAATACTCGCTGCATGGGTTTCCAGATTTCTCCCTTACCCGATTTGCTTACCAATATCCTCTGCGCGGGTTAGATGGGTGTTCGCCAAACACTTGAACCAAGACGATTGATTGCGCTTTTAAACTGCTGTAGGCTTAAAACTGCTCTCGCGATTTCTCCCGCCTTCTCTCTCCCCACACCTGTAAATTGCACAATTGCTACATAGCCTGTGCAAAATGAGGTAGTAATGCGAAGGGTCACACCATATATGGTGTTTTATCTCTTGACCCCGGTGGCTCTCGGCGGATACAGTTACATCAATTTGTGCCTGCCCTTACGAGCCACGGATGGAGTTTTGCCCGGTTTCGCAGCAAAGGCATCAGAATGGTTAATAGTGCATTTTCGTGATGAAAAGCAGATTCCTGGCACGTTCTCGCCGCGTAAACGCGGCGCCCAATGGCTCGGAATGACAAGTTGTACGGAGTGAATGAAAGACCTAAGGAGTAGCAGTTGCTCAAACTAAAAAGACTCCAAATTCTCGGATTTAAGTCGTTCTGTGATCGCACGGAACTCAAGTTCCACGGCGACGGCGTGGCCGCCATTATTGGGCCAAACGGTTGCGGCAAGTCCAACATCTCGGACGCAATTTCTTGGGTGCTGGGCGAGCAGTCCGCCAAGACCCTCCGCGGCGCGCGCATGGAAGATGTGATTTTTGCCGGCACGCGTGACCGCAAGCCCACGGGCATGGCCGAAGTGGCGCTCACGCTGATTGATCCGGAAGTGTACGACGGGCCGGACAAGGGCAATCCCACCGAGATCGATATTCAAGATGAGCTGCCGCGCGAAGCGGAGACCGATTTCGCCGATTGGAATGAAGCTGAAATCCGCGCCAAAGCCGCGGAAGAAACTGAGCGTATTACTGAAGAATCGCGCCCCGGGAAAACAGAAGAAGTCGAAGGCGAGCCAGAACCGGCGGTCGAAGCCGAGGCTGCGCAGACCGGTCCTCAAGTCGTATTGAAAATTCGCCGTCGGAAATTTCAGCAGAGTTTTCGCGCAGGAGAGATTGTCGTCACGCGGCGCTTGTTCCGTTCGGGCGAAAGCGAATACCTGCTGAACGGAAAGCTTTGCCGCCTCCGCGACATTCAAGAATTGTTCATGGGCACCGGCCTCGGGCCTGAGTCGTATGCACTCATCGAACAAGGACGTATCGGTCAGATCCTGAGCAGCCGCCCAACCGATCGCCGGGCGATTATCGAAGAAGCCGCCGGCATTACGAAGTTCAAGACCAAGAAGCGCTTAGCCGAAGCGCGGCTCGAAGACGCCAAACAAAATCTGGCGCGCATCAACGACATTTTTGATGAAGTCACGCGACAGATGAATTCGCTCAAGCGGCAGGCTGCAAAAGCCGAACGCTA
>JAJPHW010000213.1 GCA_021325035.1 Terriglobia bacterium
GGTCTATATCTTGATAAATCATCGCCGCATCCGCTGGGGATGGGGTCGGATTTACGCGGAGTGTATTTAGTTGATCCTCAACTCGCGGGGCCTGGCGTCGAGGCGGGATTGGCCGTCATTGACTTAAACGGGGCTTTTGCGGACAGCCACCGCTCAGGCGTTCTGCTGGAGAATCTCATGGTGGCTTCTCTTGTGCGGACCTTGGCCGCGAACATTGACGGCATTCGTCGCGTGAAAATTCTTATTGATGGGCATGAGCGAGAAACTTTAGCGGGGCACGCCGATCTCTCCAACTTCATTGACGTTGCGGCTCTGAATCAAATGTCCGCGCAGCTGGCCTCCCCTTAGCCTTAACTGCTGCATCATTTAGAATGCTTGCTTATGTTTTATCGCTCTGACAATCGTTCACCTGAGCAGTTACGTCCCATCAACATCATTCCAGATTTTATTTCCACTGCGGAAGGATCGGCGTTGATTGAAGTGGGCAATACGCGCGTCATTTGCACCGCGTCCATTGAAGAGACCGTGCCCCAATTCATGCGGAACAGCGGACGAGGCTGGATCAGCGCCGAATACTCGATGCTGCCCCGGGCAACGCTCACGCGCACCCCACGCGAAGTAGGCAAAGGAAGACAGAGCGGACGCACCCATGAAATTCAGCGACTGATCGGACGCTCGCTAAGGGCGGTAGTGGATTTGGCAAGACTGGGTGAGCGCACGATTTGGATTGATTGCGATGTAATTCAGGCCGATGGCGGAACACGTACAGCCTCCATTACCGGGGCTTTCATTGCGCTCGGCCTTGCGCTCGAAAAATTGGTGGAAGCTGGCACTCTGACATCGGCGCCCTTGCGCGATTTTGTCGCCGCTGTGAGCGTAGGAATTGTTGACGGAGAGATTCTGCTCGATCTTTGTTACGAAGAAGATTCCCGCGCGGATGTTGACATGAATTTCGTCATGACCGCCGGGCGCAAATTAGTGGAAGTGCAGGCGACTGCGGAACATCAAGTTTTTGACGAGCAACAACTGGCAAAAATGATTGCGCTGGCCGGGCAGGGCGTACAGTCATTGATCGCCAAACAGCAGGCGATTTTGAGCAAACTTACGCTTCGTCAGTAATACAACTCTACGGAGTAATTTGGAACACAGTCCCGTGGCTAAACGTCCCCCCCTGCGAAGTTGTGCCGTAGCCGTTGCCTTTTGTATCGCCAATCAAGCCGGCATAGGGCTGTGAACCGCCATTTCCACCGGGAAAGTTATAGATCACACTCTTCTTACCTTTAGAGTTGATCATGAAGATCGTTCCATTGCTGGAAGTGCCGCCTGCTGAAGTAGTGCCATACAAGTTGCCTTTGGTATCCAGCACCAAGTTGCCCAAGGGATCGGCCCCTCCCGCGTTGCCCGTGAACGTATAGAGTATGGTTTCGACGCCGGATGGGCTTATCTTAAACACTTCTCCAAAGTTTCCTGTCGCTGTTCCATAAAGATTGCCTTGCGCATCGCGGATCAATCCGCCCCAGGGAAAAGCGTCAGCGTTGCCACTGAAAGTATGCAGAATCTTTTCGCCGGACGAAGTTAAGGCAAAAACGGTCCCTACTCCATATAGGCCACCGGATTCCGTCGTGCCATAGAGGTTGCCCTGGGCATCACGAACCACTCCGGCAAATGGAGCAGCGCCATCATTGGGTGGCCCGGCAAAGCGATAAAGAATTGTTTCGGTCCCTGTTGGAGAAATTTTATAGACGGTGCCGTAGCCTCCCGTGGCGCCGCCGAACTGTGTCGTGCCGTAGAGGTTGCCCTGCGAGTCTCGAACCAGCGTGCCGCGAGGATAAAATCCATCGGTTCCGCCCTCAAAATAATAAAGAACACTCTCAGTTCCAGTGGGAGTGACTTTGAAGACGACGCCGCATCCGGTCGCTCCGCACGCCGTCGAGCCGCCGTATAACGTCGTGCCATAGAGGTTTCCTTGCGAATCCATCACCAGCCCGCCATACGGATACCCGCCATCTGTCGCACCGCTAAAGGCATAGAGAGTTGTTTCCGTGCCCGATGGAGTCACCTGGAAAACGACGCCATAGCCGTTCGCGCCGCCGACTTCGGCAGTACCGTAGAGGTTGCCTTGAGAATCCATTACAAGAGAATCCGTAGGCTGCCCGCCATCGATGCCGTCTTGAAAGTCATACCAAATGTTCACGGATTGGGCGTGAACCGTAAGGGCCGTGCAGACAATTAGCGTGAAGGCGGCCAGCAAAAATAGCTGGTGCTTGGGATATCGAGGATTTGTCCGGCGACCCATGGGAACCTCCTGGGTGAATGTTGGGATTTCCGTGGTTTACAATGACTTGACTCAACAACCATTTTAAAGGAATCTTGGCACGGAGGAACCATGAAATTAACTCCCGGAAAATTAGCGGGACTCAGGAAAGTTTCGAATGCACATGGCGTGATTGCCGCAGCGGCGATGGACCAGCGCGGATCGTTGCAAAAATCGCTGGCGAAGGAAAAAGGCAGCGACGTCACCGACCAGATGATGGAAGAGTTCAAAATACTGGTAACGGAAGTACTTACACCCCACGCGAGCGCGATTTTGCTGGATCCCGAGTGGGGATTGCCAGCGTCGAAGAAGCGCGCGAAAAATGCCGGGTTGCTGCTGGCTTACGAAAAAACCGGATACGACAAAACTGGCCCCGGACGCTTGGGCGACCTGCTCGATCACTGGTCGGTGCGCCGATTGCAAGAAGCTGGCGCGGATTGCATTAAGATTTTGCTCTATTACACGCCCTACGATTCCAAGGAAATCAACGACAAGAAGCACGCATGGGTCGAGCGCATTGGCGATGAATGCCGAGCACACGATATTCCCTTCTTTTTGGAATTTGTTGGCTACGAAGACGGCGCGGACGAAAAAGGCCTGGAGTATGCCAAGAAGAAACCGCATATCGTCACCGAAAGCATGCGGGAGTTCAGCAAAGACCGATATGGCGTGGATGTGCTTAAGGTCGAAGTTCCGGTGAACATGAAATTTGTCGACGGCGTCAAGTGCTTCGCCGGAGGGAAAGCTGCTTATAGCAAAAAAGAAGCGGTGGATTTGTTCCACAAGGCAGCGGCGGCAGCGACAAAGCCCTTTATTTATCTGTCAGCGGGCGTGAGCAATGCCGAGTTCACGGAGACCCTAGAGCTTGCAGCTGAAACCGGGGTGAAGTTCAACGGTGTGCTCTGCGGACGCGCGACTTGGAAAGATGGCATTCCGATTTACGCCAAGCAGGGCGCGGCGGCCTTTCGAAAGTGGCTGGAGTCGGAAGGCGTGAAGAACATCAACAACGTGAATGACCGACTGAAGGCGGCGACTTCGTGGTATTCGATCTATGGCGTCGAGGCGGTGCCGGCATAGATTCTTGCAAAGAAGCAAGGTCTCTCTCATTTCTGAAGGGCAACCCATCCGCCATCATCGGCTGTGAGGGCACCCGCCTGCGCGGGTCCCCACGATCCGGGCTGGTAGGGAAAAACCGGGGTTGCATTATCGAGAATTGGATCGACGATGCGCCACGCCTCCTCAACGTAGTCCTGCCGCGCGAAGCGTAACTGGTTCCCCCGCATGGCGTCGTCGAGCAGCTCTACGTAGGCTTGCATCTCTACCGGATCGTCACCTTCCGTGGCCATGAGTTCAGTCATTTTGCCCAGCATCTCATCCCCGGGAATCTTCACCTGCGCGGCCACGGCGATCTCCAGGTTCGGGGTGACCCGGAACCGGCAGTAATTGTGCCCCGGCCTATCCGTAAATAACGGCGGAGACTGCTTCAGTTTTACGATAACTTCCGTGGCCGTCAGTGGAAGCGATTTGCCAGCCCGAATGTAAAATGGGACGCCATGCCATCGCCAGGAGTCAATCGACAGGCGAATGGCCACATAGGTTTCGACCTGAGAATCTTTGTTGACCCCCGGCGTCCCGCGATAGCCGGCAAATTGGCCGCGCACGACATCTCCCGGCTTTAGGGTCTTGATGCTCCGGAGCACCTTCACTTTCTCATCGCGAATTCTTTCGGTCTCCAAGTTTGGCGGCGGCTCCATCGCAACGTTACACAGCAATTGCAGCAGGTGATTTTGCAC
>JAJPHW010000226.1 GCA_021325035.1 Terriglobia bacterium
CCGCCTCTGGTGTGATGACCAGATGATTCGCTGGGGCTGATGGGTTTACCCCAAAATCCCATACATAGAGATTCATTCCCGATGCGCCCAACAATTCCACAACAGCATATTCTCCAGGAGCCAACGGCTGCGATGGGGTAACTTTCACCCACCCTCCGGCGATTTTCTCGGTCGTAGTGGTAATCAGATTTTCCTGCTGACTGGATTTCCCCAACGGACTAATCTTGATATTGCCGATGATCCGCTTTGCGCCTTTCATCTGTGCCCGCACGATGTGGAACCTGTCCCAATCCTGCATGGGTTGCTGGGGCTTTTCCGGCTGTTGTGGTTGCGCCGCGGACGATTCCGTACTGGCATTGAGATTCACAAAAATCGAAGGCATTCCATCGTGCGACTGGATTGAAGCGTGGGGACCATCTAGCTCAATCGTCTGCTTGGCGCTGGCAAGGGGATTAATCGCTGCCCGCAAAATATTGGCCCTGGTATTGCGATCGACTTCTCCGCCATTTTGCTGAAGTTCCACTAATTGCGGCTGGCTCTGATAGTGATCCAGCAGAAGCACCCAACCATCGTCGGGAAGGCGGAGTCCAGGAGCAACTTGCGGGAGTTTTGCTTCCTCAGCCTCACGTTCTGCGGCGAGTTCTTTATCGAGCGCGACGGCTTCGGGCGCGGGAGCGCCAGCCGCGCGGTTCTTCTCATACTTGTTGGTTGCATCCCAATCCACGAGAGAATTGGGCACTTCTTCCCACTCGCCGCGCTCCGCACTCAGATAGCGGACGCGATCGCCTTGAACTTCCCATTTCGTAACCATTTGGTACGACCCGTCTTTCAGAAAGAGACGGTGGGACAGTTCCTGCGCCCAAACTCCGGGCAGGAGCAGAAAAGCAAGGCACAGGAGCAGGCTATGCAACACACAGCGCTTTATCCCAGGATTCATGTTTGTCTATTTTAAGCCGTTGTACCGCCATTATGTCTTAGATTGGATGCGGGCCTGCGGATGTAAAACTTCCTACTCACAGCGATAGTTCTTATCACGCGTAGATAGGCTGCAACTGGACGGGGCTAACATTCATTGTTATGCTGAAAAAAATCTACACCGTCGTAGAAATCTTTCAAACTCGCTCGCTGACGCCGTGCTGTAGGGCTTGAAATGATGACTGGACGCGGGAATTGGCGATGGTTCTGGCATTCCATAATAAAGTTCGAATTCGTTACGATCGATTGACTTTGCCACCGTGCAGGCAAGCCGCAAATTGCAACACAATCCTGACTTATGAGGAGGCCGGTTGCTTTATTTGCACGGCATAGGACACTTCCATCCCCCTACGGTGCTCGACAATGCTTTTCTGTCGTCGCTCGATATCGGCGTGGATTTGAATTGGATTGAAGAGCGGGTGGGCATTACTGAGCGCCGAACTTCACTTTCCCTCGATTACATCCGGCGAACACGGAACCAGGATGCACGCGCTGCAGTGGAGGGTTCCACCGTCACCACTATGGAGATGGGGCGGGAAGCGGCACAGTTGGCATTGCGCCGGGCGGGCCTCCAAGTAAGTAACATCGGCATGGTCATCGCTGGAGGTTGCACTCCTGAAATGCTGATTCCAGCCGACGCCAGCCGCGTCGCCGCCGCATTGGGAATTGACGTACAAGCATTCGATGTACAAGCTGCCTGCTCCAGTTTTGCGACGCAAGTGCACTTTCTCAATCAGATGCGCCCCGAAGCACTGCCAGACTTTGTCCTGGTGGTCAGCGTGGAAGCATTCACGCGCAGCATCAATTACGCGGACCGTGGCGCGGCGGTGCTATTTGGAGATGGCGCCAGCGCGGCCATTTTTTCCAGCAAAATCAAATCGCCAAACGCCGTGATTGCCACTTCATTTATGGCGGATCCTGCCGGCTACGACAAGGTAACGATCCCCGCAGGGGGGCATTTTGAACAGGATGGTCATGCGGTACAAATGTTTGCGATAAGGAAAACCGCCGACCTTTTCGAACGCATGCGCGATGCCGAAGATAGTCCGAAAAATGCCCGCCGCGTTTTCATTGGACATCAGGCAAATTTGCGGATGTTGCAATCCGTTTGCCGTCGTGTTGGAATTAGCGAAAACGATCATCTTTCCAACGTGGCAAAGTTTGGCAACTGCGGAGCGGTTGGCGCGCCGTCTGTTCTCTCCCAAAATTGGGACGCCTTGCCGCAAGCAGTCATCAATATGGCTGTCGTGGGCTCAGGACTGGCCTGGGGCAGCGTGCGACTGACCAAGAATTTGGATGTAAATAAATCATGAACGGTGCCAGGAGAATCTAAAAACTGATCCCAAAGAATTCTTCGAAGGAGCCCCCGCATGAACCGTGATGATGTTCGCCGTTCGTTTATTGAAATGCTCCGGCCGGAGCTGCGCAACACGGACTTGAACTCGATTAGCGACTCCACTTCACTGATCGCCGATTTAAATATCAACAGCCTCCGTCTGGTGGATCTCGCGTTGGAGGCCGAAGATCGATTCGGCATTCACATTGACAACGAATCGGTAAAGCGCTTTTACACCGTCGGTGATGCAGTGGACATGATTCTGGAAAGTAAGCCGACCGCTGCGTAAGCCATGTTCAAACTTCGAATGCTAGCGGGGCGACGGTTAGCCGTCTGCGCACTTGCCATATTCGGCCTGAATGGCAGCGTTTTCAGCCAAACCTCAAAAGCCGTCCACTGGAAAATACGCTACCAGCCGAAGCAAATCGTAAATGGATCACCTTTCATTCTTCGGGTGCAGACTCCCGCCAAGCTTCAATCACTCTCCGCCACCTGGTTGAATCACGATGTGTACTTCTCGTGGGATGCATCCGGCAAATATTGGTTTGGAATCGCAGGAGTGGGATTGTCCACTGCGCCTGGGGCTTATCCCTTGCACTTATCGGGCGAATCAGCCAATGGGAATAAAGTGGCGTTCGACCAGCAAATCACGGTGCGACACATGAAGTATCCAAATACTGCCGTGACTGTGGACAAGAAATTTACGGAACCCAGCGCGACGGAACTTGAAGAGATTCAAAAAGACAAAGCGACGAAACAGGAAGTCTTTGCGCAATTTACCCCCACGCGTGCCTGGTCGGGCGATTTCCAGCAGCCCGTCATTGCCAGAATTTCCGATGTTTTTGGCGCGACACGCACCTTCAACGGAAAAGTACAAAGCACACATGAAGGCCTCGATTTTGCAGTGCCAACGGGCACAGCCATTGCAGCGCTGAACCGAGGCACGGTCGTTTTGGCACGGCTTCTGTTTTTTGAGGGCAATTGCGTAATGATTGATCACGGACAGGGTTTGCTTTCGCTATACCTGCATCTTTCCAAGATTGAAGTTAAAGAGGGGGATATGGTGTCGAGTGGGCAGGAAATCGGTCTTAGTGGAGGCACCGGACGGGCGACAGGACCACACCTACACATTGCAGTCCGCTGGCAGGGAGTGTATGTGAATCCGGCAACACTCTTTGAGCTTAAACTTCCCTAAATTCTAAGAATTAAACCCTGTGACTTTTCCGCCGTTAGGGCGAGATCCGGCGGATGCGCCGGAACGAAGAGTTCCTTTCAAATCCAGGTTTCGAATCAGGCGATGCAGGTAGTTGGCGTGGACTCCCAGGATGCGCGCCGCATCCGTGTAATTTCCCTTGCTCTCTTCCAGCGCATTGAGAATAAGCTGCTTTTTTAATTCTTTGATTGCGACGTGATACTTCGCGTTGACAGAATCAGGAACATCTTTTTCGAGCAAGGATTCGGGAAGATCCTCAGGCAAGATCGAATCTGCCGTACTCAGAACCAGGGCCCGCTCGATAGCGTTCTCTAATTCGCGAACATTACCGGGCCAGTCGTAACCAGCCAAATAAGCCATCGCCGCAGGCGAAATCGTTTTCTTTTTCATGTTCCATTTCTGACAATATCTCGCCAGAAAATACTCCGCCAACACCGGAATATCGTCGCGCCGCTCGCGCAGGGCAGGCATCACTACGGATAAAACATTCAAACGGTAGTAAAGGTCCAGGCGAAATAATCCGGACTTGACCGCCTCATCGAGGTTTTTATTGGTCGCCGCAACAACACGCACATCAATTGCAATGGGCCGTGTGCCGCCAACACGTTCGAATTCCCTCTCCTGTAAAACTCTCAGCAATTTCACCTGCAATGCTGGCGCAAGCTCGCCAATTTCATCCAGAAAAACTACGCCACCGTTGGCAATTTCAAGGCGGCCTTTCTTCTGCGTCGTTGCGTCGGTGAAAGCGCCTTTTTCATGGCCAAAAAGCTCGCTTTCCAACAAGCCTTCGGGAATCGCAGCGCAATTGATGGCGACAAACGCTTTGGCGGATCGCGGACTGTTACGGTGGATCGATCGTGCAGCCAGCTCTTTGCCGGTGCCGCTTTCGCCTTCAATCAGCACAGTTGCATCTTTGGGGGCTACGCGCGACAGAAACTGATAAACCGCCTTCATTTGGGCGCTTTCGCCTACCATGTTGTGTTCCAGATTGATTTCACTGGCCAGGCGCAAGTTCTCCTGCTCCAGATGCTGCTGGCGGCGGGCGTTTTCCAGCGCAATCGCAGCAATAGCGGCGATTCCAGCGACAAGTTGAAGATCATCCTCATCAAATCGGCCGCTGAAACTCGTGGAATCGAGATAAATCGCGCCGATGATTTTCCGGAACAGAATAAGCGGCACACAAAGCAATGAACGCACGTTGGAACTGACCAAACTCTCTGCGCTGCTCAGGCCGGAGGTGGCCACGTCCACGGCAAG
>JAJPHW010000029.1 GCA_021325035.1 Terriglobia bacterium
CTTCTGGTCGCCCGGTGTCAACTCTCACCCTGGTACAGGGGGAACATGAGATTCGGGGTGCGAGATATTTTTGGCATTCCGTTCCTCTTTTTCCTTCTTAACAGGAAAAGAGGATTTCGTTTTTTAGGCGTATTGATCGCTCGCACCGGCTGCTCTCGCAAAGAAAACAAGCTGTCGATTTTCTTAGAAACGAGAGATGCCGATGACCTACGAATTACGCTGCCGCGAGTGCCAGAAGAGCTGGGGAAACCAGCCCCGCTCCATCTGTGATGAGTGTTTTTCTCCTCTGGAAGTTTTTTACGATTACGATGCGATTCGCCCGCGCTTCACGCGGGAGAAAATTGCTCAGGGCGCGCCTAACATGTGGCGCTATTCGGCCTTGTTGCCGCTGCCCGAGAACTTCCGCCCCACTCTGCCCGTGGGGTTCACACCATTACTTGAGGCGCCGCGGCTCGCGAAACAAATCGGCGCAAAGAATCTGTATGTGAAAAATGACGCTGTCTGCCTGCCCACGCTCAGCTTCAAAGACCGCGTGGTTGCAGTTGCGCTCGCGCAAGCGAAAGAATTCGGGTTCGACACGGTCGCGTGCTCTTCGACGGGGAATCTTGCGAACTCAACCGCAGCGCAGGCCGCGCGTAGCGGATTCAAGTCATGGATCTTCATTCCCGCCGATCTCGAGCCCGCGAAAATATTGGGCACGCAAATCTTCGGCGCGAAACTTGTACGCATCGCGGGAAGCTACGATCAGGTGAATCGTCTTTGCTCGCAAATCGCAGACGAGCGCCGCTGGGGATTTGTGAACGTGAACCTGCGTCCCTATTACGCTGAAGGCTCAAAGACTGTCGGCTTCGAAATCGCTGAACAGCTCGGCTGGCGCTTGCCCGACAACGTCGTCGTTCCCATGGCTGGCGGGTCGTTAATTACGAAGATCAAGAAGGCGTTCGACGAATTAATCCTGCTCGGTCTCGTCGCGCCCAAGCCAGTGAAATTTTTCGGCGCGCAAGCGACGGGATGTTCCCCAATTTCAACCGCGGTCAAGGCGCATCGCGACGAGATCGAGCCCCAGAAAGCCGCCACCATTGCGCGTTCGCTGGCCATTGGCAATCCGGCTGACGGCCACTACGCCATCAAAGCCATCAACGAGAGCGGCGGATGGGCGGAAGATGTTTCCGACGCTGGAGTCGTGAAGTCTATCCAGCTTCTCGCCGAGACCGAAGGCATATTCACCGAAACCGCAGGCGGCGTCACTGTCGGATGCGCTGCGAAGCTCTACAAACAAGATCGTATTCTGCCTGACGAAACCACAGTTCTCTGCATCACCGGTAACGGATTGAAGACGACTGATGTGCTCGCAGGCCAATATCAAGCCGAGGCCGCGATCGCGCCGAAGCTAAGTGAATTTAACAAGTATCTTGAAGCCGTGCTCGATGGCCAAGTCGAGGCGGCAGAAACGGTGGAGGTATAACCATGGCAATCACAGTGCAAATCCCCACGGCCTTGCGGCGGCTCACAACTGGCAAAGCCCAGGTCGAGTGCGCGGCGGCAAACTTAAACGAATTATTCTCCGCACTTGACTCACAGTTTCCAGAATTGAAGCCGCATCTGCGCGACGATGCCGGCGAAATCCGCCGCTTCCTCAATATCTATGTCAACGAAGAAGACATCCGTTTCCTCGGCGGCGTGGATTATGCCTTTCAGGACGGAGATGAAGTGCTGCTGGTGCCGTCGATCGCGGGAGGAAGAGAATAAATTATTTTTCCTAGCGGGTGCCCCATCCTTGTCGCGCTTCTTGCGACAGGGTGGGGCATTTTAGTTGTTAACTTGCCATTCTGCGCGCTATGCACGGTCCGTCACCTTATTTACGGCATAAATCGCGCGTTTGGCCTACATCCAATTAACTTTCTCATTTCGCGTCCACAATGCTATCCTCTCCTAATTTCTGAGGAGCCTCTCTGTCCACCACCTCCACCACGAAATCCGTTCTCCATAAAGCCAGCCTCTTTTATTTCGTCTGGGTGATGTTCTCCTACACGACTGGTGGCCCCTTCGGCCTCGAAGACATGGTCACCACCTCCGGCCCCGGGATGACGCTGCTCTACATCCTGGTGCTGCCGTTTTTCTGGTGCATACCGGTCGCGCTCGTCTCAGCGGAACTCACTACGGCCATGCCGGTGCAGGGCGGCTTCTATCGCTGGGTGCGCGCCGCATTCGGCGACTTCTGGGGATTTCTCGCCGGCTGGTGGGGCTGGTGCGGATCGTTTTTGCTGGGCGCAGTCTATGCCGTGCTCTTCACCGACTATCTAGGATTTTATTTTCCACAACTCGTTGGCTGGAAACACTATCTGGTGGCTATCAGCATCATCGCTATATTTACCTGGATCAATGTCCGCGGCGTGAAACTGGTCGGGCAGTTCGCCACCGGCCTGGAACTATTCATCGTTGCAGCGGTGCTAGTTCTCACCTGCGTGGCTTTGGCCAAGTGGAAGCACAATCCTTTCGTGCCGCTCATTCCCACGCATCAGCCCATGTTTCATGTTTTCGGCGTCGGGCTCGCTCTCGGCCTTTGGCTCTATTCCGGCTACGAGCAGCTTTCCACAGTTGCCGAAGAAGTTGATAATCCACAACGCACTTATCCGCTGGCGCTGGCGATTGTGGTGCCACTATCCATCGCCATTTATTTTCTGCCGACGATTGCCTGCCTTGCAGCTTTGGGGAACTGGCAGGACTGGCACACGCGCTATTTCTCCGACGCCGCGCAATTGATTGGCGGCCCGTGGTTAGGTGGGCTGATTACGCTCGCGGGGATGATCACCAATGTCGCGCTGCTCAACGGCACGGTAATTTCTTCAACGCGAATGCCGTCCTCGATGGCCGAAGACGGCTACCTGCCGAAGGCGCTGGCGAAAATTCATCCCCGTTACGGCACGCCGTGGATTGCGATTATCGTCTCGGGCCTGGTGTATTGCCTGCTCGCGGTGCAGTCGGTCACGCAGATTATCACCATTTACAACTGGCTGCGTGTTGCAACGACGGTGATGACGGTTCTTGCGGCGTGGCAACTGCGACGTAAACGCCCAGAGATGCACCGGCCCTTCGTGATTCCCGGAGGCCACAGCGGATTGATGTATGCCGTCATCGCCACAGTTTTGATGAGCATCGTCGCGCTCGTAGGCAGCGACCGCTATGGAATGATTTGGGGTCCGGTCGCGCTGGCCGCGGGGCCCGTGGTGTATCTGTTGCTGCGCCCACGAAACTCATAACCTCACAACTGTCCTCCTGAGCGAAGCGAAGGATCTATGCATTTAACAAATGCTATTTCGGGTGCCCCACTCCTTCGCGTTTTTTGCGAAGGGGTGGGATGATGCGATAGCCTTAGTCTACTTGACCAATGATATACAATTAATATGTATATCTAGGAGAAAGTAAATGCAGGTTTCTAAATGGGGCAACAGTCTGGCCGTGCGCCTGCCCGTCGCTGTAGTCGAAGCGCTTGGCCTGAAAGACGGCGATGAGATTGAAATACAGGTCCGTGGCCGCCGCGCATTCGAAGTCTCGCGCGACCCTGCCAAAGAATTAGCCTTGGCGCGCCTGCGCAAACTGCGGCGGCCCTTGCCCAAGGGATTCAGGTTCGACCGCGCTGAATCCAATGCCCGCTAAGGCGTTTCTCGATACAAATATTTTGATCTATGCCGTTGTGCATGAAGACCGTAGCGCACGGGCCGAAGAATTACTCTCCGGCGGCGGAGTGGTCAGCGTACAAGTGCTGAACGAATTTGTTTCGGTCGCCCGGCGGAAGCTGAAGATGCCGTGGCCGCAGGTAACTGACGCGCTGGATGCGATTCGAGTGCTTTGTCCCGAGCCGATAGCGATCAGTGTCGAAACGCACGAGGCTGCATTGGAGATTGCGCAGAAGCACCGCTATGAAATTTACGATGCCTTAGTCATCGCGGCCGCCTTGCAAGCGAAGTGTGGAGTCTTATATTCCGAGGATTTGCATCACGGGCAAGTAATTGGCGGAAGGCTAGAGGTGAGAAACCCGTTTCGAACCTGATCAAACATCTCAAGATCACGCTGCTTAGCTGCGGTTAACTCACCCAATCCAAAAACTTGTACCAAGCTCCAGCAAATGGCAGGAACCACGGCTTGCCGCTGTAGAGGCCGAGAGGCGCGCCGGGAAAGGGAATGCCTACGAAAGGATTGTCGGGCTTGTCTCCGGCAATAAGTTCGGCGATTTTTTGGCCTTGCCAGGTCGCCATGGCGACGCCGTGTCCGGCATAGCCGAGCGCGTAGTAGATGCCATCGAGCTGCCCCGCATGGGGCATGATGTCAAAAGCGAAATCGAGCGTGCCGCCCCAGACGAATTCGATTTTCGTGTCGCGCAGTTGGGGATAGACGTCGATCATGCCGCGGCGCAGAATTTCCGCGCTCTCTCGAATGGTGGATTCGGTCTCAGGAAAAAACGCGGCGCGCCCGCCGAACAACATGCGGCGATCAGGGGTGAGGCGATAGTAGTAAAGATAATTCTTCGAGTCGTAGATCATCCGATTGCGAGGACTGAGTTCGCAGGCCAGCGCGTCAGAGAGCACTTGGGTCGTAATAATGAACGACCCAATCGGAATGATTTTCTTCTGCAGCGCCGGCGTAGCGCGAGATGTATATCCGCTCGTCGCGACAAAAACATCGCGCGCCCAGATAGTAGAGGGTGCCCCATCCTTGTCGCGTTCTGTGCGACAGGGTGGTGCTGTTGTCAATCGCCATCCCTGTACTCCATTGCGTGCTTCTTTATGAATCTGCGCGACGCGTGTCTGTTCATAAACTCTCGCCCCCGCTTTTAACGCCGCTTGCCCAAGTCCCGCCACATATCGCGCTGGATTCAATCCCGCGCTGACTTCATCCACCATGCCGCCGTAATAAATGGAAGACCCAATCTCGCTCGGCAACTCATTCCGCCGAACAATCCGTAACGAATGATTGAATTCCCGCTTGATGACTTCCGCCTGCCTCGCATAGTCGTCAAAATGCTTTTGCTTGCAGGCGACCTCAAGATGGCCGCAACGCGAGAAATCGCAAGCTATGTTTTCTTCGCGGACAATCTGCTCCACGCAATCAATCGTCGCCAGCGATGCCGCATACATGCGCTGCGTTCGCTCGCGTCCGTACATCGAGATCAGCTTGTTCACTCCCAGCTTCAGCCCGGTCAGCACCATCCCGCCGTTGCGCGAACTCGCTCCCCAACCGATGGTTTCGGCTTCAAGCACAGCGACGTTCGCGCCACGTTTGGCAAGCGTCCGCGCGGCGGAGAGACCGGTGAACCCTGCGCCGATGATGGCGACGTCCACGCTCTCAGGCAACGGCTCTGATGTCGCAAGGGGCGGAACGTTTACCGTCGTTTGCCAGTAATTAGTTTCGTTCATAGTGCCTACAACGTCTCTAATCCCACCACATTGTCATTCCGAATGCCTTGAGGCATGAGGAATCTGCTTTTGCGAGCGAAAACCCAGTCGAGAGTCACAGTATCGCCGTTTCCTCGATCATTCGCCCTTCGGCGAAGCGGGAAAGATTAAGCAACGTCGCATCAATCAGCTCCGTTTTTCCATGCAGAATTAGATCTGACAAAATTTTCCCGGTCGCCGGCGCGTGCATCACACCGTGGCCGCTAAATCCGTTCGCCAGAAAAAATCCAGGAACGCCCGGGGTCTCGCCCAGAACCGGATGGTGGTCGGGCGTCATTTCATAAAGCCCCGCCCATGCGCGCTTGGGATTCACGGCAACATTCTCGAACACCGGCACGCGATCTGCTGCGCGAGTAAGAATTTTCTCAATGAACGCTTCGTCGAAATCCGTCTTGTATCCAGGCGTTTCCGCCGGATCATTCCACGCCAGCAAAAACCCTCGACCCTCAGGCCGAAAGTGAAATCCATTCGACATATCAATAATCATCGGCGCGGTGTGCGGAAAATCATCGAACGGTTGGGTCGGCACCAACATTCTCCGCAGAGGCTCAACCGGCAAGTCAATTCCAACCATTTTCGCGATCACCGCCGCCCACGCTCCCGCACAATTCACGACAATGCGAGCTGAAATCGAACCCCTCGTCGTCTCAACAACAAATCCGGAATCCTTCCGCACAGCGCTTATAACTTCCGAGTTCTTCCACAGCGTCGCTCCATGGTCCACGGCCCACGTCATGAACCCGATCATTGCGCTATACGGATCAACAAATCCATCGGTCGGACAGAAACTTCCTCCCACAATGTCATCGGCGCGCAACTGCGGAAACTCCCCACGAATGTAATCAGCAGTCACGATCTCCGCATTCCTCAATCCCGCTTCAACTTGCCGCGCATGATTGGCCCTTAGATACGCGAGATGCTTTTCGTTCGTCGCGCAAAACAAATATCCTTGCGGACGATATCCCGATGGATGCCCCAATCTCTCCTCAAAGCTCGCATAAAACCGAATCGAGTACAGCGACATCTTGATGTTCACCGGCGTGGCGAACTGCGCCCGCACTCCGCCCATGCTTTTCCCTGTGGATCCCTTGCCCTGCGCGGTTTCCCGCTCCAGCAAGAACACCTTCTTGCACCCCGCCGCAGTCAGGTGGTGGGCGATGCTCGAACCGACAATTCCCCCGCCGATGATGACGACTTCCGCCGTTTGCATGACGAGGAATTGTAGCAAGCGCACGAAGCGATTTGCGCTGCGCTAATCTTGCGGAGCATCCTGCTGCGCGCAAACTCTAAGTTCCAGCCGGGGAGAAAGATCCAGCCGAACGGGGGACGTGGACTTATTAGGGTGACAGCTTTGTGTGCGCGCTTGGCTCTGAGAAAGTCTTGCGGCGTCACACTTTTTGGCAACGCTCGAGTGCGGACTAAAACGAAGGTCGGTCTGCCGCGCGGTGTACATCGCTTTCACAAAAAATAAGAGTCCCGAGGTGGTGTGGAACTAATTCCTCTCGGCCAGTAGCTCGCGTTTGACCCTTGCCGGCCTTCTTTCTTCAGCACTCTTGCGAGTGGTGAAGCGCGACCTTAACTTGGGCTCCGGGCTCACCGCCAACCGGATAAACCAGTTCAACGCCTCGGGACTCTATCCTGCCTTTGACTTGTGTTCTCGTTCGCCTCAACCAGCGCTTCGCTTTGACCCTTGCTGACCCTCTTTGCATTGCATCTTGCGATGCTGCATGTGATCTCGCTTGAGCCCCGGACTCTGCACCAACTGGGAAAACTTTTGAACGTGCCAAAGAACGAGTCTGTTTTACCGCAACCAATTCTGGAGTCAATAAAAAATATGCCAATTTATGTCTTTTAAATCGAGCGAGGTGCACGGTCTTCACAGCGGGATGACAGAATATGGTGCATTTATAAAATTGCATTGAACCCAGGAATGCGGAATTTAGCGGAAATTGCGGCGGGGAAATGCGGGCAGAATGAAACAAAACATCCGTGATCATGTGGAAATCGCGCGCAATCCTTACTGGAAGCTGAATTTCACGATCAAGAAAAAAGCCGCCGACTTTCATCGGCGGCTCAAACTATACAAAAACGCTACTTCTTTGCGCTTCGCTTGGCGGCGCGTGTCGGAGGATGAATTCCCTTCTCTGGCTTATCGAATTCAACCGGATCAGAAATATGATGTAACGGCTTGTCCCCTGCCGCGGATGACTGCGGGCCAACTTCTGCCGCTGTCAATCCCAGCGCGGTAAACATCGGCTGGTTGAATTTAGTTCCACTCTTCGCCGAAGCTACCGCAAACACCGCGTGCGGCGTGCTCTGGCTGAAAGCAGTCCCAATGTAATCGCCCACCATGAGTCCATTCTGCGAATTCGGCAGCCAGTTCAAACTCATCGGACCCGCCAGCGTTATGGCCGTGTTCCAGGTCTTTCCGCCATTGCCCGAGGAAATAAATCCCACATAAAGCTGGCAGGTAGATTGGCTGCACTTGCTTTGCGGATAGTAGTAATAGTGCACCGCAATGTGCGCATTCGCTCCCGAAGTTGCCGGATCAATCCCAATACCCGGGATGAAATGGTCCACCGTGCTGTTCGTCGGATCAATCGGAATGCGCGTCACCGCACCCCAATGCAGTCCGTCGGCGGAAACGCTATACACCAGATCGTTGGTCGAGCAGTTCGTGCGGAAGCGGCAATCTTCCCACACTACGTAAACGTTCCCGGCGCCATCTACTGCCGCCGAAGGCAGTGGGCCGCTGCGAATTCCACCCGCATCCGTATGGCTCTGAATACCCGCCACCGAATAAGTCTTCGTCCAGCTCTGCCCGCCATTGATCGAACCGAACACCGAGATGCCGCTGGTCTCAATCGGCACAATCACGCGCCCGTCCGGCTGCACCAGCGGCTGCCCGCCGATGCCGAATGCATGGTTCGCCGTCGCCTTTGGAGATCCCCAAGTCAACCCGCCATCGGTTGAAGTGCTCATTAAAATTTGATCTCCGGCCGCAGGGTTGTCCCATTCCACATAACAATTTCCGTAGTACTTGCTCTTCGGGCTTCCATCGCACACAATCCAATTCTTATCTGAACTCGATGCCATCGCGTCCACATTCACAGGGTTCTGCCACGTCATGCCCCCGTCAGTCGAGCGGCTCACAATCACAGCCGGAGTTTGCGTGCTCGAAACTGGCAATGTCGCAATCATCCACACATTATGTTTCGGATCGAACGCTACCGCCGGATCACTCGCCGCGTCATAAGGTCCGCTGCCTTCACCCTTGGTCACGCCCGGCAAAAAACCATGCGTCCAGGTTGTTCCGCCATCCGTCGACGTTGCCCAGCCAATATCCGTCGAACCTCCCGGAATGATGCGTCCCGTTTGAAATGCCGACACAACCGTGGAACCGTTGGCGAAAGTGTGCGGCTCAACTTCCGTGGCGTGCTGCCCCGGACCAACCGTAAAAGGATCGGAGCTAACTTCCGTGAGCGTGACCTGCGCCTGCGCTTGCACCACAAAGAACGCGAGCATGAGAGAAAAACACAGAACAATGGATTTCATGAATCTCCTTGGCCGTAGGCAAGATGGAATTTTAAAATTGTTGCCGCCTAAACTGGGAGAGATTCGGAAGGCAACGAGGCGCGCTAGTAGCTTGCGTCACCCGAAGATAGCGTGAGGGTTGCGCGCTGTCAATGTGCATAATTTTGCGATGTTCTACTCTGCGCTCGCTGTTACGATACCCACTTGGCACCCGTGCTCGAAATCCGCAACTTGACCGTCGAATTTGGCTCGGCCGGCTCAAAATCGGTAGGCCGCCCCGCCGTTCGTGACCTGAATTTATCCATCTCCGAGGGCGAAGTCCTCGGACTGGTCGGCGAGTCCGGCTCAGGGAAATCCGTCACTTCCCTCGCTCTCATGCGATTGCTTCCACCTTCCGCGCGCTATTCGGGAGAAATTCTGTTTTCATCCAATGGCCAATCGCAAAATTTACTGCAACTCTCCGCAGAAAACATGCGCCAACTCCGCGGCTCAACTCTCGCCATGATTTTTCAGGAGCCGATGACCGCCCTCAATCCTGTCATGCGCGTCGGAGATCAAATCGCTGAGGCCATCCTCGCTCACGCCAAAATCAGCAAAAAAGAAGCCGCCAATCGCGCTGTTCAGGCCATGATTGATGTCGCCATTCCCGACGCAGCGCGCCGTTCGCGCGATTATCCGCACCAGCTTTCTGGCGGAATGCGCCAGCGCATCATGATCGCCATGGCCATCGCCAATCACCCGAAATTGTTGATCGCCGATGAGCCCACCACCGCCCTCGACGTCACCGTGCAAGCCCAAATTCTGGAACTACTAGGAGAATTGCGTGCAAAGTTCGGTTTGACCATGCTTTTCATCTCTCACGATCTCGCCGTCATCTCCCAAATCGCCGACCGTGTTGCTGTCATGTACGCCGGGAGCGTTGTCGAAATGGGGTCGAAACACGATATCTTCCGCTCACCTGCCCACCCTTATACCCGCGGACTTCTGGATGCCGTGCCAACTCTCAAAACCGACAGGGGCCAGCCTTTGCGCACGATTGAAGGCACCGTTCCACCGCCAAACTCCCAGCTTTCAGGATGCCCCTTCGAACCTCGCTGCGAATTTCGCATCGCCGAATGCACCCGCGCGATTCCCGAGTTGGTGGAAGTCGCTCCCAGCCATTTCGCGCGATGTCCGGTCATTAATCACAAATAATATGTGCTCGCGCTCACCGCGCGAAGCGCAGCATTCATCTATAATCCAGTGTTTTGTTTGGTGATGTGTGCGCATTCTTCTGTTAAGTGATATTCACGCGAATCTCGAAGCTCTCGAAGCTTGCCTCGCAGTCGTACCCGCGCATGACCTCGTCATGAACCTCGGCGATGTCGTCGGCTACGGAGCCAGTCCCAACGAGGTCATTGCCCAATCCCGCGCGCTGGGAAAACTGTTTGTCCGCGGCAATCATGACAAAGCTGTCTGCGGCCTCATGGATACGCAGGATTTCAACCCCATCGCCGCCATCTCGGCGCATTGGACCCGCGATCAACTGCCTCCCGAAAACATGGAATGGCTTCGCTCCCTTCCACAGGGGCCAATTCGTATCGAAAATCTCGACGACGTCCAATTTGTCCACGGCTCACCTGCCGACGAAGACGAATATGTCGTCACTCCGCCGGAGGCGCTGAAGCTATTACTCGATTCTCCTCTGACCATCACTTTTTTTGGGCATACCCATTTGCAAGGCGGCTTTGCCGTAAATCCGGAAGCGTCCGACCATAAAAGCCAGGGCTTTTATCCTGAATACCAAACTGTAGGTCAAATCGAGACTGTGGAATTTCCCATTCGTAGCGGCTATCGCTACATGGTGAATCCAGGCTCTGTCGGCCAGCCGCGCGACGGCGATTGGCGTGCCGCTTTTGCCTTATATGACACAGAAGCCCATCTCGTGACTTACTATCGTGTGCCTTACAAATTAAAAGAAGCGCAGGATCGCATCATTGCGGCAAACCTTCCGCAGCGGCTGGCGACGCGTTTGGCGGCAGGACGATAGATAAAGCTCGGCGGACTGTAAAATTCCTCATGCCCTCTCCACACGTTCCATCGGCAAGCAGAAATTTATTTGAGGCCCGCGAATCTCCGCCCGAAAAATATCTCGTCGCTTTCAGCGATGGCGGCGCGCGCGGCAATCCCGGCCCCGCCGGATACGGTGTCGTCATTCAAGATGAATCCGGCAAAAAAATCGCTGCTCTCAGCGAATATCTCGGCCATCAAACCAACAATTTCGCCGAATATCAAGGTTTGATCGCCGCGCTCGAATACGCAACCAAACATGGCCACAAAGCGCTAAAAGTCATCAGCGACTCCGAATTATTAGTTCGCCAGATCAAAGGCATCTACAAAGTAAAAAACGCCGCGCTCCAGAATCTGCATGCACGTGCTAAAGAATTGATCGCCAAGTTGGAGTGGTTTTCCATCGGTCACGTTCTTCGCGGAAAAAATCAGGAAGCCGACGCTCTTGCCAACGCCGCTATGGATAAGGGCATGGGTCGAAGTTCGGCCCCACCTCCTCGGGACGTCCCCCATGCCAGGGAATTCAATGGCATCGTCCGCGATGGGAAGATCGAAATTCTCGATGGAGAACTGCCCGAAGGGACACGCGTTCAAATTCGGGCGAAGCCTTCTTAAGTCATCCGGTAATCCGCCTCATCCCAAGCCAGATAACGATACCCGCTGTCACGATCCAAACTCCCCAGATTGCTCGCGCTCGCCAATTCATCGGCTTCAAGAAAAAGTAGATGGGCAATGGCGATGAAAATAGAGTGCCTATGGTCCAAAACACGAATAGCATTCCGGGAATTTCACTATGGAACACGGCATGGCTTCGCAGATCATCTAGGATGATTACCCCGGCGAGAGAAACAATCGAGATCTGCCAAACGATGAATTTCAAACGGCGCGCAAGAAGCACAATGAGCGGCACGGCGAGCAAACAAACGAGAATATAGAATCCAGCTGCCGCCCTGAAGATCAATCCAGGAATGGCATTCGCAGCTTCAAGCCATACTGGCCCGACGGCGATCGCAAGGACAAGGCCAGTCCATTCGCGCCAATGACATTTTTTAAGCAAAGCATTTCACATTACGGCACGCTTTCGCTTGCCGCTTCCGATCTCGCGCTCTCATTCCCTCTCACATCCACCGCCGAAACCGAATAAGAATACGTTTTGCCCGCCTTCACATTCGCATCGCGAAATGCCGGAGTCTTGACCAATTGTGGATTGATCTTCACCGATTCCCCGCCGTCCTCCATGCGATAGACGTTATAACCATCCAAATCGGTATCCACATCCGGCGACCACACCAAATCAACAAACGCCTGCCCCGAAACGGCCGAATACATGGCTTGCAATCCCGAGGGAACCGCCGGCGGAAAAACATCATGCGCAAAAACTTCCACTTCGCGCGAGTCGTCGCCTTCGACTTGAATTCCTGGCGCTTGGCCACGCGTGACGCTAGTGACAACCGTCACGCGATAAAGATACGTCTTCTCCCAGCTAAACGCGTGATCCACAAAACGCAAAGAACCTTTCCACGGCGCTTCTCCAGCAATTGTGCCAGCTGCATTGTCCGAGCCTTTTTCACGCCGGTAAATCCGATAGAAATAACGCACTCCTGAAGCGGGCGCTGGCGCGTCAGCCGATGTTCCGGTAACTTCAATTCCCTTCGCGGTTGCTATCGCGTGCATATCTTGTGGCGGCATCAGCGTAGAAATGGCGGGAACTCTCACCTCATTGGACAATCCGGCGCTGCGGCCTTCCGAATTCAATGCCGACACCGCATAAACAATCTCTCCCGCAGGATCGCTCGTCAGCAACGCGCCCGGTAAATGATCGACAAACTCTTGGGAAATTTTCGAATCTTTCTGTTGCGGATTTCTCTGCAAGGCCGAAACTTCACCCGCTGGGGTTCCACAAGCAGACAACGTTGCTTCTACGCTTCGGCAAATCTGGATTACACCTGCCTGTCGGATCAACTGCCGATCAGTCGTGCGCGTGGGCGCGGTCCACGTCAAATGAACCTTGTCGCCCTTGCGCAAAGCGTGCAAATCGCTCACAGGCTGCGGCAAATGAAGCGACGGCGGCAACGGAACTCCCGGCGCACCGCAGGAAACCGCCGTCAGCAACAAGATCGCTGGAAGAAAAACACTCGCTACTTTCTGCCACCGTAAAAAACAATCTCTCAAGCCGCCAACTCCCGCACACATTCGCGAAATACTTTGGTGTGATGATCAACGTCATCTTTGTCCGTAAACGGCGACATCAACGCCATGTTGTGAAAAGGCGTTATCAGGATGCCGCGATTCATGCAGTAAAGATGCATAAAGCGCTCTAAATCGAAATCCATCGCGTCGTGCGCTTCACTCCCATTACGCGGGACCGTCGCCGAAAATTGATATTCAGCCCGGCAGCCCAGCCGCGTCACATGCCACGGCATGCTGAACTCTGTAATCACTTGCTGCACGCCCGTCGTCCACCGCTCTGCCAAAGGAATCATGCGGCTGAACGCGTCGGGCGTAAGCACTTTGCTCAACGTCGCCCGCATGGCTGCCAGCGAAACCGCATTCCCCGCCAGCGTGCCTCCAATTCCTCCCGTGTCGCAATCTTCCAGGTTCATGCTTTTTGAAAAGCGCTCCGCGATCTGCGACGTGAACCCATAAGCAGCGCCCGGAATGCCTCCTCCAATCGCCTTGCCAATCACTAGCATGTCGGGTTGCAGATTTTCGGTGCGGGTGTAACCGCCGGACCCGGCGCAAAGCGTGTGCGTCTCATCCAAAATGAGCAGCGTGCCAAATTTTCTCGTCAGTTCGCGCATCGCATCATGAAAACCCGGCTCTGGATGCACAATGCCAACATTCGTCAATGCCGGCTCGGCCAAGATGCAAGCTACGTCGCCCTCCGCCAATGCTTGTTGTAGAGACGTAAAGTCATTGAACTCCACAACTTTTGTTGTGATTGCAGGATCCACCGGCGGCCCAATATTCCCACGCCTTGCCTTAGCCACACCATCTTTCAGTGTGATAAAAGTTTCATCCACCGTTCCGTGGTAGCACCAATTAAAGACAAGAATCTTATTTCTTCCCGTAATCTGTCGCGCCATGCGAATCGCGAACCGGTTTGCATCGGTAGCGCTCAAGGCAAACTGCCAGCAGCGCAATCCAAACCGCGCTTGTAACTCTTCGCCGACGAAGACCGCATCTTCGCTTGGCAGCATCAGCGTCAATCCCCGCCTCGATTGCTCCTCCACAGCTTTCACTGTCGCCGAAGGCGAATGTCCCGTCATCGCGCCTGTGTCTCCAAGGCAAAAATCTATGTAGCGGTGCCCATCTACGTCGTAAAAATGCGCCCCTTGCGCTTCACGGACAAAAGGAGGAAACGCCCCGGCCCACTTCGCCATCCAGTTCATCGGGACGCCGCCTAGCAGCGAACTGCTCGCCCGGTCGAACAACGCCTTCGACTTCGGCCTCTCGTCAACAAAGCGCTTCTGCTCACGCTGCATGAGCGCAACAAGCCGGTCGCGATCAATTTTTCCGTGCAATCATCCCTCCGCCCCAAAATTCCCTCAAAGACGCTAAAGCGTAGCAGAAGTCTTTATGAAATGAAAAAGCCCGCCCCGAAGGGCGGGCTCATAGGAAGAAATATCTAGCTGCCGTTGGAACATACGCCCAACGACTCGCCTTGGAAGCTCAGCCATCCATTCACGGATGTGCTTGTCGGCGCCCCGAAATACGGCAACGTAACCAGGTCCTGCAAGTTGTAGGTGAAGCCATGCAGAACGTAAGGGTAGCCGCCATAGTTTGCATTCCCTTCCAGTGGATCGCCCACTTCCAGAATGCCGCAAGGTGTGCTGTTGCCGTTGACGTTGACCACCAGCGGATCGTCAATCCACTCGCCCACTTCATGCGATAGAGCGGAAACATCCTGCGCGAAATCGCCTGGATGGTCCACATACGTCGCATGAGCGTACGACTGCGGGTTGTTCGAGCTGCCTTCTGAGCTGTGATAGCCGCCGATGCAGCACTGTCCGCCTTGCGTTAAATAGACGTCAT
Source organism: Terriglobia bacterium (assembly GCA_021325035.1). GTDB lineage: Bacteria > Acidobacteriota > Terriglobia > Terriglobales > Acidobacteriaceae > JAJPHW01. The sequence goes on from JAJPHW010000029.1 coordinate 15,072, forward strand.
AAGTCAGGAAAATCGGAAACGCATTGGGTCCGATTCCGAATTTGTTGATGAGCGCCGGCAGTTGTGCATCAAACCAGTTGATGTCCACCAGTCCAGCCGTAAAGCCGAATGGCGAACCGGTTTTGCCGTAAGTGGAAGATGGACTCAAAGTTTGCTCCGCTTCCACCGTAGGCCCACCCAACAACACGTGATAGCTGGTGTTGGTTTTTACCGTGCCCCAGAAATTCGCCCTCTGGAATGCATCTTCATATTGCGTGGTGCCTACATTGACTCCACCCTGTGTATAGGTCGTGGTCGAATCGAAAATCGGCGACGCCACTGTATTCTGCGTCACCGTATTTCCGTTCGAGAGCACATGGGCAGGATCGAACGTCGTCTTCGTCCCTCCGCGCCGCGCTGTGATCACGATTTTCACCGGAATGATATAAACCGGAATTGTCGTCGAGGTATTTGTGGAAGGCGCCGTGCCGACCATGTTGTAGGTGTAATTGGTGCCGCTGTAGGTGAAACTGCCATTCCAGGTTTGCAAGGAGGCTGGAGGTGGAGCGACGTCATCGCGCAGATGCGGCGGCATCACGATATATCTGCCGCGGACCGGGGCGTCTTGCGCAAAGCCGCTGCCAATGCTAAAGAGAGACAACATGGTGAGTGCAACGAGTAGATGGGAGATCGAAATTCTTCTCATGACTTTCCTAACTCTCCTTTAATTTTTTGAACAAATGGCCCATGGATCATCCGAAACCCTACGAACCTTTCCGATGCAATTCGACAAACTAGAATAGCTAGTAGTTTTTCGGCTCGACGATACTGAACCCACTGCGACCAGAAGTCAATATCATTTTCGGGAACCGCAACCGCAGCGCATGGAGAAATTTTTCTTCTTCTCCGGATTTTTCCCGCGCTAAAACAAACTCCGTTCTCCCGCCGCCGTCCCCGGTTTCCAGGTTGACACTAGAATCTTATTGACTTTCCGTGTAAGAGTGCGCAATATCTTGTGGTGGCAATTTTGTTGCCACCATTGAGCGCATCAAGATTGCACTCAACGTTCCAATTTCAAGGGAAAATCAAATCTCAACGGAGGAGACTTCATCATGGCAACCAAGAAAAAAGCGGCCAAGAAAAAGAAGCACTAAAAGTTCGCGGGCCCGCGCCCGCATGAACTTTCGAGTTTTCCTGCCTCTCGAGAGAAGCACCTCTCTCGAGAGGTTTTTCTTTTCCACGCTGTCGAAAGTGCGGTACGATTTGATTCGGAATTAAAATAAAAATGGGCGCTCGCTCCAAACCCGCAGCCAGGAACCACAAACCCGATGACATCGTCATCCCGGAGAAGCTCTACTTCCGCATCGGCGAAGTCTCCGAGCTGTGCCATCTTCCCGCCTACGTTCTGCGCTTCTGGGAAACCGAGTTCCCCCAGATCAAACCCGTAAAGGGCAGCACCGGACAGCGCATGTACCGCAAAAAAGACGTCGAGAACGTCCTGCGTATCAAAACGCTCCTCTACAACGAAGGCTTCACCATTGCCGGAGCGCGCCAGCATCTACGCGAAGAAATCAAGAGCGACAAAAAGCAGACTGCGCTTCCATTCCCCGCGGCGGCTTCTGCCGACCTTCGCCCCATTCGGCAGGGCTTGCGTGAAATTCTCACCATGCTCTCCGCCCGCCACTAGAAACAAATTTTCCTTCTGTCATGCTGAGCAAGAATCGAACTTTCCCATTTCGGGAATCACTCGAAATATTCTCGATTTTCCCTTGCCATCGTTTCCCCAAATTTTGTCCAATCAATAAAGGACATCATGAAAACTCTCCCCATCATTCCTCACGATAAACAGCGCGGGGAGTAGGCCGAACTCCGCTTCATGGCCCGCGCCGCCGAGCACGGATTAAAAATCAACAAGCCCTGGGGCGAATCTTCGCCCTACGATTTCGTCGTGGGCAGCGGCAGAAATCTCGCCCGCGTGCAGGTGAAGAGCACATTCAGGAAGTCCAAGAATGGTTATTTGTGCGCGGTGAAAAATCAGAACGGAATGTATGACGCCGATGCCTTTGATTTTCTGGCCGTGTACGTGATACCGGAAGACACGTGGTATGTGATTCCAGAGCCGGTTAATTAGGACACTACCCGGGGTTTTGCAGAAAGTGGCGGGCGAGGGCGCCCGCCCCACACAAACGGTTAGGCTCGGCTGGCCTGAAGTTGAAAGGACTCGCCGGGAAGGCGGGACATTCTCGAATCCGATTCCCTATCGCGAGGTTCGCGGGAATGCGGCTCTTGTGATCTCGAACGACGCGAGCGGGATTTCGAGCGTTTTGAGCTGCGCGGTTTGGAAGGCTCCCCTACAACATTCTTGCGCGCTTCCATATTTTTCGGCGCATCAGCTCTCTTCGGAGTATCCGCGCTTTGCTGACCCAATGAAGAAAGTGATTTGCGTTCGATTCTAAGACCGAGCGTGCGTTCGAGCGAACGCAAATCGCCAGCCTGGTCGCGGCCAAAAAATACGGACGCGACGCCGGTTTCCCCGGCCCGGCCGGTGCGGCCGACACGGTGAATGAGGTCTTCCGCCACCATGGGCAGGTCATAGTTGATGACGTGCGCTATGCCTTCCACGTGGATTCCGCGAGAGGCCAGATCGGTCGCCACCAGAACGCGGAAGCGGCCTTGCTGAAATCCGGCCAAGGCGGCGGTGCGCTGCGATTGCGAACGGTCGCCATGGATCACGGTCGCGGCGAAGCCGTCGCGGGTTAAGCGGTGGGCGAGGCGGTCGGCGCCGTGTTTGGTTCGAACGAACACCAAACACGATCCATCTTCCTGATCAAGCAATCTCTCCAGCAACTCCTGCTTGTCGTCAATTAAAACCTCGAATGCCTGAATGCGAACATTCTCACAGGGTTTGGTGGTCGAGCCTAATGCGATGCGCACAGGATTCTTTGTGTACTGGTTGACCAACTGCACCACTTGCGTGGGCAAGGTGGCGGAGAAACAGAGGGTCTGCCTCTGCGCCGGCAATATCGAAACGATTCGGCGGATGGAAGGGAGAAAACCCATGTCCAACATGCGATCCGCTTCATCGAGCACGAGAAGATTGAGGCCGCGAAAATCCACCAGCTTGCGGTCGAGGAAATCTTCCAGGCGTCCGGGAGTGGCGACGATGAGGCGCGCCCCTTTGCGTATGGCCATCAGCTGGGAACGTTCTTGAATTCCGCCAACGACTTGCGCGGCCGCGGGCAGCCGGTTTCCGCGTAAAGCGTCATATTGTTCAGCGACCTGCATGGCGAGTTCGCGCGTGGGCACGAGTACCAGCGCAGTCACGCCGGGAACGTAGTTCTTGTGCAACTGCTCCAACATCGGCACCAGAAAAGCCAGGGTTTTGCCGGTCCCGGTCTGCGCGGTGGCTAAAATGTCTTTGCCTGCGAGGGCTTGTGGAATGGCGGCGGATTGTACCGGCGTCATGGTGATAAAACTGGCTGCCGCAAGTCGCTCCTGCAAGCGCGAGGAGATGGGCAGTTCGGAAAATTGTGTCGTCAAAATAGTTTGTTTCTTTCTGTCTGGCGGGCATTGATTTCTGAGTACACGTATATTGTGTGAACACAGCGGCCTAAGCCAGTCTGTTTCAAATTACGCTTGACAATCAACGGAGTGAAACTTCGGAGGCGGGAAATCTCAAGGTGTCAACTAGAGCAACCGCACCACAACAACCGTGGTAAGCGTAGCTTTATTATAGCATCCCATCGCTGTCGGATCAGGTGGGTACCCTTGACGATACTAGGAGCGAGCGCCTTTTCGCAAAATAAAACCGGGGAGCAGGTTCGCTCCCCGGCTGATCCAGCAACTCTAGAAAATTAAATTCTTACTGCTGCTGATCCAACTCCACGCCATCTCCTACGTGGATGTCTTCCATCGAGAATACGATCATGCCGGTCGAGCTTGTCGCCGTGGTGCTGAGGACCACGACTTCACCTACAGCGCGCCGCGGAAAGTCCGCTACACGAATGACCGGGCCACCGGTTTTGGTAAACATATTCGGCTCGATGGCGGCGCTCTTCTTCTGCGTGTCTTCACTGATGGAAGCTTTGAATGAAAGCGAATCCACCGCGTCGTGCAGATCGGCGTCGTACTTGCGCACAGCGCGGAAGTAGTCGCCGACTTTCACGCCCTGGTTGGCACCGACGTTCATATAGACTTTTGCGCCGTTGCCCAACTCAGAGTCGAAATCTTTCGCCATCACAATGCGTCCGCTGGTCTTGCTGCTCGCCGGAATAAAGCGGTCAAAGCGCACCGGCGGGTGGAATGGAATCGCCTGCTTGTCCACATAAGGAATCGCAATGTCGCCCGGGACGATCGGCGCGCAGCCAAAAACAACTTGCGCGACTGCGGTCTTGCTGCGAGTGTCAATCACCTTCACTCGCGCCAGCTCCGCGTAGGGCTGCCCTAAAGCTTTGAGCTGGGCATGTTGCCCGGAATACAGCTCATAGCGGTTGGGATCGCTCAATTCCCGCACGATCGAGTACTGCTGGCCTGCCTGATAGCCCGCGCCCGTCAGAAAAACCATGTCGCCGTTGGCAAACTGGGTGGTGCTGGGCGTTTGCAGGCCCCCAATTACGTAATTGGCGTTGGGCAGCAGCTTCGGATTAATGAAGCCGGCGCAATACAGGTCGGCATCGGTTGGGGTCACAACCCGTTCGATGGGAAAGCTGACCGAAGTGGGCGCGGTGCCATCGGGCGTTGTCAGCGCCGGTGCATCCGTATTCTGCTGCGCCACTGCCGCCAGGCTCAGGGCCAGAAACAACAGAAGTCCTGTTTTCTTCATGATACCTCCAAATTTCGTCGCCCCTGCCGGCGGTGAATTCCCGCTAAGTGCGGCAAATAAAGGGCTTTCAGGTTGGACAGTACCAAGCTGGGGGTCACCGGTCAAGGTTACGACGGTGTCATACATGGCAGGATAAAAGTTTATCCGCTAAAATATATGTTAACCGACTGTTGCATCTGGACTTAGACCCTTGTAATATCTCGCGGACTACCTCTTACATGGAAGCGATATTAAAAAACTCTTTGGCCCGTCTGCGGGCCTTGCGGCTGCCGCGTGTTTGCGTTGCCGTCACTGGAAGCGATCCAGCCGATATGGTCGAAAAGGCCGAGGCACTGGTTCGTGATAACACCTTTATTGAGTTCAGGTTAGATTACCTTCCCAAGCCTTTGCTGGCGATTTCCAAGATCAAGGAATTCCTGAACTACCATCCGCATGTGATTGCCATCGGCACCTGCCGGCGGGCAGCGAATGGCGGCAAGTTCAAGGGAACGGCTGAGGCGCAACTGGAGATCCTGACCAAGGCCTCCGCTGCGGGATGCCAGCTCGTGGATATGGAGATGGAGAGCGCGGCCAAGTGCAAAGCCGACAAAGTCCAGGCCTTGCGGGCCAGCGGCGCGCTGATTTTGTCGCACCACGACTTTCATGCGACCAAAGATCTCGATAAGACGCTCGAAAAGATGGTCAAGATTCCAGCGGATTATTACAAAATTGTCAGTACGGCGACTTCGCTTTACGACAACGTCGTGATGATGAAGTTTCTGGAGCAGCACAGCCATCAATATTCTTTGATCGGATTGTGCATGGGCGAGCAGGGCGTGCCCAGCCGAGTGCTCGGCGTTCGCGCGGGCAGCGTATTCACTTTCGCCGCCGTCAGCCCCGACGAAAAAACGGCTCCCGGCCAGGTTACGGCGCAGGAACTCAACAGCACATTCCGAATCGAATCCGTGGATGCAGCGACTCGTGTTTACGGCGTGGCAGGAGACCCCGTCGCTCATTCCCTTTCTCCGGCCATCATGAACGTCGCGCTGCGGCGTGAAAACGTGAACGGCGTCTATGTCGCCTTACACGTTAAGAAGATGAAGGACCTTCTGGCTTGCATTCGCGATGTTCCTTTGCATGGGCTCTCCGTCACCATGCCCTACAAGCAAACCATCATCGAGCATTTGGATAACACCGATGCGCACACGCAGAAAATCGGCGCTTGCAACACGGTGGTTCGCGCGCAGGATGGCAAACTTTACGGCTTCAATACCGACGCGGCCGGCGTGGTTCGCCCGCTGGAGCAGCGCATCACGATTGATTCGGCAAAGATTCTCGTATTAGGCGCGGGCGGCGCGGCACGAGCGGCGGTTTATGGATTGAAAGAGCGCGGCGCCGAAGTTTTCATCCTCAACCGGACCGCAGAAAAAGGCCAGAAGCTGGCACGCTCGGCGCATGCGAAATCCATCAAGCGGGCGGACCTCAAGAAGTACGCTTTCGACGTGATCATTAACGCCACACCGGTCGGCATGGGCAATACCAAAGATTCTCCGCTGAACGAAAACGAAATCAACGCGCGCTACGTCTTCGACATGGTCTATGACCCGCTGGAGACCAAGCTGATGAAGATGGCGAAGGCGAAGGGAGCCGAAACCATCCCCGGCATGGAGATGTTTGTGCATCAGGCGGCGCGGCAATTCGAAATCTGGACGGGCAAGCCCGCTCCGTGGGATGACATGCTGCGCGTGGTGCAGGTCGCGTTGCAAGAGCGCGCGAATGCCGCGGCGAAGAACGCGGCGCCCGAACCTGCGGTGAAGAAGAAGTCAGCGAAGCGCGCGTAACGAACTCCCTCGATAATCTTTAATATGCCCAGGTTAGCCAAAGTGCGGCGAACCTGGACACCGAGCCCCTACGGGCGTGACTGTGAGTTGTGTCGCGGTGGCATGGCTGAAGCCATGCCCTTTTACGTTTCCGCAGCGAAGCGAGTGGGGCTCGCGACGATGCTCGCGGGATCCCCTTCGACTTCGCTCAGGGCAGGCTCTCGTCTCGCTGGTAAAAGCGCGGGCCTTCGGGATGACAAGTGGTAAGAGGTTTATCGAAGAGCGAGATCCCCTTCGACTTCGCTCAGGGCAGGCTCTCACCGCTGGAGCGGGTTCGGAATGACAAGGGGCACTCGGCGGCGCAGGCTTAGAACTCTAATTCGGCGATCAACTTCAAGAGTCGAAGCAGTGTTGGGCGTTCTTCCGGTGTCAGCTCTTTTCGAAGCTTGTCGTCAGCGGCTATCCTCGCATTAATCAGGCGCTTCCGGTATTGCTGGCCTTTGGGTGTCAAGGTAACGTGAATGGCCCTGCCCGATTCTGCTTTTTTCTCCGACACCAGCCCTTCCTGAACCATGGACTTGATGGCACGGTGCACGACAGTCCGGTCGATGCCGAGAAGCGTGGCGATTTGATTCTGATTGAGCGCTGCGCCGCCCCGCAGCGTGGACAGGATGAAGCCACGAGTCGCAGAGCACCGGGTTTTTCGCTCAAGCCTCTTCCCGACGGAAAAATAGGCGGCGGCAACATGAGCAAGTACCGAGTCGCTCAGGATGTCTTGCGGAATGTCTTTCTTGGGAACGATGGTCTTCTGAGAGCCGCTCATAGGACGGTCACCGTGGCATCGAGAGGCCGCCGCCACTGCGGCGGTTCGGCGTAAGCGGCCGATTTCTTCCCGATGGCAATCACCATCACAATTTCATGATAGCGGGCTGAGAGGCCGAGAAATCTGGAGAGCCTGCGGCCATCGAAGCCTTCCATGGGGCAGGTGTTGAGCCCCAGCGCCTCGGCGGCAATCATCAGATTCTCGCAGGCCAGCGATGTACTTTTCATCGCCCACTTGAACAAGTCGTGGCGAAAGACTGGCGGCATTCCAAACGTCTTGCACAAATTCACCAGCCGAAAAACTGCCCACTTGAGCGCGCCAAAAATGCCGAACGGTCCCGGCATGAAAAGGATGCGGCCGATCTTCGCCGTCCGCTCATAGTCCCGGACTTTGGCGTCGCTGAAGCCGCTCTTGCGCATCCACTCCAACTGGGCTTGCGAGGTTGCTGACAGCGACCCGATGTCAGCGACCGCAACCACCAGCGCCGATGCTGTTGCCGCAGGCATTTGTCCGAGGCAGAGTTTCGCGGCGGTTTCCTTTCTGGGCGACGATTCCACCCAAAAGAAGCGGTACGGTTGCGAATTGAAACTGGAGGGAGCGTGGCGAGCGGCATTGAGGATTTGTTCCCGCAGTACCTGCGGGATTTCGACCGGTTCAAAGGCTTTCACTGCCCGCCTACGGAAAAGTGCATCCAGGATTTCGCTCATGGGCATCTCCTATGTTGCTATTACAACATATGCATGTTGCGAACGCAACATATGATTTTAAAGGTTTTTATGCGGCCCTCTGGCTAACTAATGGCCCTTGAGCCGGCACGATGTTGGGCCGCTCTTACACCCGATTCAAATGAAACGGCTTAATATGGGTGCCTTCAGACTGTTGCTGCACTTTCCTGCATTTGTAAAAAGTAGAAACAAAACCCATCCATTAGCTTTCACACTTACAACGTTTCTGATGTTTCGCCGCATCGCACCATGCTGACCGAAGTAAGACTTCGCGGGCATGATTTTACAAATCGCGATTTACAAATCGTGATTTTAAATAACGATGCGCCGCGACTCTCAGGGGCGAAGATGCACTCAACCTTTCCGGCCATTCCTTTATTCGCTTTCGAACTCCCTTGCATTGTGCTTTCGACCTGGGGCGCTGCTATCGCCCTGCTTGTCATCGGCGGCGTAGCGGCGCGGAGCGCAGTCGCTGGGGCGCGCGGGCTTGAGAAAATCGTCGCGCTGCGCTATCTGCTTTTTGCCATGCCGCTGGCGGTGTTTGGCGCGGAGCACCTCTGCTCGGGCAAAGGCATGGTCGAGATGGTGCCAGCCTATATGCCGTGGCGGTTGTTCTGGATATATTTCATCGGCGTCGCGTTGGTGGCCGCTTCATTGAGCATCGCTCTGCGAATTCAAGTGCGATGGTCGGGACTGTTGTTCGGTGTCATGATGTTTTTGTTTGTTGCCATGCTGCACTTTCCGGGAGCGCTCTCGGAAAAACACAATCGAATTCTCTGGACGATTGTTTTCCGGGAATCGTCGTTCGGTGGCGGCGCCTGGATGCTGGCGGCCAGCGCCATTCCCGGATGGAGCGACCGAGTCAATCGAATACTTGCGACTGTGGGCCGAGTCGTGATCGCCTTGTCTGCGGTCTTTTTTAGTTTTGAGCAATTCCTGCATCCGGCAAATGTGCCCGGCGTTCCACTCGAAAAGCTTATGCCCACGTGGATTCCGGGTCATGCCGTCATCGCCTATCTAACCGGCGCGATTTTGCTGATTTGCGGAATAAGTATTCTGGCAAACAAAAAGACGCGAACCATGGCGACGTATCTGGGGACGTGGATCGTACTGTTGGTCGTGTTTATTTATGTCCCAATTTTGATTGCATCGGTGCTCGACCCGAGCACCGGGGCGAGGGTAGAGGGAATCAACTACTTCGCGGACACGATGCTGTTCGCGGGCGCGATTCTCGCGCTCGCTGGGGACGACAAAATGCATTAAATGCGCAAATAGGCTGTCCCGCAAGGCATTTGGGCGATCATGAGCTTCTGAGTTGGTGCATAATAGGTGGCATCGTTCTTTCCGTTGGAACGATTGAGTCAACACCTCCCAGGAAGGATTCACACCATGCCGCAACGTAAGACCATTCTGTTCGCGCTTATCGGATTCGTTTTCGTTATGGGCGCTTTACTCTCAGCGAACGCCCAGAACTACAAAGTCATCTACAACTTTACTAGCGTGGGCAATGGCGGGAATGATCCGTTTGCCGGCCCGGTGCTCGATGCAAAGGGCAATTTGTACGGCACCACCTATCTCGGCGGCAGCTATGGCTCGGGAACTGTTTACGCGCTTCTTGCTCACGGTTCATCCTGGGATTACGCGACGCTGCACAGCTTTAAAGGCGAGCGCGCGGATGGAGCTGCGCCCGGCTTCGGTTCGCTGATTATTTATAACGACTGCGCTCTGCTGGGAACAACCGAAGCGGGCGGAAACTTTGGGACTGTCTTCGGCGAAAAGCCCAAAGGAAATCCATATTGCAAGTCAGGCGGCCCGTGGGGCGAACGCATGATCCACGTGTTCGGCAACGGCCAGGATGGCGACCAACCGCTCGGTGGCGTTGTGGCGGATGCGGATGGAAACATCTACGGCACGACCAGCCAGGGCGGCACTTACGGGGGAGGAATAGTCTATGAGATTTCCCGCGCTGGCGTGGAGACCATTCTGTACAACTTCACCGGCGGTGATGACGGATTTAATCCGGTGGCGGCCCCGACCATTGACGCGCAGGGCAATCTTTACGGCACAACTTCATTGGGCGGCGCGGATGGAAACGGCGTGATCTTCGAACTCGCGAAGTCCGGCTCGAACTGGACCGAGAGCACGCTTTATACCTTTCAAGGATTGAGCGACGGGCAAAATCCGGTGGGCGGCGTGACTGTGGACAAGAACGGCAATCTCTTCGGCGGCACTTTTTTCGGCGGCGACGATGGCGGCGGCAACGTTTATGAACTTTCGCCTTCGGGCACGGGCTGGAACTTCACGCTGCTCCACAGCTTTAGCACTTACTACGGGCCTTACAACAAGTTGACGCTCGACTCCAAAGGCAACGTCTATGGCACCTGCAACGGCGCGGGCACTAATGGGTTGGGCTCAGTCTTCGAGCTGACGCCATCGAATGGCAGTTGGACGTTTACCGACCTCTACGATTTTCCCGGCGGGGCGAATGGCGCCATGCCGTGGGGAAGCGTGGCCGTGGACGCGAAAGGAAATGTCTTCGGCACCACGTCCATCGGCGGGAGCAATAACGACGGGGTGGTGTTTGAGATTACGAGGTAGGGGCTTCGGGAACCCACCCTGCGGCCGACAGCGCGATCAGGGGGTGCCAGGTTCTTTCTCCCCGTTATTTCTGTTCCGTTATTTCTGCTCAGTGAACTCCGAGAGTTTTCTTAGCTTTACGCTCGCATCGTTTGCCGCGTCCTGCTGCAACCAGCCCAAATGTCCCGCGCCATAGATGACGAGAATCCTGTCCTCCGGCGACTGAATCAGAGCCACGATGTTGTGGTATATCCGGATGTTTCTCTGATACCAGGCCGCAACCAGATCGGGGCCGGCATAATCGTCGGGATCGCCATAGGGAATCATGCCGAAATAGAAAGCCATGGCTTTCGCCGCCATCGTGTCCGAATTCATGTACTCCAACGTCTCAAGGACCGTGTGCGAGTGAAGAAAATCGTCTTGTTCCTTGACCATGACGCCAGCGCTGCCCATGGTGGCGTCGAACTTGCCGGTTTCGCCCTTGGCTGCGGCCCAATTGGCAACCCGAGCCAGCGGAAAATCGCCGCTCTCATCCACCGGATAAATTTCATGATGCCCAAGTTCTTTCGCCAGCCGGAAACCGAGTTGCTCCCTCTCATTCCGCGACAAGGTATATTTGCCGGCGGCATAATCGGCATACTTCTGGCCAATCTCCTGGCTCCCGACGTCCGCCTC
>JAJPHW010000083.1 GCA_021325035.1 Terriglobia bacterium
ATATTTTTTACCCCCGGCTGTGCCGTGGAAGACTTTAACTGGCCGGATCGCATTATTCTGGGTTCGGCTTCGAACGAAGCGATTTTAGCGATTAAACAGAGTTTTCATCCTCTGGTGATGCGTGGCGTCCCGGTGATCGTGACCAATCACGAAACCGCGGAATTAGTTCGCGAAGCCGCGACGGCCTTTGTCGCCACGAAGATTTCGTTCATCAATGAATTGGCGACTCTGTGCGAGCGAGTCAATGCCGACGCAGTAAATCTTTCGCTGGCCCTGGGGCTGGACAAGAAAATTGCTCCGCGCTGCTTGCAGCCGGGAGCTGGCATGGGTGGTTTGTTCGCCGAATCTGACATGGACTCGCTTGCGCATCTGGCGCAGCAAATGGGTGTCCCGCTTAAGGTTCTTACCGCGGCCCGCGAAGTGAATCAAAGCCTCGCTGACACCATGGTGGATAAGATTTCTGGTTTCGTGCAATCGGTGCAGAACAAGGAAGTGGGAATTTTAGGGCTGGCTTTTAAACCCAATACAAATTCGGTTGCCGGCTCGTCATCTATTCGCTTGGCGCAGAATCTGGTGGCCAAGGGCGCGCGCGTGCGGGCTTACGATCCTGTCGCGATTCCTGATGCTCGCCTGGAGCTCGATGGAACCATTCAGTATTGCGAAACGCCATATGCCGTGGCGGAGGGCGTTGACGCGCTGGTGGTTGGCACGGGCTGGCCTGAATTTCGTTCGCTTGATTTTGCCCGCATCAAAGATTTGCTAAAGCGGCCTTTAATTGTGGATACAAAAAACCTTCTGGATGGGACCCGCTTGCGTGCTTTGGGCTACGAGTACGTCGGTGTGGGCAGGAACCTCACAGGATTAGAAAATCGGGCGCAGCACGCTGCGGCAGGCTCATAGCGCAGCGCAGCCACTTTCCACCGCGAGATTGCTATAATCGTAAGACGCGGTGGGAATAGCTCAACTGGCAGAGCACCGGACTGTGGCTCCGGCGGTTGCGGGTTCGATTCCCGTTTCCCACCCCATAGTAGTTCTTTTCCACGCTCTAATCTGTTTTTCCGTCGCGTCTTTTCGGGCATATTGGTGAGCAGAAAAAAGCGGCCTCTTGCGAGGCCGCTTAAGTTTTGAGCGATGCACTTTTTTAGAAAGTTAACTTCGCTTGTAGTTGGATAACTCTGGGTGACGCGTCCGCACCGAGACCCGAACCATAAATGCTGGTTGGAGTGCTGACCGTCTGCAGAATATGTCCGAACTGGGCTGTATCGTTGAAGTTCATCACCGGGAAGCCAAAATTCGGGTGATTGAACAGGTTGAAGAAGCGCGCACCTAATGAGAACTGTGCTGCTTCCCACTTCGGAATGCCAAAGCCCTTTTCTACCGCGAAGTCGGTGTCAAAATAACCGGGTCCACGGAATTGATTGCGGCGTTGAGCTCCAAAAGTGTTTGTCGGATCAGCAAAGTTAGCAGTGGAAAGACAGGTGTTGAATTGACCGCTCGGGCTGACTCCCGCAGCATTGCCGCTGCAGCTTGCCCCATTGGCCCCCAGCACATCTGCGAAGATGTACTGCGATCCACCGCCAAAGTTGGTTCCTTGCAATGCAGTTGTGTAATTGTTGTCAAATACGGTAAAGGGCAGGCCACTGTGACGGAAGATCGTGCCTGATAACGACCAACCTTTCATCAGAGGATTTGGGCCCCAGTTGGTTAAATGACGGAGGGCGTCGCTCCACACATAGTTCATGGTGAAGTTGTGCCGGATGTCATAGTCCGCGTTGCCGTAGTTGAATTGACGAATGTTGGACGGATTCTGCGGGAAAATTACGTCCGCATATAGACCGGCCGTATTGAGGCCAAACGGAGACAGCGAGTTATTGGAAATTTCATCGAGGGCATGGCTCCAGGTATAGCTCGCCTGGAACTGGAAGCCGCCGGTGAAGTTGTGATTCGCCGTCAAAGTCAGGCCGTTATAGTTGGAATTGGCTACGTTCAACGATTCCGAAACCTGGCCTAAGCGTGAATCGGGCACGGATGTAGGCAAGTTTGCAAACGTTGCGGAACCGCTGGGCAGTTGCCCTGGGTTGCAGCACCAGGCATTCAGAGCTCCATTGGAAATCTGCTCATGGGAGCCATGGTTCCCAATGTAGCTCGCATTGATGGTAGTGTTCCAACCCACAGCCTTTTGCAGTTCCAAGCTCCATTTGTAGTAAATAGGAACTTTAACTGCCGTGGAGTTGAAGAAGTTGAACGGCGTAACGGCTCCGCCGCCGGCATAATTTGCCTGGAAGCTGGCGTTGGCCGCTTGTGAAAGGGCATTCAGGCTACCCAACGGACCGGTTTGTGACGGTGATAGGTAACCGAAGAATGTGTTAAATCCGGGGTCGAGCGGCGCCTGCTGCAGGAAGCTGTCAATCGCTCCCGTAGGCAGAGAGTCACCGAAGATTCCGATTCCGCCACGGAGAACTGTCGTAGTGGATCCTTTTGGTGACCATGCGAAGCCGACTTTGGGTTGCCAGACAATGCTGGTGGTAGAAGGGAATGCCTGGTGCTGATTGGCGAGGATGGAACTGTTGACTGGAGCTCCCGAATCTCCGAATCCGCCATTGGCAAAGCGTTGGAAGCAATCAATCTGGCAGACCGGATTCGACAGGTGATCGGCGCGCAAGCTAAGGGTTAGCTTAAGGTTTCGGGTGACTTTTAGGTCATCCGCCGCGTACAACCCGAGTTGATAAAGGGCGATGGGTACTTCCGTACGGGAGGGGAAGTTCTGCACGATGATATTCCCAGCCCCACCACCGCCGCCGGAGACGAAATCACCCAGTGAAAACTCCTCCACGAATGGCGTAACCAATGTGAAGTTCTGGTCGCTGATGTCGTTGCGGCGGAAGTTTACGCCGAACTTAAAGTCGTGACGACCTTTAATCCAGCTGAAATCATCCACGAATTGATACTGCGTGATATTTCGGCCTTGCGGGAAAGCAGCGCCATCCGGATTGAGGGATGACAAGCTACCATCTGCGAAAGCCAGTGTGGCCGAGCCACCCCCGAATGGAAACGCGGAAACGGCTGCAGCAGGGTTTTGCGTAACAAACGTGGCGCTATACCAAAGCAATGAGGCTTTGAAATCGTTCACTTTGGTAGTGCCAAATGTATGCGTTTCGCTGAACTGCGACTGCCATTGAGGCTGGTCGCTGACTCCATTGAACGCGGGGTCAATGGGATCGGTATAAGTTGCCTGTAATCCATGCTCTTTCTCTACGCGGATGAACATGCGGTCGTTGTTGCCGATGTTCTGGTCATAACGTCCGACGTACAGGTTGTCGTGGGTGTGCGCTGTAAGACCGCCCTGGATCTGCACGGTGCAAGGGTTGGCAGCTCCAAAAGCAATGCCGTTCACGGTGGTTACATCGCTACAACCGCCGCCCGCCAACTGGATTGCGCCAGCTTGCGATACGCGATTGTAAATACCGAACATCGTTGAATAAAACGGGACAGAAGCTGACAAACCATTGGCAGCAAGATTACCCAATACCGCGCTCTGAAAAGCTGGAGTGGGCAAATTGACAGAGGTGGGCGAAGGAATAGCCAGGTACAAGCCTTCTGTGTCGAAGAAGAAGAAAGATTTGTCCTTCTTGATCGGTCCGCCGATGGAGCCTGCGTATTGATTGGCATTCACAAATGGACGCGGAGCAATAGAGTTGCTTCCTGCCAATGCGTTTGCCTGGTTACGGAAGAAGTTATTGGCGTTCAGCGAGTCACCATTCCACCAATAAACTGCATTGCCGTGAAATGCATTGCTGCCGGATTTGGAAACATAGTTGACGTTAGCGCCAGCCAAGCCACCGTAAGAGCCGTTATATCCGCTGGAAACAACGGTGCTCTCCTGAATGTCATTCAGACCCAGCGTGAGGTTGGTTGCGCCGCTGTTGTTGACGTTGAAGTATGGATCGTTGTCGTTTGAGCCATCCAGTGTAAATAAGTTGGACGTTGCCGGCAGTCCATTTACTTCAAAGTTACCTCCGCCGAACATAGCACCGCCGGAAGTGTTCATAACCACGCCCGGTGCAGTCAAAGCGACTGCGGACAGGTCATTGCCAGGATTGGGCAACAATTCAACCTGTTTCGAGTTGAAATTCGCCGTAAGATTGGCGTCTTCCGTTTCGACACTTGCGGGCGCTCCGCTGACTTCAACTGTCGTGGAACCGGATGAAACCGCCAGTTGAACGTTCGCCGATGCGCTCGCCCCTAAAGAGACGACCGTATTTTTTTGGGTTGCTTGAAATCCGGGTGCGTTGACGGAAACGCTGTAGTTCCCGGGTTGGAGATAAGCGAATTTGTAGTAGCCTTCGCCGTTGGTTTTTCCGTTTGCGACAGATCCCGTGTCCAAGCTCTTCAGCTGGACGGCAGCGTTGGGAACTACCGCGCCTGAGGGGTCAGTTACGAGACCGCTTAACTCACCCGTCGTTGTAGTCTGTGCCCATGCTTGCGACCAGGTCAGCGTCGCCATGAACGCAGCGATAACAAGTATGATTCGTTTTGTCATGCGTTTCCTCTCTGCCAATCACTTGTGTGATTTGGGTGGAAGTTGCTTGCGCCACGAGATGCGGCGTCAGCACAAGGAAATGCAAGACCCTCTCCATAACGAATTTCAGTCTTTTATTGTTGGGCAATTGCCATAACAATCCGGGGAGAGATTGCTATCGGAGGTGGTGGAATGAAAGAACCTAACGCCCGGCAGGTCGGAAGTTCGTAGAACGGGCTAACGCGGGATCTTATGTCTATAGACAAAACACCACAACAGCGAAAATTAAAACAATATCGAAACAGGCGAAGGAGGAACGGTGTTTCTGATTTGGTTCTCCACTTCTACATATAGTTACGGTAGAGAGCTATAAAAGCTGGAATGCGTTTTGTGGCGAGTACTCGCATGTGCCGATGTGAGTAATACAAAACATTCATGGAACGTTGTCGAAGACAATCGGATAATCTGCAAAAAAACGTTTCTTTTGTTTCAATTCCTCTCTTTTCCATCTTTGGTACGTCCAAACAATAGCATTCCAGTGAAGACAAAGGTTCTCTATACAAATCTTTAAAATCTTAGGTTGTGAACTTGCTAATCAATTGTTTCGTATTACGCAATAGTCCATCTCACGTAGCCTGACCACCAACATATATTTCGTTTCTGCAGTGCTTTGAGGAAAGAATGGATAGCAACAAAGGAAATGAGTTGGATCGTGTCGAAACTGAACCAGAAAAGCGCCACGTCCAGGAAGTGGTTCGGGCAGCGCACTCCGAATTGCGGGAGCTTCTGAAAAAGCGTACCGAAATTATGCAGCGCATCGGCAGCATCAAACGAACGATTTTAGGTTTGGCCAGTGTTTTCGGGAGTCCGGACTTAAGCGACGAGTGGCTGGAATTGAAAAGCCGCAGGCGTAGCAGTGATCAACCGGGCTTTACGAAAACCTGCCGGCTCGTCCTTATGGAAGCGGAAGCTCCACTTACCGCACGGGAAATATGCGAACGCGTGAAAGCCAGAATTGAGCAGATTGAACTCCGCCACAAAGATCCGCTCGCGTCGGTGACGACGGTGCTAAACCGTTTGGCAGAATATGGCGAGGCTAAAATTGTAAGCGGAGAAAATGGCCGTCGCGCCTGGCAATGGATTGCCGATACTCCCGGATTCGATCAAAAAAATGAAACGGAGAGAAGTCTGGCCAAAGAATCCTCTCCGCAAAATCGGACTTAAAATTCCGAAGAACTCGGAATTTATTTCATCGCATCGCCGGTCTTTTCCGCGCCCTTTTTCACATCATGGCCGACATCTTCGGTGCCTTTCTTAATATCGTGGCCCGTGTCTTTCGCGACCTTCTTGGTGAAGTGCCCGGTTTTCTTCGCAGCCTTGTCAGTGTCTTTCGCTGTGTCTTTGGCAGCTACTTTGGTGTCATGACCGGCCTTGTCGGCGACTTTGTCGGTTTCTTTTGCGGTTTTCTTTGCGGCGACCTTGGTGTCGTGTCCCACATCTTTCGCAGCCTTATCGGTATCGTGAGCTACGTCTTGTGCGAATACGGCCAATCCGGTCAAAAATACTGCGGCCATCAAAAGTCTCGTAAGCATGGACTTCATTGGTTAATCTCCTGTGTAGTGGTGTTTGGGTGAAGAAAAAGTATGGAACAAGCCCAGATACAATGCAAGTCGTTGTATGGCCAGACTACTTGAGCGCGGCAAAATTACGGGAATGAAACTTCATCACTTCTTCCAAATGCGCGAGGAAATATTCGGTGCCGTGGTTTCCATCGTAGAGGTGAAATTCATGCTTGATAGCTAAGTCATGTAGAAGGTGATCCATGGCGCGAGCTCCATTCTCAAAGCCAAACTCATCGTCCTTGCCACAATTAAAGTAAATTGCCTGCATTGAAAGGGCAGTTTTATTTTTTCGCGCGAGGATGAAGGGACTGTTTTCCCGCCAATGTACTGAATCAATAGGATTTCCGAATACTGGCCCGATCAGCCTTCCCAATTGCGTGCCAGATTGCGTGGCAGCATCCATCTCCTGGGGCGATTGCGTCATGAATGCGGCACTTTCGGCGCTGACAGCGGCGAACAATTCCGGATGGGCAAATGCGAAACGAAATGCGCCATATCCTCCCATGGAAACGCCGCTGATCGCGCGCGTCCTGCGGCCGCTCTGTATGCGATATTTCGCCTCGATAGCAGGCATAAATTCTTGTAGAAAGAAATCGCTATAGCGGGTTTTGCCATCGGCAGAATTTACGTAGAAACTGCTTTTGCCTTCGGGAGTAACGATTAGGAAATCGCCAATGAGATGCTTTTGTCGCAAATCCTCGACTACATTCCAGCCGCCACTTTGAAAGAGCATCTGCTCATTGCCGCCCAGCCCATGAAGGAAATAGAGCACAGGATATTTCCGCGAAGGCGATTGATCGTATCCGGCAGGCAACAATACACAATAATGTGCCGGCGCTTTTAAAATCCGGCTATTCATCGCATTGCAATCAATGCGACCCTGTGCCCATCCAATTTGTGTGCTGACGATAAGAATCAGCAGCATGTGCAGACGTTGGAACATAAGTCAATTACTCATAGCGCAGGGCCTGCACGGGATCAAGGCGGGCGGCGCGTGAAGCGGGATAAAGGCCAGACAAAAGGCTCACAATAATTGAAAATGCAATGGCCCCGCCAACGAGCCACCAGGGCACGAGCCACACTTTTTCTGAGGGAAACTGGTGCCGCTTGAGGTAAACATTGGTTCCAAAATTAATCAGTTGACCGATTGTCCATCCGAGAGCAACCCCAAGCACTCCACCGAAAACGCCCATGGCTCCAGCTTCCGCAAAAAATAAACCCTTTACATCACTATCGCTGGCGCCAATGGCTTTCATAATGCCGATTTCGCGTCGCCTTTCCAGAATTGCCATGACCAGTGTATTGACGATACCGATGGACGCGACTGCCAGCGCTAAACTGCCAAAAATCCCTAAAAACAAATCCAGGATGGCAAAAAACTGTCTCAAGCTCTTCGTTGCATCCGTAATAGAAAAAGTATTGAACCCCAGTTTCTTAATGGCTGCTTCGACATCTCCTACTTTGGAAGCATTGTTCACACGAACACTAACCGTGGAGTATGTAGCTTCGCCGGCCCCTTGGCTGGAAGCATTGCGTAAATCCGAGGGTTGCATCACATGCATACCCTCTGCCAATTTGAGCGGCAAATAGACGCGCGCGCCGGCCTGTCCGCGCATTGTGTCCGGATTCAGCTCCGATACACCGACAATCGTGACGGTCATCTCTTTCGAGATCACTGAATACGCGGACGCCATTGCGGCGAGATTGTCGCTTGCGTTGCCGCTACCGCTCAAAGAGTTTGGGGATGTGCGCTCGGCATAGCGCAATATGAAGGACTTTCCGAGGAGAGGCTTTGCTAACTCAGCGACGCCGGGTTCAGCCTCACCTTGTTTAGGTGTTCGACCCAAAAGTTCTTCGGCAAATGATTTCAAAATGATGGCTTGGGGTGCATCGTCGTTGCTAAAAAAACTGCCCTGCATTCCGTCAAATGCATCGTTACTCTTTGCCGAAGCCGGCAAGCCAGCGACCATCGTCAAGTGTGGCTTGTCGTCATAGCGTAGCTCCGTCACAAAACGAATATCCGGATATGCCTCGCGTACATTCGGAAGCTGTGCCAATTTCGCCCGTGCTTCCTCATTCAAAACGGGGCTATCCGCTGGGGCTGGTCCGTTCTGCTCTTGTTCTCGGTCAAAACCTCGCAAATCACGCCGTGACGTCACGATAATCGTGTCAAATAATCCAGATTTTTGCAGCCTTCTCCCCGCCAGTTGCTGCAATCCGATACCGAGCGAAAGCATGGCGACAAGAGATGCGACGCCGACCGAAATCCCCACCGTCGTCAATGAGTTGCGCAACACCGATTCGCGCAAATTGCGCAATGCCAGTTCGGTTACGTCGTAGAGTTTCATTTCTCAATCCCGCTATTTACTTGATCACCGACCAATTTTCCGTCCGCGAGAAATATCATTCGTTGCGCGTAACGCTCGGCGATGGCGCGTTCATGCGTCACCATGACAATCGTCGTTCCCAAGGTCTGATTGAATTCGCGGATCAATCCCATAATTTCGGTTCCGGTTTTGCTGTCGAGATTGCCGGTAGGCTCGTCCGCCAGAAGAATTCGGGGCTGATTGATGAGTGCACGCGCCAGCGATGCCCGCTGCTGCTCACCCCCAGAAAGTTCACTCGGGCGATGGCGTATTCGTTTACCCAACCCAACGCGTTCTAAAGCTTTCTGGGCCATCATTTCTCTTTGATTGCGGTCAATCTCTGCGAAACGTAGCGGCAGTTCGACGTTCTCCAGTAAATTCATGCTGGGGATCAGGTTGAAAGATTGGAACACCATGCCCACCGTCTTGAGGCGATGCTTTGCTAATGCCTCCCGCGAAAGTTCAACCAGATTTGAACCTTGTACCACTACGCATCCCGAAGTTGCCCGATCAAGGCCTGCCATCAGATTCAATAAAGACGATTTGCCCGACCCCGAGCTGCCCAGCAATGCCACAAATTCTCCGGTGGAAATTTCGAGTGAAATTCCGTCCACGGCTGGAATAAGAGTGTCGCCCATCGAATAGTGACGGCAAACATCTTGTAGTTGAATCATGCTTTGTGAACTCATGGCTAACGGCCTCGTACCATACGCAAAGCATCGCCAATGCCCGGAGCATTGGCCTGCCGCTTTTCGTTTGCTTCCTCGCCTGTGTCCAGGCCGCCCTCGCCGGGCGCCAGAAATAGGTTGCTTTCTACACCATGTTGTTTGGTGTAGAGATCGTAATATCGTCCGCGCAGGTCATAGAGCTGCTCGTGGGTTCCACGTTCTAAAATTTTTCCTTGCTCCATCACTAAAATCTGGTTGGCACGCCGGATGGTCGAAAGCCTGTGCGCTATGACAAAAGTTGTGCGCCCTTGCATCAGATAAGAAAGACCCTCCTGAATCAGCGCTTCTGACTCGGAATCAAGACTGGATGTGGCTTCATCAAGAATTAAGATGCGCGGTTCCGCCAATATCGCGCGCGCAATCGAGATGCGCTGACGCTGTCCGCCGGACAACTTCACCCCACGTTCGCCGACGATGGTGTCGTATTTGTCGGCAAAGGTTTCCGCAAATTCATCAACTCGCGCGATGCGGCATGCTCGCAGGATCTGTTCCTCGCTGGCATGGGGCCGCGAAAATGCAACATTCTCGCGGATTGTCCCGTCGAATAAGAACGATTCCTGCAGCACCACTCCCAATTGCGTGCGGTAAGAGTCAAGTTTCACGGTGCTCAAGTCCACGCTATCTACCCGAACCACGCCACGCGTAGGAGCATGAAAAGCCGAGATCAACCCGATCGTTGTAGATTTCCCCGAACCCGATGAACCTACCAGCGCTGTCACGGTATCCGGCTCCGCAACAAATGAGATATCGTGCAACACCTCACGTATGCCGTCGTAACTGAAGCTCACATGATCAAATTCGACACGGCCATGAATTTCCGGCAAGGTTACTACCCGTCGTGGGTCTTCATCCTCGCGATGCTCACTGAGTATTTCCTGTGTGCGTTCCAGTCCCGCGACAGCTTCGGTGAGCTGTGTACCAATCTGGACGATTTGCATGATGGGTGCGATAAGAAATCCGAGCAGCATGGTGTAAGTGAAGAAACCGCCAATCGTCAGCGTGCCGGCCATAATCTGACGCGAGCCGACATACATAATCACCGCGCCAACGAAACCCAACAGCACACTTGCGGAGAGACTCATCACCGAAGTTGCCGTCAGCGTGCGCATGACGTTGTTCAATAGACGAACCACGCCTTGCGTGAATACGTTCTCTTCGCGCTCTTCGGCGTGATAGCCCTTGACTACGCGCACGCCGCCCAGGGATTCAGCAAGCCGCCCTGTTACTTCCGCATTGATCTTGCTCCGTTCTCTGAAAATCGGGCGGATGGTTGTAAACGCTTTGTTCAGCGCCAAAGTAAACGCGCCCAGAAAGCCAAAGGCGATGACGGTCATGACTGGGCTGATATGGAAGAGCAAAACCAGTGCAATACCCGCGCTGATCAGCCCTCCGACAAAATCCACCAATCCTGTGCCGATCAGGTTGCGCACTCCCTCTACGTCGCTCATGATCCGCGCCACCAGCGTTCCGCTCTTGTTCGAATCATGGAAGGATATGGAAAGCCTGCCGATGTGGACCTGTACTTTTTGTCTCAATTCTGTGATGAGCCGCTGTGCTTCTTTCGACAGTAACTGAGTCAGGGAAAACGAAGTGATGCCCTGAAGAAGAGTCGCGGACAAAACGGTCAGGACAAGGGGTCTGAGCAAATCAGCGCGATGCTTAATGATGACGCTGTCTATCAAATATTTCGTCGAATAAGGCAATACCAACCCTGAAACGCGGTTGATGAGCATCAAAACGAAGCCTAAGGCCAGCAATCCTTTGCGAGGCAGTATGAGTTCCCGGATGGAAGGAAGAACAGCTCGCAAGCGCTGAGATTTCGACGGTTTCGGAGAATTTTTTGAGGCTTGCTCGCGGTCGGCTGTCACTCAACCATTAGACTACGGCTTTGCGCGGCGGGGTGCAATTTCTATGGAATAGCCCGATTTATTGCTAGTCTTGGCGCTGAGAGGCCGAGGCAGCGCGAGCTTGCGTATCCACTGGCGTGGCGCTCATTTCCGGAGTTGGGCCCTTCGTTTTTATATTTACTGCTGATAAACGCTCGGTCAAAGTCTCTTTCTTACTGTTTAGAGATTCACTTGTCAACGGCTTACTTTGCCTGCGGGCAGGGAGCATCCCGACGGCTTGGTTCCGGCCCTGGCTTTTTGCTTCATACAGGGCCGCGTCCGCCAGCTGCAGAACTTCTTCGTAGGGCACTTCATCCGGAGAATCCAAATACCACGGAAAGACAGCCCATCCAATCGAACAGCTGCGCTGCAAGCGATGGTGCTCGAATTCAAATAGACTTCTTCCCACCGATTCGAGTACCCGTTCCGCCAGCGTCGCGGCATCTTCGCGATCGGTGTAGCGAGAAACTACAAGAAATTCGTCACCACCCCAGCGAATCAGAACATCCGAGTTGCGTATCGCAGAGCTAATCCGCTTTGCGGTTTCTACGAGCACGCGATCGCCCAAGTCATGACCGTAGCGATCATTCACTTCTTTGAAGCAATCCGCATCAATTAGATAAAAAATCAAATCCCGATTGCGTTTTCCGTGTTCCTGGCCCTGTCCGTATGCTCGGATCGCCTGTTGCACATCTCCTTCAATGGCTGAAGTAAAGAAACGCCGGTTTCGCGCGCCGGTCAGCAAATCCGTCAGGGAATCTTCTTTCAAGTTCTGATGGGCCTGCTCCAATGCTTTATCGAGCCTGTATTGCCGCCATGATCGCAAGGTGCCAATGACTACGATGGCCACCAGGGTCAGCAACAATCGAAAACTCTTCACCGAAGC
>JAJPHW010000131.1 GCA_021325035.1 Terriglobia bacterium
AGCTTGCGGTTCTTCGGCTCGCTGCTCGCGCGTTCAACCTCAATCGTTAAACTGGACATGATTTCTCCGCTATATGAAGGCTTGTCTAAATATGAATTTCATTCCGGCCCGCCGCAATGCAGCACAAACTTCATCCGGACCAGGATTGCTCACGAAGCGGCGCTGGCATGGCTTGAGTCGGCATGGGTCTAATCAAAGAAGGCGCCTGCTTCTAGGCAACTTACTATTGTCCCTCTTTCTGGGGATTCTTCACAAGGGGAGCAACTGAACGAGCGGTCGGTAAGGGGGGGGCGCAACTGCGGATGCTTCTCCAGAAACACGTAGGGGCGGACGCCTCGTCCGGCCCTACAAGACCGAAAGTTTCCATTGACAGGCGTTCGCTTAGGGCATAATTTGGCTGACGGTAGGCGAATCTAGCGTGGATGCTCTCGCTCCGTCCCCCGAGCCCATCCGCTTTCCCCACAGGAGTTGGTTGATATGAAGTCCCGATTGATCTTTATATGCTTGGTTGCCGGATGCCTGAGCGGAATTGTCGCTGCCCAACAAAACGCATCCACGGACACTTTCGCGCCGATCAAAGATGAGGGAACTCGTCTTAACCCGAACAAGATTGCATTGCTCCACTGGTACCTGGGGAATTCGGCTACTGAGTTCAAAGTGGGCAGCCAGCCCTACGGACTCTGCTTCGATGGAGAGAACATCTGGAGCGCAAATTTCGGCGATGGAACGGTCTCCAAAATTCGCGCCAGCGACGGTGCGAATTTGGGAACGTTTAAGACGACGCTAGGTTCGCCTTACGGGGTGACGTTTGACGGCGCCAACATTTGGGTCAGCGATGGAAGTTCATCCGGGACGAGTGTAGCAAAATTACGCGCGAGCGATGGAAAGCTGTTAGCGACGTACCCTGTTGGACAGGCCGCTGGCTGGATGACCTTCGACGGCGCGAATATTTGGCTTCCCAACGGCCCAGGAAGCAGCGTAGTCAAGCTACGTGCAAGCGACGGCAAGGACATTGGCACGTTTCCAGCGGGAGCGGGTGCCATCGGTTCAGCCTTTGATGGCACCAATGTGTGGATTACGAACAATGGCGACGGTACAGTTACGAAGCTGCGCGCCAGCGATGGTAAGCTCTTGGGTACTTTTGCGACGGGTCATGGCGCCCTCGGCATTGCGTTTGACGGCACCAATATGTGGGTCGCTAATCGCGGCGACGGCACGGTTACCGAACTGCGCGCCAGCGATGGTTCGGTAGTTGGCACCTACCCGGTTCCCAATAGCGGTTATGGCGTCGCTTTCGATGGCACTTACATGTGGGTATCGGGGGACAACTACCTCTACGTCTTGCGAGCCAGAGACGGCTCAGTGGCAGGCGTACGAAACATTCAAGGTGAAGGGCTGGCTTTTGACGGCGCCAACATGTGGATGGCAGGGCAAAACTTTTCTTTTGTGAACAAGTTTTAGTTCGACAATAAACATTTGGAGTCGAGATATGAAAATCGGGACTAACCTGACCATTGTTTTAGTTAGTATCGCCACGTTCGTTTCCGGCCCCAGGACTTCGGCGCAAGCCCCGGGCAGCCCGGTCAACGTCACCACACGGCAACAGGACATACCGGCGATTTGTACAGGATGCGTGTATAGAACCGGCGCGAACCTCGCCGAGAATAAGCTCGTCTATGGCACCATCTCGCCAAATACATTTGGCCAGTTTTGCAACCCGGCACGCTCTTGTAGTTGATACGGAGGCGTGTACGAGTATCGAAAAGCAGCGACTAAATTTGCACAAGAAAAAACTAGAATTCAAGCAAAACCGCTGGTTTTGCGGGGTCAATTCCCGCGCATCCTTGAAGCTTTAGCCTACCGCAGCTCTGCCAGCTCTCCCCGCAGCTTATGGGTCGCCCGGAAGAGAGTGTTCTTTATCGTCCCTTCGCTCGTGTGGAGAATGCCTGCCACCGTCCGCAGGCGCATGCCGTGATAATGCTTCAGCTCGAATACCATCCGCTCGCGGGGTGACAGCCGCTTCAAGGCCCGAACCACATGACGCCGTACTTCGCCGCCAATTAAATTCCTCTCAGGACTGGCCCCGGCCCGGTCATCCGCTACCCGGTCTAGTACCGATTCCTCCTCGCCGTCCGCCGAGAATGTCGTCGTCATGTCCCGGTTACGCTGAGCCTTCTTCCGCAGATGATCAATGCACAAATTGCTCACAATCCGGTAAACCCATGTATAGAAAGAACACTCAAACCGGAATCGCGCCAGATTCGTGTACGCCCGCAGGAACGCTTCCTGGTAAATGTCCTGCGCGTCTTCCTGCGAGCCCGTGAGGTGTGCCGCCAGCCGCAGCACTGGACGCTCATAGTGCCGCACCAGTTCCTCAAACGCCGCCGCATCGCCGTTCTGCGCCGCGCGGATTAAGACTTCATCATCCGCCCGCGAGGGCCTTGCCCCGCCCGCTGTGCTTCGGATTGGCAATGCGTTTTCCATGGGTAGACTTTTGATGGGTAAGCTTCGCGCTACGCAATTAGTGGACAAATTTGTACCCCGTGCCATGCACCGTGAGAATGAAGCGTGGTTCTTCCGGCTTCGGTTCCACTTTCTGTCGCAAGCGCACAATGTGTGCATCCACCGTGCGCGTGGTTGGGAAGCGATCGTATCCCCAGACGTCTTCGAGTAACCGGTCGCGGCTTAGCGTCTCGCCCGGATGCCCCAGAAAATACTTGAGCAAATCAAATTCTTTGGCGGAGAAATCCAGTTGCTTCCCCTGCTTCACCACCTGGCAGCTGCGCACGTTCACTTCAACATCGCCGAAGGAATAACTTTCCTGCTCCCCCGAATTCGCTTTCGAGCGCCGCAACACCGCCTTCACCCGGGCCAGCAACTCCCGGATGGAAAATGGCTTGGTCACGTAATCATCCGCGCCCAACTCCAACCCCACGACTTTGTCCACTTCCTGGCCGCGGGCTGTCAGCATAATCACTGGAATCGAAGGCTTCTTCGACTTCAGTTGCTTGCAAACTTCCAGCCCGCTCATCCGCGGCATCATGACGTCGAGCAACACGATGTCGGGCGATTCATTCAACGCTGTCTGTAATCCGGCAACTCCATCCACCGCCGTCAGGACTTCATAACCTTCAAATTGAAAGTTGTCCCGCAGCCCGGAAACCATGTTCGGTTCATCTTCCACAATCAGGATTTTTGCCATAAGTTGCCCCACCTACATGACTGCTACGTTTCCAGCCTGCTCCGCGTTCCCTACTGGAAGTTCAATGGTGAATTTGCTGCCCTGCCCCGGCGAACTGTCCACCAAAACGTCGCCGCCATGCGCCGTCACAATATGCTTCACCAGCGAAAGCCCCAGTCCGCTGCCCTTGGTGTTGTGCACCAGCGGATCGCCCACGCGGTAGAACTTCTCGAAAATCTTCGACTGTTCGCCGTGAGCAATGCCGATCCCGTGGTCAATGACTTCCAGCTTCACCGAGCCGTTGTCGCGATACAGATTCACTCCGATGTAGCGCGCGTCCTGTGAATACTTCAGCGCATTGTTCACCAGGTTCAGCAACGACCGCGCCATGGCTTCGCGGTCCACCTTCATGTGCGGCACATCTCTCGCAATCTTTTCTTCGAATGTGAACCCATTCTGCTCAATCTGGTAACGGTAGGAATCCAGCGTCGCCCGCACCAGTTCGCCCAAATCGGTATCGCGGAAGTCGTATTCTTTCCTGCCCGCTTCGATGCGCGAGAAATCCAGAATGTTGTTGATCAGCGCCGTCAGCCGTTCGCTCTCTTTGCGAATGATCTGGTAATACTCCTGCACCTTTTCCTGCGAATTGACGCGGCCCATCTCCAGTGTTTCGGCATACAAGCGAATCAACGAAAGCGGCGTGCGCAATTCATGCGAAACATTGGAAACAAAATCCGATTTCAGCCGGGCCAAAGCCATTTCTTTGGCGACGTTACGATGTGTCAAAACCAATCCTCCCGCCAGCACCAGCGAGAGTGCTCCCAGCGTTAGAAAACTCGTGCGCACAAACCGGTCGCCAATGGCCTTTAGCGTGGTGCCGCGCAACTTGATGGCCAGCGTCAGCCCGCGCATCGCGCCTTCCAGATGCCGCTCCACTTCCGGCTCTCCGTCATCCCATCCCGCCGAAGCCACCAGCGGAGTCCAGTCGCTGTAGGTGTGAATCATCATCACTGGCGGATTTTTTTCCTGCGAACTTTCCGCCAGCGTATGCGCCATGATCCCGTTCAATGTTTCCGGCAAAAATTTATCGTGAAAGTAGTCCGCGTCAAACGCCAGGCCGGCAATGGCCTGCTTGCCCATCTTCGTCGTTTGCAGAAACACCGCAACCGGCTGCGCCATGAACTGCT
Source organism: Terriglobia bacterium (assembly GCA_021325035.1). GTDB lineage: Bacteria > Acidobacteriota > Terriglobia > Terriglobales > Acidobacteriaceae > JAJPHW01. The sequence goes on from JAJPHW010000131.1 coordinate 4,369, forward strand.
TTCCCCCACGGGGCGCTGAGTTCATGAAAAACATATAAGGCATGCCCTTCGACTGCGCCTCGCCGATTTCGTGCGTCCAGCCGTCGTATTCCACCTTCGTCCAGCCGTCAATGATCTTGTGCAGGTCATCGGCTTCCATCTGAAACGCGCTGTCGTTGGCGCGGTAGCCCTGCGACCGGAAAATCAATCCGTGGTCCGGATCAAAAAAGAAAACGTGCGCGAGATACGGATGCGCCGCCAGCACCCGGTCGAGGGAAGGCCCGCAGGCATTCTCCGCCGAGGGAAAGTCCGCCTTGGCGTCATCGGCCAACTCATACGCCCGGTGGTTGAATTGTTTTTCGGAAATCACCAGCACCTGGTTGAAGTCGCGCTGGATCGCCGCCTCCACCCCGCGGTCCCGCTCAATCGAGTGCAGATGCAGCGCGCCCAAAATCACCAGCGCCGCCGCGGGCAGCACCACCGCCAGCTCCAGCGTCAGGATGAGCCGCGTCCGTTCGCTCTTGAGCGGATTGTTCTTCATAGCCACCTCGTCAACATACTCGGCCGCTCCACGCAAGGTGTCAAACCGCAGTAAAACGGTGTAAAAAGTTGTGAACTGATTGATAGAGCTGGTGCTTAGATAATCGCGTAGGGGCGGGTGTCCTCACCCGCCCAGTCGAGCGTAGCTCGACAGCTACACTCGCATCTCCTCAACTCATGTCGGGACAGCCGCGGCTGTCAGTCGAGCCTAGCTCAACAGAATCACTCTAACCACCTTGTCATTCCGAATGCCCTTCAGGGCTTAGGAATCTGCTTTTAAGAGGGCGGTGGGCCACCCGCCATTAACTAGTAGCTCGGGAAGACACGAAATTCTGATGGGGTGGGCATCCTTACAATTGGAGAGTTATCGCCTTTGAATATCTCAAGCACACTCAACCTACCATCTTGAACGTGAAGCAAGACTTGAATCATCACTCCATCTGCATCTTGAGCCTCGCCTTCTGCGAGCATTCTAGTGCCATCGTCGGCGGGACTGATATCCGGTGAAATCTCAAATTTGAGACTACCGTCCTTGACCCAAGTAGAAACATGTGCCGCTTGCAATTGTTCTTGGTACTGGATCTTGTTTTTGAGCAGACTCAGCAGCTTTAATACGAGTTGGCGTTCATTATGTGTTGGAACTCTTCTGGTCATGGTATGTAGTGTGTTCCGATACTCATTACGTTATTGGCGGGTGGCCCACACAAACTCCGGTCTTTGCATACATCTCATCAAACGAATGGGTGGCCCATTCTTGCGCGCTCTTTGCGCAAGAGTGGGAACCACTGGATTCTACGACAAACGTCTCGACAGCGTTGTCATAGAAATGAAGCCGGAATCATCCTTGAGTCTGAGCGCGGGATGCGTGGACACACGCGAAGTTTACTCCTCAGCCAGCAAAAGCCATGACGGATGGCCTTGCGCTCCCACCTTTACAAACGACGTAAAGGTGGGCCACCCGCCGCGCCCTACGCTCCTATCGAGGAGCGCCTATCCCGCGAAGAAAAAACGCTAAGATAAATAGGAACACTAACAACGTTGAGAATGTGTAAAACAGGTCATCAAGAATAGCCCTCGCGGCAACTCCAAGTGGTGCATGGGCTGCGCACTAGGAAGACCCATTAGGGTTCGCCGCGCGTGATTGCAGATTACGGATGCTTCCGTGCCTCCTAACAGCCGCCAACATACACTGCAGCGCTCTAATAAAAACCACCACAAACAGTGCGCTAATGATCGGGCCAGACAAGCGGGATCCATACACCGCGTAAAACCATATACCAGAAACGAAAACCGCGACGAACAAACATATCGCAACTAAGAAATAGTTGCTGCGATATAGGCTCTGCGAGAAAAATGTTGTACCGAATTTGTCGTTGGAGTCAGCTCCATACCAGTCCATGAATTGCCTCCCGAATAAATTACTGGGCGCACTCAGCCCCTACTACGCTCATTCCCACACCGCTGCCACTGAGTCCCCAGGGGGGCTGGCCCATCCAGTCTCACCATTTGTTTCTATGCATCTTCTATTCTGAGGGTGCCCCACCATTCGCGGTTTTCGAAGGGTGGGCGCCACGGACCTCGACACAATCATCCCCGGCAGTATAAATCGGCCAAGCTTTTTTCGAAGCAACGCGGAGAAGTAATTTGAGTCGTTATGAAGGAAGAAGTCTTGTTCGTGCGTGAAAAAATAAAGAAAAAATAAATCACGCCCCGCGCGGGCAACAGCTCTCTACTTGCTCATCGCCAGCTGCGTTCGCTGGAAGTCCACCGTCATGGTGATGCGCGCTTCGGTGGCTTCGCCATTCGGAGCGTAGGGTTTGAAGCGCCATTGTTTGGCGGCGTAATAAGCGGCTTGCACCAGCGCCATCGGCCCGCGGAGTAATTTCAGCTCCTGCACGCTGCCATCCCGCGCAATCGAAGCCTGAAACACCACCGGCCCTTCCACGCCCATCTTCAACGCCTGCTCCGGATATTGCGGCGAGACCTTTTTCAGCAACAGCATCTCCGCCGAATCTTCCGACAACTCCACCGGTTGCAGCGTGCCAAAAACCGCAGGAGGCGCGCCCGCGAGTGTGCTGTTCGGAATGCGCTGCGGCGGCACAGGATAATGCAAGCTATCGGGAAGGCTCGCGAGTGCGCTGGAATTATTGGGCGTCATCACGCTTGCGTCGTCGTTCGCGTCATCACTCACGTCTTCATTCGGATCATTCGAAATTTCGATTGTGTCGCGTGTGCTCGCCGGTTGCAAACGTCCACGGGAAGATTTTTTTCTGTGAATTGGCGTGACGGTGACGTTGGGATCGTTTCCCAGCAGGTAATTTGTGTCATCCAGCACTGCCTCATTTACGACCTCGCCCATGGCATCGCTTGACGTAACTGCGAGCTCCAGTTGATTTCGCACCAAAGGCTGGCGGAAATGATAGATAGCAAAGGAGAAAGCTGCAATCGCAGCCACGCCGAGAATGCACAAATCGCGCGTTTTTGTGCTTTTTGCCCTGCGCACGGCATGAATTTGCCGCGATGCATGCTCGTAAGTGCTTGTGAGTGAAGCAGCTAACGCCTCTGGAGAAGAAATTGGATGTGTGCGCAAAATGGTATCGCGCACGCTGTCTTTTAGCTCCACTGGCAGCCCCGTGTACTCGGTTTCCTCGGGGATTTGCAGCCAATTTTTCATCCGCGCGAGGAAGCCGTCATGGGAAAGCAATTCCCGCTTCATTCCGTCACGGGTAAGAGGTTTTTTAAGGGCGAGATCCGGCCCGGAAACCGCTGATTGCTCAGGGTTTATGATCGCGATGCAAAATGGCATCCGTGACTTCAGCTCCCCCGCTGTTTTCAATAGGAAAGAGGCTTCCGCGCCTTCGCTCCAATCGGCGACAATGACCTCAAAATCGCGGCTGGTTAGCGCCTCAAGGGCAAAGAAGATGTCAGCGCATGGCTCGGGCGTAAGCTCTAAGTCATTGAGAGCGCTGGCCATGCAACTGCGCAAGGCCGGGTCGGGCGAGAAGATGAGAGCTTTCGGGGGCATCGGAAGATTAGAGTAAGTTCATGAACCCTTGGCGGCAAGTATCCACGGGCCCTTTGGGACGCGTCCAGAGGGACAGGTAATTGATGAGGTGGATTACCCGCCCGTTACGCGCGCAGCGGCGGCAAGGTACAATTCTCCGCAAAGTTTCAAGATAACTTCCAAGGGCCTTCAAACATGAAGATGAATCTTCGCAACAACATTTATCGCTGTCTCGCGCTGGCGTTGAGCGTGGCCACACCGCTTTCCAGCTTTGCCGATTTCAAATACACCGAAACCACACAACTGACAGGCGGCTCGATTTTGAGCATGGCGAAGTTTGCGGGCGCGTTCAGCCATGACGCGCGCAAGGCCACGGACCCGGTTGAAACTACGGTCATCGTGAAGGGCAACCGGATGGCGCGCATCAGCCCGGACCACACTTCCATCATTGATCTGGATGCGGAAACCTTCACGGAGATTTATCCAGCGAAGAAACAATATTCGGTGATGACGTTTGCGGAGATGAAGCAGCAGATGGAAGCCGCGATGCAGCAGGCGCAGGCAGAGCAGGCGAAGCAACAAGCGCAGACGACAAACGACGGTAAGCCGATGCCACAGATGAAATTCACGGCGAATGTGACCAACACGGGCGCGAGCAAACAAGTGGCGGGCCTGGACACGAAAGAAGCCATCCTGCGGATGACGATGGATGCGACGGACCAGCAGAGCGGGCAAAC
>JAJPHW010000005.1 GCA_021325035.1 Terriglobia bacterium
CAGGTGTTGATTAATCAATTTGGCTCGGCGAAAAGAATGAAGCTGGCGCTCGAAGTGGATGAGCTTTCCGAAATTGCTGACCGCATCCGCATGTTTATGGATGTGAAATCTCCGCAAGGTTTCCTGGACAAAGTCAAAATGCTGCCCATGCTCGCGGAGATGGGGAAGTTCTTTCCCAAGACGGTTTCCTCTGGGCCGTGTAAAGAAGTGATTAAACGCGATAATTTTTCACTGCTTGATTTTCCTGTGCTTCAATGCTGGCCGGGCGATGCAGGAAGGTTTATCACTTTGCCATGTGTGGTTACCCGCGATCCAAAAACAGGAAAGCGTAACGTCGGCATGTATCGCATACAGATTTATGACGAGAAAACCACCGGAATGCACTGGCAGCGGCAGAAAGTTGCGGCCGAGCACTATCGGGAAAGAATGCGCACAGCCCAAAACTCGGGTGCCCCATCCTTGTCGCGTTCTGTGCGACAGGGTGGGGCTGTTGATCTCATGGCTCGCACTGCCGGCGGTTCTGTTTTAGTTGAAAACGACCAGCCTTCCGGACGCATGGAAGTGGCCGTCGCTATTGGGACAGATCCGGCGCTGACGTTTTCTGCCATCGTCCCTGCGCCTCCCGACATCGAGGAATACATGATTGCTGGATTCCTGCGGCAGAAGCCGGTTGAGCTAGTGAAGTGCGAGACAGTGGACCTCGAAGTTCCGGCGAACTCTGAAATTGTTCTTGAGGGCTACGTCAATCTCGACGAACTCCGCACGGAAGGCCCATTCGGCGATCACACCGGGTTTTATTCACTGAGCGATCTTTATCCTGTTTTTCATGTGACCTGCATTACGCATCGCAAGAATCCCATCTATGCGACGACCATTGTTGGTAAGCCGCCGATGGAAGATGCTTACATGGGCAAAGCCGTCGAGCGTATTTTTCTGCCTCTGATGAAGCTGACCATCCCCGAAATCGTGGATGTGAACCTTCCCGTCGAGGGCGTTTTTCACAATCTGATGATCGTTTCCATCAGGAAGTCTTATGCGGGGCAGGCGCGCAAAGTCATGAACGCTGTCTGGTCGCTGGGGCAGGCGATGTTTACCAAGTGCATTATCGTCGTGGATGAAGACGTGGACGTGCAGAACATCGCGGAGGTCACGCTAAAGACGCTGAACAACATTGACCCTGAGCGCGATATTCAATTCACGCTAGGCCCGATTGATTCGCTCGACCACGCCTCGCGTTTGCCGAATTACGGCTCGAAGATGGGCATTGACGCTACGCGCAAATGGCCCGCGGAAGGCTTTACTCGCCCATGGCCAGATGAAATTATGATGGATGAAAAGACGAAAGCCCTGGTGGACGCGAAGTGGAAAGCGCTGGCGAAAGAACTAGGAGTTGAATAAATCTAGCCGAGCTTTGCTCGGTGGGCGGACGCGGCGTCCGCCCCGCACAACCTAGTCGTAATACTCCAACCCCAAGTGCGTAATCAGTTCTTCTCCACGCAGATGGCGGAGCGTATTCTTCAGTTTCATCAACTGAATGAACAAATCATGCTCCGGATAAAGCCCCGGCAGAGTCATGGGTGATTTGAAGTAGAAGCTGAGCCATTCTTGAATGCCGATGCCTTTCAGTTCTGTGCTGCGGGCAGCCAGATCCATGAAGAGAACCAGGTCAAGCACGATGGGCGCGGCAAGAATCGAATCGCGGCAGAGGAAATCGACTTTAATCTGCATGGGATAGCCGAGCCATCCGAAGATGTCGATGTTGTCCCAACCCTCTTTGTTATCACCGCGTGGCGGGTAATAGTTAATGCGAACTTTATGAGTGAAATTGCCGTAGAGTTCAGGGTATAAACCCGGCTGCAAGATGTGTTCAAGAACCGAAAGCTTCGATTCTTCCTTGGTCTTGAAAGACCCCGGATCTTCAAGAACTTCACCGTCGCGGTTACCAAGAATGTTGGTCGAAAACCATCCGTTCAAGCCGATCATGCGGGCCTTGAATCCGGGCGCGAGGATGGTCTTAATCAGCGTCTGACCCGTCTTGAAATCTTTTCCGCTGATGGGCGCGTTGTTTTCGCGGGAAAGCTCGCGCATAGCGGGAAGATCGACGGTCAGGTTTGGCGCGCCATTCGCGAAAGGCACGCCTTCTTTCAGAGACGCGTAGGCATAAATCATCGAAGGTGCGATATTGGCGTCGTTCTTTGTCAGGGCCTTCTCAAACGCTTTTACCGACTGATGTGCAGCGGTCGGCTCAATGTAGCTCTCGGTTGAGCCGCACCACATCGTCACCAAACGCGATGCACCGGAGCTTTTACGAAACTCGCGAATGTCGTCGCGGACCTGTTCGGCAAGGTCCATCTTGTTCTTGCCTTTCTTTACATTCGGGCCGTCGATCAATTTCACGTAGTTGCGATCAAACACAGCTTTGCGCGGCTTTATCTTGCTCAAGAAGGGCTTCACTTTGTCCAGCAATTCTTTTTCAAGAACGCCCGCCTTCGACGCGGCGGAATACATGTCGTCCTCAAAGATGTCCCAGCCGGTGAAGACGAGATCGTCGAGGCCCGCGAGAGGAACGAATTCTTTGATCTTGGGCGAACGAGCGTCGGTACGCTTGCCGAGGCGGATCGTCCCCATTTGCGTGAGCGAGCCGATGGGCTTGGCAAAGCCCTTGCGTACGGCTTCGACACCGGCGACGAAAGTTGTCGCCACAGCGCCCATGCCGGGGATCATGATGCCAAGCTTGCCCTTGGCTGGCTTAATTTCACTTGCTGATGGGGAGACTTCCATTGTTGCGTGCTTCTGGCGCTTCGCCATAGTCAGGCTGATTCCTCTCCTGAGGGGATAGATGAGAACTTTGTCTTGTCAGGCAAACAATTATCGTCTCGTATTGCGCGTGTATTTGCAAC
>JAJPHW010000087.1 GCA_021325035.1 Terriglobia bacterium
ATCCCGCTGGAGCTTCTGCTGGATGAGTTTTTTTTATTGGATCGCTGGCTGCCTGCTTGGGCTGGCATGGTTGAGTCGAATCGTTGATGCAGCTATCGGCATGCCCAGCGTGGCCGACATTTCTCTGCCGCAATGGGACCTTAAGCCTGTAAACCCACCAAAAATCAGCATTATCGTTCCTGCGCGTAACGAACAGGCAACGATTGAACCGGCGCTTTATCAGTTGTTGGGGATCGATTATCCGAACTTCGAAATCATCGCGATTGATGATCGTTCATCCGATAAAACGGGTGAAATTATGGATCGGGTTGCTGCCGACCCGCGTTCTCATTCGATTCTGAAAGTGGTTCACATCGAGAAACTGCCTTCAAATTGGCTCGGGAAGGCCCATGCTATGTGGACAGCAGCCCGCCAAGCAACCGGCGATTGGCTGCTCTTTACTGACGCGGACGTTTTCTTTAAGCCGGATTCTCTCCGCCGAGCCATTTCTTACGCTCAAACTGAATCAGCGGACCATGTCGTTCTTTTCCCGCGCATGATTATGAAGAGTGTTGGTGAACGCATGATGATTTCATTTTTTCAGACCATGTTTGTGTTTGGCCACCGCCCCTGGAAGGTTGCTGATCCCAAGACCAAAGACCACATGGGCGTGGGTGCATTCAATTTGATCAAGCGTAGCACCTACGAAGCTGTAGGCACTTATGAGGCTTTACGTTTTGAAGTGCTGGATGATATGAAGCTGGGCAAGGTTGTGAAAGCCTCTGGTTTCGCCCAGCGAAATGTATTTGGGCATGATCTCATTTCCATTCGATGGGGATACGGCGCAATGGGCATCGTCAACAACGTCACCAAGAATTTCTTTGCGGTGATGTCGTTCCAGTCATGGCGCATGTTGTCCTCCAGCTTTGCGGTTGCGTTTCTCAATCTCATGCCATTTATCGGGATTTTCGCAGCCCGCGGTTGGGCTAGACTCCCATTTGCCATCGCTCTGTTCTGCATGTTTGCGATTTATGTCGGCATGTCGAGTCGTTCAGATGTCCGCCCTTACTATTTTCTGCTTCATCCGGTCAGCACGATTCTTTTTGTTTATGCCATGCTGCGTTCCATGTTTCTGACATTGGGGCAGGGAGGCGTGGTTTGGCGCGGCACCAAATATCCGCTGGAAGAATTGAAAAGAGGCTTGGTATAGTCCTGGGCGAAATGGACCCCGAATGACGCCGAAGGGTGCGAATGCACCCCCGGCGTGCAAGAGAAGGGCTTTGCGCTTCCCCCAGTCACAAAGCCTCCACCTGTCGGGCAGGTTCTCGCAGTGAGTTCACGAAAACCACGATATGAACGGTTATGATGCCGCTCCTACCGCACGACATTCGTCGTTTGGCAAATAGTGCATTGAACTCGATTTCCGTTTCACCAAAATCTGATTTTTTTAGAGTTGAGCAAATCGCTCCCCGCGCGCTGATGCAGGATGTACAATGTGGCCACTTCCACACAGCAAGGAGTTTGGGCTTTGGAGTTCTTCGGATTTGACGATGCCTACTTACGTCGGCTGCAGGCCGGTGACTTCGTCACCGAAGAACACTTCGTCACGTACTTTACGGAACTCATCCGCTTGAAGTTACGTTCAAAGCTTAATTCTCTCCAGGCGATGGAAGATGTTCGTCAGGAAACATTTGTTCGGGTTTTTGCCAGCCTGCACAGTGGCCAGGGATTGCGCGATCCTGCCAAGCTGGGCGCTTTTGTGAATTCGACTTGTAACAACGTTTTGCTTGAACACTATCGGTCTTCCGCCAAAAATCAGAGTGCCGAGCCCGGCGCGGAAATAGAAATCCCAGACACAAGCATTGATTTGGTGGGAGCGCTGGCGCAGAAGGAAACCGCCGAGCAGGTTCGGGCCGTTTTGGATGAGCTTTCTGAAAAAGATCGAAGGATATTAAAGGAAGTTTTTTGGGAAGAACGCGATAAAGACGATGTTTGCCGGGATTTTGGCATTGATCGCGACTATTTGCGGGTGCTTTTGCATCGTGCGAAACTGTCATTCAAATTGCTGTATTTAAAGAAGATATCGCAAAACGCAGACGCGACAACGAATCGCTAGAACAAAACTTTGTAACGGCAATGGCGTTGCCGTCACTATTTGATTTGGAGGGGAACTGCGGATATGGACCATGTACGAGCCTTGACCTCATTGGCTACTGAGAAATATCTGCTGGGCGAACTGAACGCGACAGATCGTGAGGAATTTGAAGAGCACTTTTTTGGCTGCAAGGATTGTGCTGATGATGTGCGCTCTGGGGCCACTTTTCTAGAGCACAGCAAGGTCATATTCTCCAAACCTGACGTGGAAGACGCCGTTACTTTACGGCCAAAACCGCAACCGGGGCGAGGGGTTTGGACTTGGAACTGGGCTTGGGGAGCAGTCGCCGCTTTGTTGATGGTCGTCGGATATCAAAATCTGGTGCAAGTGCCGCGGTTGCAGCGCGTTGCCAGCATTGCCGCGAATCCATACGTGATGCCGGCGATTTCGTTGATTAACATCAATTCGCGAGGGATCAATCAGCCAGTGACCGTTTTGAGTGAGGGAAAACCATTTTTGTTGTACTTAGACATTCCTGCACGTGCTCAGTACGATTCGTACCTGGCAGAGTTGCAAGATGGTACCGGCAAAACCGTGTGGACGCTGCCGGTTTCCGCGGAAGCGGCGAAGAATACGTTGCCGATTCGGGTGCCAGAAAACAAAGTTGCCCCTGGCGATTACGCGGTTGTGGTGAGTGGTCTTGCTACTGGTCAGAGTCCAGCAGAGATCGGTAGATACCCATTTAAAGTGCAATAGCAGTAGAAGGAGAATTTTATGCCACCCTCAAATCGAATCCACTATTTTCATGGCGATGCTTGCGCTTTGAGCGGATATCTGGAGAGCCCAGTTGTTACGAATATTGCTCCCCAAGCGTCATTGTCGCTCGCCCCCTCCGGCGGATACGGATCTACGGATGTTGGGCCATTTCAGGTTGAGGGAGCGATTTCCTTTGAATCAGCCAGCGCGCAAGTTTCGGGTAGTCTAAGCCCAAACAAAGGCCAAGGTTGGGTAACCCTCGTGACGTCCGTTGTGGAGGGACTGAACATCCTCGGCGTTGTCACGGCGGACAGCGTCACCGCGCAAATTTCAACCGAGCACCCGCTTGTTGGCGATAATCCTACAGTGACTTTTCTGGGCACTCAATTTGTGAATTTGCGCATTGCTGGAAATCCGGTTGACGTCAATTTCAATCTCGATATTTGCAATCAGGGCGCTGGATACCCCGCAGTACCCTGCATGCAGGACAATAATTTTCTGGCGCGCGTAAGCCAGCAATATGCCGGCATTGTCAATCCGAACGACTTGCCGAATTGGGTTGTGAACAAAACCATTCCCGCCTGGCTGAAACAGCGATATCAAAGCACCAATGTTTCAAAGAATAGAAACAGCGTGCTCTGTTCGCTGGTTTCCCAGGTAACGGGAGAGTTTCCGGGGATTCCGTACGGGAATGTTCTGGAGATTCCCAATTTCGGGATTGTTTCGTTGGGGCAGCTTATCGTCGATCACAACTCCTACCGTTTGATCATGGTCAATGCTGAGATGGATAGCATCAGCACTGGAAGCATTTCTCTTGCGACTTGCACGGCAAACGGCACAACTGAACCGCCATAGAAAGAATTCGGTATGTCTGGAAAGCATGAGTTGCGCAAGTGGGCACGAAGCGATCTGCGGGGCGCGCTCTCAAAGTTTTTATGGTTTGCAGCCGGTGTATTCCTGTTTGCTGTCTATGGATGTACGCGGCAGCCAGATCCGCAGCAGATATTTGAACAAGTGCGGCTGCTATACCTGCGGAGTGATTTAGTAAGCGCCCGGCAGGAGGCCCACAATGCGTATGTTCATTTTTCAGATAAGAACCTGGAGTGGGCATGGAAATTCCGCCTGCTCGAAGCGGAAATTCTAATCAGTCAGGGGCTGAGCAGGGAAGCGCTCGCACTTGTGGACCCGCCCCTGCCTTCGCTGGTTGCCCGCGATCTGGCTGTGCGCAAAGATACCTTGCAAGGCTTGGCTTGTGCGTTGCTTGGGCGTTTTTCAGAAGCAGAGATAAAGCTGCAAAGTGCAGAAGCCCAACTTCCTTCGTACAGCACTTCATTGAACGGCGAAGTCGCCCGGGCCCGTGGCGTCGTCAAACTCAAGCAGAACGATTTGGACTCCGCCGAAAGCTACTTTCGCAAGAGTTTGCAGATTGCTGAAGTTCAGCATGATGAATTTCTCCGTCTTACCGATCTGCTGAATCTGGGCGCAGTTGCCCTCAGAAAAGAACACTACGATCAAGCCATTGATTGGTCCAATAGCGCCCGGCAAGTTACACAATCCCTTGCTGCCGATCGCATGGAAGAGAAAATTCTGGGGAATTTGGGCTGGGCCTATTACCGCATGGGAGACTACGAAAAGTCCCTTGATTTGTTTGAACAAGCAGCTGCGCAAGCCCATAATCTCGGCATTGTTGTGGACCAGGTCTTGTGGGTCAATAATTTAGGGCTGGTTTATTACGAGCTGGGCCGGTTTTCTGAGGCGGAAGCATATTACAAGCAAGCTTTAGATCTCGCCCAACAAACGCAAAACCAGGCTGAAATCACAGATGCTTTGACCGAACTCGCGCTAGTCTCCGCAAAGAGCGGGCGGCTTGATTCCGCAACAGATTTCAGCAATCAAGCTTACGCATTGGCGCACAAGAGGAACAATCGGCGTGACGAGCTGTACACCTTATTTGCCATGGGAGAAATCGCGCAGCGTTCGGGAAACTTCCAGCGAGCCAGCGAAGTTTTCACCGAGATAGATAACGACCAACAGAGTGATTCTTTCTTACATTGGGGCGTCGAGCACGATCTAGCGCGGCTACGCGAGCAGCAGAACCAACCGGAAGCGGCGGAAAAGGAATACAAGCAATCGCTGGGCAATTTAGAAACGGCTCGCGCAACGCTGGAGAGGGAAGAGTCGCGGCTACCTTTTTCCGCAAATGCAGCGGCAGTCTATGACGACTATGTGCATTTTCTAGCAGTGCATGGCCGAGTCGGTGAGGCGCTCAGCGTGGCCGATTACAGCCGTGGGCAAACTCTCGCCGAGGGGCTCGGGTTGTTGCGGGCGACGAAAACGACTTCTTTCAATCCGGGCCTCCGCGATCCGAGAGGTATTGCAGCGCAGGCAAATGCGACAATCCTGTTCTATTGGCTCGGAAAGAACCAGTCCTATCTTTGGGTTGTTACTCCAGCGCGCGTGGAACTTTTCAATCTTCCACCCGCCCAAGTTATTGATGATGCAGTCCGAAGATATGGCAAGGCCATGGCTGATCCTCGCGATCCTCTGGAGGCAGGGAACGAAGATGGCATCGCTCTGTATCAGCTTCTCGTCGAGCCAGCGGCTAAATTGATTGCTTCGGCATCCAGCGTGGTGATTATTCCCGATGGGAGCTTGTATAGCCTGAGTTTCGAAACTTTATTAGTTCCACAGCCTGCATTGCATTATTGGATTGACGACGTTACGGTGGCCGAGGCAAGCTCACTGCAGCTTCTGACGGCGTCACAAACTCAACGCCGCGATAATCAACAACAAAGCCGGAAATTGCTGCTGGTTGGCGACCCGGTCACACCGAATCATGATTACGGCGAGTTGCCGGGAGCAGCCGCCGAAATGTCGCAAATTGCCTCCCATTTTCCGCAGACACAACGCGAGGTTTATGCGAGGCGCGCCGCGACGGCGGCTGCTTACGAAAATAGCAATCCCGGTCAATTTTCATTCATTCACTTTGTCGCGCATGGAACCGCAAGTCGCTTGAGTCCCTTGGATTCTGCGGTAATTCTCTCCAAGTCTTCGGCGGAAGAGGATTCGTTTAAGCTTTATGCGCGGGACATCGTCGGCTATCCCCTCCATGCCGAGCTGGTGACGATTTCGACTTGCTATGGCGCCGGCGACCGCACGTTTTCTGGTGAAGGATTAGTCGGGCTTTCGTGGGCGTTTTTACGTGCCGGCTCACACAACGTGATTGGAGCGCTCTGGAATGTAAGCGACGAATCTACTCCCGGACTGATGGACCGGATGTACGCGGAGTTACAAAATGGAAAACGGCCTGAAGATGCTTTGCGAACCGCCAAGCTTTCTTTGTTGCATTCGCAAAGCGTATTTCGCAAGCCCTTGTATTGGGCAGCCTTCCAACTCTATACCGGTTCGTAGTGGATTCAACGTTGTACTCGGCCAGATCCTGAGCCTTTCATCAGAGCCTCGACTTCTTCTTTGGTGGCCCGCAGAAAATCTCCATTGACGGAATGTTTCAGGCAACTCGCCGCTGTGGCAAACTCTAGTGCGTCTTGATGCGAAGATAGCTTCTGGAACCCATAAATCAATCCCGCGGCAAAACTATCACCACTGCCCACGCGGTCCACGATGTCGGTGATTTCATAGTGGCGGCTCAGAAGGAAGTTCTTCCGGTCGTTCAGGCAGGCCGACCAGCCGTTATGCGATGCACTTTTCGATTCGCGCAAAGTGATAGCGATGGCTTGCAGGTTCGAATATTGCTCCAAAACTTTGGCGGTCAATTTTTCGTATTGCGTATGATCGAGTTGGCCGGAATGGACATCAATGGCTGTCGAAATACCGAGTGCAGTTTGTACGTCTTCTTCATTTGCAATGGCGAAATCTACTTGCTTCATGAGTTGGGGCATAACTTCGTCGGCACGCTTACCCCATTTCCAAAGGTTCTTCCGAAAGTTTAGATCGCAGGAAATTGTGACATGCGCCTGTTTTGCAGCCGCCAGCGCCTCATGCAGTAATTCGGTTGTGGTGGCGCTGAGAGCAGGCGTAATTCCCGTGAAGTGGAACCAGTTCGCGTTCGCGAAAACACCGGCCCAATGAATGCTGCCGGGTTTGGCTAAGGCGATAGCGCTGTACTCACGGTCGTAAATGACTTTGGATGGACGCTGGTTTGCCCCAGCTTCAATGTAATAGATGCCCATGCGTCCTTTGCCGCGAACCACCTTAGACGTATCCACGTCAAAGCGGTGCAATTCAGCGATAGCTGCGTCCGCGATCGCATTATTTTCTGGCAAGATCGTGGCAAAGGTCGCTGGCAGCCCGAATTGCGCCAACGCGACGGCGACATTGGCTTCGCCGCCTCCGAAAGTGGCTGTAAATTGCGGGCTCTGGAGGAACCGCTCGAAACCCGGTGGAGCAAGACGCAGCATCAATTCGCCGAAAGTGACGGTTGTCGGATTCATAGAATCATTTCTCTAATGTTCCTGCGAGTCTGTCGATTGTTTTTTCAATGGCGCATACGCGAGACTCGAATAACGTTCTGGATTGGTGTAGCGCACGCGCAAGTGCGACACCATGGCCTCTTCGGGTGTTTGATTTGATTTCCCTAACACCACGTCTAACAGCTTACGGTGGTGATTCAGCGGCCATAGTTTCTCATTGTGGCTGGTGTATTCGAGGGCCTGATGAGCAAACAACATCGGTACAAGAGCATTGAGTGTTTTCTCCAGATAGCTGTTGCCGCTGAGATTCCAAAGGGCACGATGAAACTCCAAATCAAGAGCGGCGGCGTCAATTTCCGATCCTGTGTGCCAATTTTCCATTTGTTCCACGAGAGCCAGTAATTTCTTTTCAGCCTCCGCCGTCAGGTGGGCATGGCACAGCTTGAGCGCTTCTGCTTCCAGTACGATTCGCAGGCTGTTAATTTTTTGGCAGTCGTCATCGCTCAAAATATTTACAAACATGCCTCGACGAGGATGGTTCATCACCAACCCCTGCTCTTGCAGTTGCTGCAAGGCTTCGCGCACGGGGATACGACTTACGCCATATTGGCGTGCTAGCTGACTTTCGTTGAGCCGGTCGCCAGGTTTATATCTGCGAGCGATAATAGCGTCCCTCAAAGCCGCAACCAAGTGAACTTTGAGTGTTGATGGGGGAGGTGCGCTTGCGGGAGTGATGAGATCCGACATTTTCAAAGGTAATTCTGTATCCAATTTATAGCATTTTGCAGTTGACGCACAATAAGTCAAGCATTTACAGTGTGAATACTGTATACAGTTTTATGATTTATTCGAAGGTTGACAATTAAAGATGCGATTCGCCAAGCCTTATTTTTCTCGGATTTCCCCTGCCGTCGCTGCAATGCTGGGGCTCTCAGCCATAGCATCCGCTCAACTGAGGCCCCTGCACGTGGATGCAGGCAAAGTGACTGGGCATATCCGTTCGTTTCAGGGGGTAAACGGGCCCCCGACCCCTGTGATGGAACGTCTTCCCAGTCTGGTCGATCAATATCAAGAATTGCACATCGACATCGTGCGGACCCATGACTTTATGGGGCCAACGGAAATCGACTCACAATTTGCAAATGACGATCCCATGCTGAAGTGGCTCGTGCCGGATACAAAACAGCGGGCCGCGCTGGTGGCTACAGGAAATGCGAGCACGATCTTTCCTGACTGGAGCGCTGATCCGGAAAAAGCTGAGAGCTATCGCTTTGGACCAACCGACAAGGTGATTCAGGCCATTCGAGCCACGGGAGCAGAAGTTTATTACCGCGTCGGGCGAAGTTTTGGCGCAAACCGAAATCCACCGGCCGACTTCGATAAGTTTGCCGACGTGGTGAAACATATCGCCATGCATTACAACCAAGGCTGGGCGCATGGCTTCCATGACAACATTCGTTACTGGGAGTTCTGGAATGAACCAGAGATTTTCTGGACGGGAACGCCGGAACAGTTTTACTCGCTCTATGACAAAACCGCACGGGCACTGAAAAGTGTTGACGCGACGTTGAAAGTCGGCGGCGATGCTAAAGCTCTGCCGATGGATAGTGGCCCTTACCGCGAAGGATTTATCGATTATTGCGCGGCGCACAAATTGCCACTCGATTTTTATTCCTGGCACACTTACGCGGATTTCTCCGCCGATCCGTATGATGCAGTGCGGATTGGGAAAGAGATTCGCAACCTGCTGGACGCCGAGGGATTCAAGGATTCCGAAAGCATTCTTTCCGAATGGAATTTAAGCGCCGACTTCAC
>JAJPHW010000146.1 GCA_021325035.1 Terriglobia bacterium
GAAGTAACGCAGGACTTTACCGACGACGGCGGTCTTCTCGCCGACGGCGTTCACGCGCTGCGTCCCGGCGGCGGCACGGCGATGTATGACGCGATTTATTTCGCCAGCCGCGACAAACTGCTCAAAGGCATCGAGCCCGGAGTTCCAGCGCGCCGCGCGATTATTTTGCTCACGGATGGGGATGACAATCAAAGCCATGTGACCCGCGAAGAAGCCATCGAAATGGCCGAGCGTGCCGAGGTCATCATTTACACCATCAGCACCAACATCAGCGGATCAAAAAGTACCGGGGACAAAGTCTTGCAGCGCATCGCCGACGCCACCGGTGGCCGCGCCTTTTTTCCCTTCCAGCTCACCGACGTTGCCAACGCCTTCGGCGAAATTCAGGATGAACTCCGCAGCCAATACGCGCTTTCCTATAAGCCGGCTGGTTTTGCCATGGATGGCCGTTATCGCAGCATCGAAATTTCTGTCCTCAATCACAAGGCCTATCACGTCCGCAGCCGCCACGGCTATTACGCGCCCACCCGTTAAAATGCCTGGTTATTCTGGCACACCATTGGCCAAAAAACTTGGCATCAAGGAAAATTTCTGCGTTGCCTTTCATAAGTTGCCCCCGGAAATAAAAGCGGAATTACAGACATCCCTTGCATCCTGCAAAAGCGCCTCCAGCCAGCTCGATTTCGCCATGATTTTTGTCCACTCCCAAGCCGAACTGAAAAAAGAATTTCCGCGTCATGCCAATCGCCTCGCTCCCGCAGGAATGTTGTGGGTCAGTTGGCCAAAAAAGAGTTCGAAAGTGGCGACCGATCTCGACGACAACATAGTTCGTGAGATCGGATTGGCCAATCTCTTGGTGGATGTCAAAGTCTGTGCCGTTAGCGAAGTCTGGTCAGGCTTGAAATTCGTGATTCGATTGAAAGATCGGGCTTAAAGAGACCCTAGTTTGTGCAGACCGAAATTCTTGTCCGCTGCGACCTCGAGGAGTAGCATATTTTGCGTTTGTTCTTCGTAGGCCTTCGTTTGCCCTAAATCGGGATTAAAACACTGTCATCCTGAGCGAGCGCCGTTTTTGCGCGAGTCGAAGGACCTGGGCCGCGCGATGCGTCGCGTTTGTTGCGACGCCTCAGACGCGCGTTTGGCCCGCTTCCTTAATCCGCTGCCAAAACTCACTGCCCCGTTCCCGTCACATTCACAACCTGCGGGCTCCCCAACGCCGAATCCGTCGCCATCACTCCGCCCAGAATCGTTCCTGTCTGGCTTGGCGTAAACGTCACGGTAAAGCTGCATGAGGTATGCGCCGCCAATGTCGCGGCACAATTATTGCTCGCAATGGCAAAGTCTCCGCTCGCTGCAATACTCAACTTGTTCAGCGTCGTCGCCTGGTTGTTCGTCAATGTCAGCGTTTGTGGCGTGCTCATTGTCCCGACTGTCTGCGCTGCGAACGTCAAACTTGTGGGAGCAAATGTAACCGGCAAGACTCCCGTCCCGCTCACGTTGAGCACTTGCTGCTTAACACCGGCATTGTCGCTAATTGTCACTGCGCCTTTAATCACCCCCAGGTAAGTCGGCGTAAACGTCACACTCATCGTGCAGGCTGCATTCACCGCCAGCACCGTGTTCGCTTTGCATGGAACGCTGCCGCTTCCAGTTGCCGCATAGTTTCCGCTGCTGCTGATGCTCGTCAATGTCACTGACGACGCGCTCACGTTTGTCACCGTAACCGTTTGCCCGGTGCTCGCCGAATTAAATGCTTGTGCCGAAAACGTCAAACTCGCAGGAGAAAAACTAAGCGGCGCAGTCGTCCCGCCCGTCCCTGTTCCGGAAAGCGCTACTTCCTGCTGCCGCACTGCCGTACTGTCCGTCACGGTCACTGCGCCTTGAATACTCCCATTCGCGGTCGGCGAGAAGGTCACTGACATGGTGCAACTGCTCTTGCTTGCCAGAGTCGTTCCGCACGGTGATGTTCCGCTGCCCACCGCGGAATAATTCCCGCTCGCCGCAAACGAAAAATTCAGCGCAGTGGCCAAGTTGTTGGTCATCGTGACGGTCTTTGCCGCCGAAGTCGTTCCCACCGCCTGATTGCCGAACGGCAGACTCGCAGGCGCCAGCGTTATCGGCGCAACGCCCGATCCCGACAAATTCACAATCTGCGGTGAATTCGCCGCGCTGTCCACCACCGTAACCGCTCCATCAATCGTTCCTACTCCTGTCGGCATGAATGTCACACTCACCATGCAACTTGCTCCCGCGCCCAACGATCCTCCGCAGTTGTTCGTCTGCGCAAAATCTCCACTGGATGAAATCGTCACGCTTGCCGTCGTTGTTCCGTTATTCGTCAACGTAACCGATTTCGCTGTGCTGGTGGTCACCACTGTTTGCGCGCCGAAACTCAGGCTAGAAGGCGATGCGCCAATCGCCACGCTGCCCTGATACACAAAGAACGGCAGCGCTGCTGAAACTGAGCATGCGCTGCCGGAAGGGAAGTTCTGGATGAAAATCTGAAACGCCCCGGGAGTGGCAAGGTCCGCCGCAGTGATCGTCACTTGCAGCGTCGTCGCATTCACAAACGTCGAAGTACGGAACGTATTGTTCACAAACACTTCCGTGCCCGAAGTAAATCCTGTGCCGGTGATCGTCAGCGTAAAGTTTGATCCGCCCGACGCCGCCGATGGTGGCGAAAGGCTGATCATGCTCAGCGGCGTGCTCGTGGTGTTGTAGTTCGCAAATACCAGCTCTTCATCCGTGACCGTTAAATTCTGCGGATTGGTCAATCCCGTCAAGTCATACGACCATCCCGCAAATGTCCATCCCGTCGCCGGAGTCTCGCTGAATGTCAAAATCTGGCCGGTCGGATAGAAGCCGTCGCCGTACGGCGACCCCGGCGAAATATTTACTGAAGCTGCACCGCATGGCGGCCCAAACGTCCAGTTGTCCGCTGGCTGAAACTCTGGCGTTACCGTCGCCACATAGCTCGTATTGTTCGCAGGCAAATTAATCGTGTGCGACTGCGCGCCACCATCACTCCATGACGAAAATCCATAGCGGCTGTTAACGCTATAGGGATATTCGAGGCTGTCGATGTTCAGAGTGTGCTGGCTGCCTGAAGTCCAATCTGAATCGTAGAACGAAGAAAAATTCTTCGGCGTAAACCAGAACCCGCCATCAATGTAGGCATACAAGTTGGAACTGAAAGTCTCCGGCGTCACATCAACCGCGTAAACAGCATTCGGCGAGAACTCGGCCGTAGTGTTGATCGGGTTTCCCGTGTCCGGTACATAAACTCTTTTCGGATTCGCTCCCAATCCTCCCGGCAGCCAGAATGGTCCGTTGTTGAATTCGTAGAAGTTGTAATTCGTTGCTGGGGTCGCCGTCAGCGTCGCTTGCTGCCGCGCAACGAAATACAATCCTGATACTCCGGGATAACTCTGTGGCTGCGGTTGCACGCTTACGCTTCCCGACGACGTCGGATAAACGCTCGCCGTGTATGGCACAAGCTGAATAAAGTTTGCGGTGTAAGTTGCAACTTGGGGCGCGCTCGATGGGAACGGAACTTCGCCATTGCCTGGCGTCACCGTAATCGTGTGGCTCTGCGTCGTGCTGTCATTCCAGCGGCCATAGGTGTAATAGAACGTTGCTGGTGTTGTGCTGTTCTGAATGTTGCCGGTGAGCGTTTGCACATTCGTCGGCACATCGAGCGTATGCGTCGAATTCAACGTCCACGAATACGTCTGCGGCGTTGTCACCGTCGTGCCATCCACAATCACTTGCAATCCAACTGGATTTGAAGTCACCGTCACTTGTGTCGGCGCTGCGCCATACAAACGCTCAATGCCTTCTTTGTCGGCCGCAGAATAATCAGGAGAAGTCTGCGCTGGCCAACCATCCACGCTTCCCAGCGGCATGCCTGCGGGAATAGATTCCAGAACCGGGCCGCCGTTGCGCGAGAACGAAAATGCCGGATAATTCATCAGCGATGCATAGTCGTACAAGGTCAAATTCTGAAAATCGTCCTGAATCACATCGAAGTTAAAGCGCGAGCCTTTGATGATGTTCTGGTAATTGACCGAAACATACGTATCGCGGTCCGAGCGCGACTGTTCATGCCACAAGCCAATTACATGCCCCATCTCATGCAAGATGGTTCCCACGGTGCACAGCGTAGAGCCAGTCATCGGCTGCGCGGGAATCCCTTCATATCCCTCCGCCGCTTCGCATGAGCCGCTGAAATCATCCGCGCTCAAATTGATGTCCACGTAATTCGGCCCGAGTTGCGATGACCACTGCACCCATTGAATCAATCCCGGAAAATCTGCGTTGAACTGCGCAATGGCTGCGTTGATCTTCGGCGTCGCGTTCGGATCGGAATTTGGGTCAATCGTGTAATACACCGTGGCCACGCCATTTACTTTTGGCCAAAGATATTGCGAGTACGCAATCGTTCCCGATTCGCCGCCGCGAACATGCGGACGCGTCTCCACGTCATTCACCAGGATGTCGCCCTGATATACAGCTTTACCGTTGATGATGGCGTAGGTGATGGCTTGTCCGCGCCACAACCCTTGGCGAATTTGCGGGGATGATGGAGATGACGCAGGTGACGAAAATGCGGGAGAGATCTGTGCCGCGAAAAAGACGAACAACACGCACACCAATGCGAATAAACCATGCGAATACTTGAGCACAGAACCTCCTGCAAGTTGAAAGGAAAAGCTGGCGGAAGCCTATGCCAGCAGGGGAGATACGTTAAGTTTTGCCGACGCCAAAGACGCTGTCAAGCTGCAAAATTTTGCAGCTAATCCTGCTTTGCCATTGCGTAATATCCGCTCCGCGACTGGATCTTATAGTCTTTATTGTCTTTCACTTGAATTTCAATCTTGCGGAACGTACCGTCTTTGGCGGTATTCGTAGGCGTATAGCCGATGTTGTACTGGCTGCGCAATTCGTTGGATATCTGATTGAACGCATCGCGCAGTTTGTCGGGTTTATTACCCACTTCAATTACGCGCCCGCCCGTTTCCGAAGTCAGCTTCTTCATCGCGCTGTCGCCCGAGTATCCAATCCCCATCATGCCGTAAGCCATGCGGTCGGCGCATAGCAACACATATACGATCGTGTCGGCTTTTTGTGCCGCCTCGATGGCGTCTTTAATGCGAAGCTGGCTGCCTTCGTCTTCGCCGTCAGTAAGCAGGATCATGGCTTTTCGTCCGATCTGCTGTGAAAGTTCGTCGTGCGCCGCAAGATAAACAGCGTCATACAAGACTGTGCCTTTCTGTCCCGTGGCCGAAGGTACTGGATTACCCCCGCCGCCCGGAATGACCACGCCGCCACCGCCACCTGTGTTGATGCGAACTTCGTTCATGGCGTGCTTCAACCGCGAAACTGAATTGGTGAAATCCTGCAAGAGCTCGGAGTTCACGTCAAAACTCAGCACAAAGGC
>JAJPHW010000073.1 GCA_021325035.1 Terriglobia bacterium
CAATTGGGGCAGGTGATTTTTGGATACAGCTCCGCCAACGAGCGCGTGGAAATTCCCTATGTGCGTGTGCTGAAAGCAGATGGCAGCATCGTCACTGCGCCTGCTGACTCCGTGCAAGACTTAAGCATTCCGTTGGAAAAAGAAGCACCGGTTTACACCGACTTGCGCCAGAAGCACATTACAGTGCCGGGATTGCGCCCCGGAGATGTGCTGGAGTACGACATTCAGGACATTATTGTGACTCCCCTCGCGCCGGGCCAGTTCTGGATGGAGCACGACTTCACCAAGAACGGCATTGTCCTTGATGAAGAATTGGAAGTGAATGTCCCAGCAAGCCGTAAGGTGACGTTGAAAACGGCAAAAGACCGCGACGCAAAAATCACCGAAGCCAGCGGCAGACGGATTTACTCGTGGACGAGCTCGCATCTTGAAAAAGATGACGATGACGTCGAGAAGAAAAAGAAGTCAAAGCCCGATCAAGATCAACCGGCGGTGCAAATGACGACGTTTGCCAGCTGGGAAGAAATCGGGCGCTGGTACGGAGGCTTAGAGAAAGAAAAACGCCAGCCTACCGCCGATATCCGCGCGAAAGCGGCAGCGCTGACGGCGGGCAAGACGACCGATCTCGACAAAATGCAAGCGCTCTATGATTTCGTCGGTCCGAATTTTCGTTATGTGAGTTTGTCCCTCGGAGTAGGCCGCTATCAGCCTCACGCGGCCGGGGAAGTGCTGCACAACGAATACGGCGATTGCAAAGATAAGCACACACTCCTGGCCTCGCTACTGGAAGCATCGGGGTATCACGCATCGTCGGTTTTGATCGGCACGGCACGCAAGCTTGATCCGGATATGCCCTCGCCTTCACAGTTTGATCACGTCATCACAATGGTGCCCCTGGGCAAAGAAGAAATTTGGATGGATACGACGACGGAGGTGGCACCTTTCCGGCTGCTGGCGCCGACGATTCGCAAAAAACAAGCTTTGGTGATTCCTGCCGATGGCACGCCGCACCTGGAGTTTACGCCGTCCGATCCTCCAATGCCGAATACTCAAGCACAGAGCGTGGATGCGACGGTGAACGATTTCGGCAAATTGGACGCCAACGTGAAATATGTCACGCGCGGGGATGTGGAGTTGTTCGCGCGCACCATCTTCCGCCGGGTGCCCAGCACAAAGTGGCCGCTATTGCTCAAGCAGACCAGCACAATGATGGGATTGGAAGGCGAAATCAGCGATATCAAGGTAAGTGACCCGGCCGCGACGCATGAGCCATTTCAGATTGAATACAAGATAGTCGTCGCAAATTTTTATGACTGGTCGAAGAAGAAATCCGACCTGGCCGTGCCCTTTTCCAACATCAAGCTGCCCGATGTGGATACAGATGACGATGATAAAGACGACAAAGACAAAGATAAAAATCCGGATCCCATCAAATTAGGTTCACCGGAAGAGTATGACTTCGAGCTGCACTTGCAGTTTCCGGCGCTCTACAAAATCAGCGCTCCTTTGCCATTTTCGATGAAGCGCGACTATGCCGAATACACCGCGAATTATGCGGTGAATGGTGTGGTCTTTACCGCGGAAAGAAAGTTATCCACGCATATCAGCGAGT
Organism: Terriglobia bacterium; assembly: GCA_021325035.1. GTDB lineage: Bacteria > Acidobacteriota > Terriglobia > Terriglobales > Acidobacteriaceae > JAJPHW01. The sequence goes on from JAJPHW010000073.1 coordinate 1,613, forward strand.
TGCCGCAGGAGCGCAGCGGCGACTACACCGCATTCCGGCGGGCTGTGCTGGCTGACACAGCGCAGCATCTTTCTGTAGATAGCTCGGCTGCATCCACGCCGACGGCGTCGCCCGATTTGAAGGGCGATGACTTGAATGACGCGGCTAACGCAGCACTGACTCGCGGTGATTTGAATTTAGCGGTGGAGTTGTTCAAACGAGTTACGGTGGCGGAGCCAAAGCATAAAACTGCATGGATCAATCTAGGCCGCTCCTACATGGGATTGCGCCAGACTGACAATGCGGTGCAAGCGTTTAAACACCATACCGAGAACAATCCTTACGACGAGCTTGGTTTCAGTAATCTTGGTTGGGCGTATGGATTTGAACGCAAATACGATGATGCTGAGACTGCCTACAAAAAAGCGATTGAGATCAATCCTTTGAGCGATTATGCCCATCGGGCTTTGGGGCAGATGTATTCAGAGGAGCATCAGTACGATAAGGCAACTCCCGAACTGGAGAAAGCAGCTTCGCTCAAAGCCGACGATGCCGGATTGCAAATTGCGCTGGGCGATGCGTATTTGAATCTCGGCCAGGATGAAAAAGCCATGGCGGCGTTTGACCGCGCTGTGGAGATTTCGGCAACACCTGAAGTTTGGAACGATATTGCCTATCAGCTTGCGCTCAAGAAAGTGCACCTCGACCGGGCGCAACAATACGCAGAATCGGCAGTGGAAGCGGTTTCCGCGGCATTGCGTAACGTCACGCTGAGCCAGCTCAGCAACCGACAAATCACGCTGGTTCCGGCGCTTTATTCGCACTGGGACACTCTCGGCTGGGTTTATTTTGCGCAGGGAGATTTGGACAAGGCGCAGAAATATATTTCTCCGTCGTGGATGATCGGGCAGCACGGCGAAGTTGGCGACCATCTCGGGCAAATCTACGAAAAGCGCGGCGAAAAGGACAAAGCGATTCAGGCTTACGCCATGGCGCTCTCCGGTTTGCGTCCCATCCCGGAAACTCGTGGGCGACTGGCAGCATTGCTCGGTGGCGAGGACAAAGTGGGTGCCGTTGTAAATCAGCATCGCGAAGAGTTGCAGGAATCGCGCACAGTAAAACTTGCGAAAGGCAAAGAAACAGGCACCGCCGAGTTTTTTGTCATGCTGGCGCCGGCTGCTGCAGGAGTAAACGTGGAAGACGTCAAGTTCATCAGCGGCGATGAACCCATGAAGACGTATGGCGAAGCTTTGCGCACCGCGCATTTCAACTTCAATTTTCCGGATGAAACGCCGACGAAAATCTTCCGGCGGGGAGTCTTGTCCTGCCCGAAGACGGGGAATGACTGCGTGTTTGTGATGTTGCTGCCGGATGACGTGCGAAGCGCGAATTAAATTTCGTTGAAATTTGTTGCTTGTTCGTAGGCGTGAGCGAGTTGCAGAACTTTCTTTTCCGCCCCATGTGCCCCGGCGATTTGCAGACCGATGGGCAGGCCATTTTTTGTGACTCCGCACGGAATGGAAATCGCAGGTAAACCCCAGACATTAAAGGGACGAGTATTGCGGAGGAGCAAAATTTCGTTGGGACGAAGCTGGTCGGGATCTGACTGTAAATCCGTGAGACGTGGCGCTGGGATGGGCGTGGTAGGAGTGACGAGCAAATCCACATCGTCAAAAATCCGCTGAATATCTTCTCGAGACTTTTTCAATTCACTGCGCAATCTTTGGATTTCCGCTTGTGATGTGTGCTCTCCGGTACGAATCCGCCGTAAAGTTTCTGGCTGATACAACTCCGGGCTGCGAGCAACGTATTCCGCATGTATGGCAAATGACTCCGCGGCTTGCAGAGTTCGATCTGGATTTACATCAAGATGAATGTCCCGCAGGGATCCTGCCATATTCCTAATGAGCCGTAGAGCTTCTTCGACGGCTGCGGTGACTTCTGCATCAAGATATTCGTAGAAGAAATCGCGGGGTACGGCTACGCGAAGGGTGTGTGAATCTTTCTCGATTTTCGAATACTTTTCTTTTTCCCCAGTGATCAATTCCAGAAGCAGTGCGGCATCGGCGACTGTGCGGGTGATGGGGCCCACGTGATCGAACGAGGGCGCGAGAGGAAAGACACCGCCGATGCTGACAAGATCGAAAGTCGGTTTAAGTCCCACCACGCCGCAAAGGGCAGCAGGCTCGCGGACTGAGCCGGCTGTGTCCGTGCCTAGCGCGGCATAGCAGAGGCCAGCCGCGACGGCCGTTGCCGAGCCACCAGAAGAACCCCCGGCAATGTGCTCAGGACTACACGCATTTCTAACCGGCCCGTAAGCGCTGATCACCGAACTGCCGCCGTAGGCAAATTCGTGCATGTTCTGTTTGCCGAGCAAAATGGCTCCAGCATTTCTTAGTCTCGCAACAACCTCGGCGTCTTCTTTGGCGATACGGTTCTTGAATAATTTGCTGCCAGCGGTGGTGGGAACGTTTGCGACATCAATAATGTCTTTCAGGGCGATGGGTACTCCGTGCAGAGGGCCGCGCCAATCACCGCGGAAAATTTCTGCTTCGGCTTGGGCCGCCTGATCGAGCGCTGCTTCCGCAGTCACGGCAATAAACGAATTCAAAATCGAATCTTGTGCGGCAATGCGATCGAGACAATCGCGTGTCACTTCGCGCGGTGAAACTTTGCGGTTCCTCAAAAGTTCGCTGAGTTCCAAAATGGATTGCGGCAATGAGTTTCCTTTAACGGTTTACGATTTTCCGTGCTGGACGCGTCGCAAGCGCCTTGACGGAAGTTTATAATCGTTTTTCGTCATCCGATGCTGGAGGAAGTAAATTTCATGTCCCCTATGGCAGCCGCCCCAGTAGTAACCCAGCGTTTTTTAGTCGATGGCAAATGGATGGAAGAAGGCGATCCCATAGAAATCCTGGCCCCGTACGATGGCAGCGTCGTTGGACGGATTTTTCAAGGACGCCGGGAGCACGCTGAACAAGCCATTGCAGCCGCGGTCAAGGCATTCGGGACTACGCGGCGTTTGCCGGCCTTTGAGCGGCAGCGCGTGCTCAAAAGCGTAGCCGAGAATATTTCCGAACGAAAGGAAGAATACGCGCGTTGCATCGCGCAGGAGGCCGGCAAGCCGATTAAGACGGCGCGGTCGGAAGTGGACCGCGCGATCTTCACTTTTACGGTCGCGGCAGAAGAGAGCGTCCGTATTTACGGCGAATATCTTCCACTCGATTGGCAAGAGTTCACGGTGGGCCGCTGGGGTATGGTGAGGCGGTTCCCGTTGGGGCCAATTGCGGGGATTACGCCTTTTAACTTCCCATTGAATCTTGTGGCGCACAAAGTCGCGCCCGCTATTGCGGCGGGTTGCACCATGGTATTGAAGCCTGCGCCACAAACTCCTATGACGGCGTTAATGCTTGCGGAGTCCGTACAGCAGGCGGGTTGGCCGGATGGAGCGTTGAACGTTCTGCCGCTCTCCAACGAAGACGCCGGGTTACTAGTGAGCGACGATCGGCTAAAACTCATTAGCTTTACCGGCAGTGTTCCTGTGGGCTGGGAGATCAAGAAAAATTCCGGCAAGAAGAAAGTTGTGTTGGAGTTGGGCGGCAACGCTGGCGTGATTGTTCACAGCGATGCGGACATCGCTTTCGCGGCCGATCGCTGCGCGGCCGGAGGTTTCAGCTATGCAGGCCAAAGCTGTATTTCGGTGCAGCGCATTCTGGTGGAGCGCTCGGTGAGCGCAAAATTCATCGAGTTGCTCGTGGACCGCGTCAGCAAATTGCGGACGGGCGATCCCATGGAAGAATCCACCGATGTTGGCCCGATGATTCGCGAGCGCGATGCAGTTCGAGCGGCGGAATGGATTCAGGAAGCCGTGCGCAGCGGCGCGCGATTGCTGTGCGGTGGAAGACGCAATGGAACTATGCTGGAACCCACCGTTTTGACGGGCACGCGTCCCGATATGAAGGTGAACTGTCAGGAGATTTTCGCTCCGGTCGTTACCGTCGAACCCTATGAATCATTTGAGGAGGCAGTGCGGCAGGTCAATGCATCGTCATTCGGCTTGCAGGCGGGAATTTTCACGCGCGATGTAAAGCTGCTGTTCAATGCTTATGAAGAGTTGGAAGTTGGCGGGTTAGTGGCGGGAGATGTCCCTACGTTCCGGATTGATCACATGCCGTATGGAGGAGTGAAAGATTCCGGATTGGGCCGGGAAGGCTTGCGCTACGCCATCGAAGAGATGACGGAACCAAGGTTGCTAGTGATGAATTTGCGTTAGAACGCTGGTTTTGCGGCGAAATTTTCCTGAGGTTGCGTTGAATAATAATTTTTTTTTAATTTTCTGCACTCTAACTTTCAATTCGGCAACATGAACTGCTATACTTTTCAGTTTTCAAAAAGACATCCGGTCTCAACAGGCAATCAAACCGGCAAACGCTGAAAATTCCGGGGACGATGTTGTTCCCGCTGCACCTGAAGTTATCGTTACATGCAGATATTTCATCGTAGTTCGAATGCAATCGCGCGAGCGTCAATACTGGCCGTGGCCCTTATCGCCGGCTTGGCCCTCTATGTCATTCTGGAGCTGGATCGGTCGCCCTACGTTACTTACGAAAAAGTAGCGCGACCGCAGCCCGTACCCTTCAGCCACCAGCATCACGTCGCAGGTTTAGGAATTGACTGCCGTTATTGCCACACTTCAGTCGAAAACTCCAACTTCGCCGGGATTCCTCCGACCAAGACTTGCATGAACTGCCACTCGCAGATTTGGACTAATGCTGCGCTGCTTGAGCCGGTTCGCGACAGCTTCCGTACAGGGCATTCCCTAGTGTGGACGCGGGTGAACGATCTGCCCGATTACGTTTATTTCAACCACAGCATTCACATTAACAAGGGCGTGGGCTGCAATACCTGTCATGGCCCCGTGGACCGCATGCCTTTGATGTACAACAATGCGTCGCTGCGCATGGAGTGGTGTTTGGACTGCCATCGCGCTCCGGATAAGTATCTGCGGCCGCGCGATCAGGTCTTCAATATGCGTTACCAGCAGCCTTCAAACGATCAGCCGTTGAGTCTCGACGGGCAGGAATTTACCGATCAGCGAACGCTGGGTAAGTATCTGATTCAAAAGCACAATTTGCGCACGGTGGCAGACATTACAAGTTGCTCGACATGTCACCGCTAATTACGAAAGAATTAGAGAATAAGCGAATAAAAGATGGCACCAGAAAATAAATCGAAGCGCGAGGAAGTCTGCCCCGGCAAGAAGGGTTCGCTCGATCTCGCCACCGCGCAAGCGCGTATTGCGGAAGCTAAAGGGCCGGAGTACTGGCGCAGCCTCGAGGAGCTTGCAGGCAGCGAAGAATTCCAGGAGATGCTCCACCGCGAGTTTCCCAAAGGCGCGTCCGAATGGCTAGACGACGTCTCGCGCCGTGGTTTCATGAAGTTGATGGGCGCTTCACTGGCGATGGCGGGCATGACCGCCTGCACCAAGCAGCCGCTTGAGTCCATTGTTCCTTATGTAAAGCAGCCCGAGGACCTTGTGCCGGGCCGTCCGATGTTTTTTGCTACCGCTTTCACGATGGGCGGCTATGCTTCGCCGATTTTGGTGGAAAGCCAGATGTTCCGGCCAACCAAGGTTGAGGGCAATGACAAGCATCCTGCAAGTCTTGGCGGTACTGATATTTACGCGCAGGCTTCGATCCTGGAGATGTATGACCCGGACCGCTCTCAAACCATCATTCACATGGGAGAGATGAGTACATGGTCGGGCTTGGTGGCGTCTCTGAATGGTCAAATCAATATGCAGAAGCCGCTCGGCGGGGCGGGCATTCGCATTCTGACCCGGACGGTTTCTTCTCCTACGCTGGCTGATCAATTGAATTCGCTGTTGAAGGCTTATCCGCAGGCCAAGTGGCACGTTTATGAGCCGGTCAATCGTGACAATATTCGCGCGGCCTCGCAGGCGGCCTTTGGGCAGCAGGTGGAAGCGCAGTACAAGCTAGAAAATGCCGACGTGATTGTTTCGCTGGATGCGGATTTTCTCTATGCAGGGTTCCCGGGCAGCGTGCGCTACGCGCGCGACTTCGCCAAGCGCCGCAATCCCGATGCAGGAGCGATGACCCGTCTGTATGCAATCGAGAGCAATCCGACATCAACGGGCGCAAAAGCAGACCATCATCTGGCGATGCCTGCGATGCAAATGGAAGCTGTGGCCTCGGCTCTGGCTTCTGTGGTTGGGGCTGGCGCTAGCAGCGCGACTTCGCTGAGTTCTGAAAGTTCCCGCTTTGTTGCGGCGGTCGCAAAAGATCTGCAAGCGCATAAGGGCTCCAGTGTTATCGTTGCCGGTGATCACTTGCCGCCGTCGGTTCATGCCTTGGTCTTTGCCATCAACCAGGCGCTGGGTAATGTTGGGCGAACGGTCGCTTATACCGATCCGGTCGATGCGAATCCGGTCAATCAGGCTGAATCGCTAAAAGATCTCGTGGCTGACATGCGCGCCGGCAAGGTGGACATGCTGTTCATTCTTGGCGGCAATCCTGCTTATGATGCTCCTGCTGAGCTCGGATTCGCCGATGCGTTGATGAACAGCAACATCCCGACGCGTGTGCATCTTGGCCTCTATAACGACGAGACTGGCGAGCTTTGCCATTGGCACATCAACGAAGCGCATTATCTTGAAGCCTGGGGCGATGCGCGAGCCTATGACGGCACGGTCAGCATTGTGCAGCCGTTGATTGCTCCACTCTACGGCGGCAAAAGTATTTATGAGATGGTGGCACTGATTGGCGGCCAGTCCGATGCCAGCGGACACGACATCGTCCAAAATTACTGGAAGGGCAAACATTCGGGCGCAGATTTCGACGCGTTCTGGCGAAAATCGTTGAACGATGGCTGGATTGAAGGAACAACCTTCGCTCCGAAATCTGTTTCCGCAAAATCGGCGAGTTTCCCAAAAGCGGAAACTCCGCAAGATGGCGCGATTGAGATTAACTTCCGCCGCCATCCTTCGGTGTACGACGGCCGTTTTGCAAATAACGGCTGGTTGCAGGAATTGCCCGCGCCCATGACCAAACTGACATGGGACAACGCTGTGCTCGTCGGGCCAGCCATGGCGGAGCGCATGGGGCTGAAGACGGAAGATCTGGTCACGCTTGAGATTAACGGCAAGCAGGTCACGGCGCCAGTTTGGATTCAAGCTGGTCATGCCGATAATTCCGTCACTACTTTCTTTGGTTATGGCCGCAAGCGCGCTGGGCGGGCTGGTACCGGAGTGGGTTTTGATATGTACCCGCTCTTCTACAGTGCGAATTCCTACGTGGCTTCGGGGAAGGTCCGAAAAGCAGGCGGTACGTACAAGCTGGCCTCGACCCAGGGCTATCAAACCATGGAGACGCCGGATGGTTCCACGCGTCCCTTAGTGCGCACGGCCAGCATGGAGGAGTATCGCAAAGAGCCTGATTTTGCCAAGGACGAAGAGCCGCCCAAGGCGTTAACGCTTTATCCCGGTTTCGACTACAACAAAGAGCCGAATGCCTGGGGCATGGCGATTGACCTGAATGCCTGCGTGGGTTGCAACAACTGCATTGTTGCCTGCCAGTCGGAAAATAACATTCCCGTCGTGGGTAAAGAGCAGGTAGTCAAAGGGCGGCACATGCACTGGCTTCGCGTGGACGCCTATTACGAGGGCGACCGCGACAATCCCAAGGCTTACTTCCAGCCGGTGCCGTGTCAGCAATGCGAGAATGCGCCCTGTGAGCTGGTTTGCCCGGTTGGCGCGACCACGCACAGTACTGAAGGCCTGAACGACATGGTCTATAACCGTTGCATCGGCACGCGCTATTGCTCGAACAACTGTCCCTACAAAGTGCGGCGGTTTAACTTCTTGTTGTTCCAGGATTGGGAAACGCCGCAGTACAAGATGATGCGCAATCCGGATGTAACCGTCCGCAGCCGCGGCGTCATGGAAAAGTGCACGTATTGCGTCCAGCGCATTAACTGGGCGCGCATTGATGCCGAGCGCAATGGCGACGGCAAGGTGAAAGATGGCGCATTGCAGACCGCTTGCCAGCAGTCCTGCCCGGCGGATGCAATCGTGTTTGGAAATATCAACGACCCGAACAGCCGGGTGGCGAAGTTGAAGGCCGGTTCGCGGAATTACAGTCTGCTGGGCGATTTGAATACGCGCCCGCGCACAACGTATTTGGCGGAGATTCGCAACCCCAACCCTGAACTGGAAGCTTAACGCGGAGCGCTAACGAAGTCATGACGCAGCTACTCGAAGAAGTCGAAACAGGCAGAAAGCGGGCACCGGTGATTGAGCCGGGGCACTCGTTTTCAACCGTTACCGCAAAGATTAGCGATGTAGTGCTCAAGCGGCCGCTCTCCATTGGATGGCTCGCCGGGGTGATGTTCTGTTTCGGCTTCGTCAATCTGCTGTTGCTGGCTGTTGGCTACCTGTTCATCAAAGGCACGGGCATTTGGGGCATTACGATCCCCATCGGCTGGGGCTTCGCTATTGTCAATTTCGTTTGGTGGATCGGTATCGGTCACGCCGGAACGCTGATTTCGGCGATTTTGATGTTGTTGCGGCAGACCTGGCGCAACTCCATCAATCGCTTCGCAGAAGCGATGACGCTCTTTGCCGTGGCTTGCGCTGGATTGTTCCCCTTGATTCATACCGGGCGTCCGTGGGTAGCGTACTGGATGTTTCCCTATCCCAACACGATGGGGGTATGGCCCCAATTTCGTAGCCCGTTGATTTGGGACGTCTTCGCAGTCTCTACGTATGCAACGACTTCTCTACTGTTCTGGTTTGTCGGCTTAATTCCCGACCTCGCGACCTTGCGCGACCGCGCGACGAATATCTGGGTCAAGCGTGCTTACGGCGCGCTGGCTATGGGATGGCGTGGTTCGGCGCGGCACTGGAGCCGTTACGAAACGGCTTATTTACTTCTTGCCGGCTTGGCAACGCCGCTGGTGCTCTCCGTGCACACCGTTGTGAGCTTCGATTTCGCGGTCGGCATTGTGCCCGGATGGCATACGACGATCTTCCCGCCCTATTTCGTGGCGGGTGCAATCTACTCTGGATTTGCCATGGTGTTGATGCTGGCAATTCCGATTCGTTCCATCTACGGCCTGAAAGATTTCATTACCGAGCGGCACCTTGAGAACTCCGCCAAAGTCATGCTGGCGACAGGATTGATCGTAGGCTACGGCTACGCCATGGAAGCTTTTATGGGTTGGTACGGCGGCAATCGCTACGATGCGTTCCTGCTGTGGAACCGCCTGCATGGGCCGTACGCGACGTGGTACTACTCGCTGTTAATTTGCAATATCTTTATCCCTCAGGTGTTGTGGATCCGCAAGTTCCGCACTCAGCCCGTGTTGCTGTTCCTGGTTTCGACCGTTGTACTGGTCGGCATGTGGCTGGAGCGGTTCATCATTGTCGTGGTCAGCTTGCACCGCGACTTCCTGAATTCTTCGTGGGGCATGTACTACCCCACCAAGTGGGACTGGTTTACCTATACCGGAACGCTGGGCTTGTTCCTGTTCTGCATGTTCTTTTTCATGCGCATACTGCCCAGCATCTCGATTTTCGAAATGCGGACTCTCTTGCCTGAGTCCAAGGTGAAGGCGGAATGAACGAGCCGGCAATTTACGGCCTGATGGCCGAATTCGATAGCGCGGATGAGATTGTGGCCGCAGCGCGCCGCACGCACGCGGCAGGCTACAGGAAGATTGACGCGTACAGCCCCTATCCGGTGGAAGAGCTGTGGGAAGCAATTGGTTTCCATCACAATCGAGTTGCGTTGGTGGTTTTGATTGGCGGGATAATCGGCTGCATGACAGGCTACGGTTTGCAGTATTGGGTGGCGAACATCGCCTATCCGACGAACATTGGCGGGCGGCCATTCCACTCGTGGCCATCATTCATGATTGTGACTTTTGAGTTGACGATTTTGTTTTCAGTGTTGTCGGCGGTCTTCGGCATGTTGGCTTTGAATGGCCTGCCTCTGCCTTATCACCCGGTATTCAACGTGGAGCGATTCTCGCGGGTGACGGAAGACAAGTTCTTTTTGGTGGTTTTTTCGAGTGATGAAAAGTACAACGAAACCGAGACCCGTGCATTTCTTCAAAGTCTGGGGCCAAAGTCCATTGAGGAGGTCCCCAGCTAGGTCATGCTGAAGCTGCGCAAATTTTCAGGTTTGGGGCTTCTCGCGGTTCTTGCTTTGGCGGGATGCCGGCAGGATATGCATGACCAACCGCGTTTTAAGCCTCTGGCGAAGAGCGATTTTTATGCGGATTTGCGTTCCGAGCGTCCGCAAGCCGAAGGCACGGTTGCACGCGGGCAGTATCACGAAGATACATATTTCTATTCGGGGAAAATTGGTAGTGATCCAGGCGATTACATGCCATTCCCTGTGACGGAAGATGTTTTGGCGCGCGGGCAGCAGCGTTTCAACATCTATTGCGCTCCCTGTCACTCGCGCGTTGGTGATGGCAATGGAATGATTGTGCAGCGCGGCTACCGCCATCCGCCGTCGTATCACATTGATCGCTTGCGCAAAGCGCCGATTGGATATTTCTTTGACGTGATGACGAATGGATTCGGAGCGATGCCGGATTACTCGGCGCAGGTTCCACCGCGTGACCGCTGGTGCATTGCAGCCTATATTCGTGCGCTGCAGTTGAGTCAGAATGCGACTTCCGCCGATGTGCCGCAGGGTCAGAAAATCCCTTCGGACAATCTGGTATTCCGCGGTGAGCCGGGATCTGGTGCGACCCCGCCTGAGATGGCTCCGGCTGAGCAGGCCAGTGAAAAAGGAGAAGGCACGAAATGACCACCGCGCGCTCACATGAGATGAACTTCCTGGCGCCTTCGGTGGTGCGCACCATCGGTACGCGGTCGCTTGTGATTGGATTAATTTTTGCTGTGCTGGCGATTGTGGGTGCGTTTGTACGCCCTGGTGATTTTTTTCATGCTTATCTGCTCGGGTTCATGGATTGGCTGGGTGTGACGCTCGGCGCGCTGGCTTTTCTGATGGTACGTCACGTGACCGGCGGAACCTGGGGCATGGTCATCCAGCGCATTCAAATTGCAGCCATGCGCTGCCTGCCGCTCATGATGGTCCTTTTTATTCCCATCCTGTTTGGGTTGCCACATCTCTACATTTGGGCGCGTCCGCTCGATACAGTGGCGGACAAACATCTGCGGGAGCATTTGCAGGAGATTACGCAGACCTATTTGAATCCGCATGGGTTTTTTATCCGCGCGGTCATTTACTTCGCCATTTGGGCTGTACTCGTATTCTTTTTGAGTAAGTGGTCTGCCGAGCATGACCATCCACCGATGCGCGACACCAGCGCCCGGACCAAGCAGTTGAGCGCCCCCGGACTGGTGATCTTTGCGCTGAGCATCGGATTCGCGACGATTGACTGGATGATGTCCATCACGCCTGGTTGGATTTCGACGATGTACCCGCTGATTATTCTGATCGGCGAATTGATGTCGGCGATGGCGTTTTGCATCGTGATTGAAAGTATCCTCTCGCGCTATGAACCGATGTCCACGATGTTGAAGCCAAGCTTTGCCCACGATCATGGCAAGTGGACGCTGGCATTCGTGATGGTTTGGGCGTATTTCTCGTTCTCGCAGTTGCTCATCATGTGGGCGGGCAATTTGCCGGAAGAGATTACTTATTACTACCGCAGGTTCAATGGCGGCTGGGGCTACGTTGGTTTGTTCCTGGTGGTCTTCCAGTTTGCGGTGCCGTTCTGCTTGTTGCTATCCAGGCCGCTCAAGCGCGATATCCGCCGTCTGGCGTTTCTGGCGGCATGGATTATGGTCATGCGCTGGGTGGATTTGTACTTCATGATCGAACCGAATTATTCGGAGACATTCCGGCTTACGTGGCTGGATATTGTGGTTGCGGTGGCCATGGGCGGATTATGGCTGGCATTTTTCTGCCGCAATCTGGCTTCGCGGCCGCTACTGGCGGCGTACGACATTCACGCGCAGAAAGTATTGGAGCCGGTACATGGCGGACACTAAACAACACGGACATGCTTCCGGCCCGGACCCGAACGATCAGGGTTTTGAGCTACAGGACATTGGCTCTGGCGGAGTGATTGCATTTTTCATCACGCTGCTGGTCATCGTGGCCCTGGCGAACGTGGTGATACGTGGTATTTACAAAGGCCTGGATTATTATTCGCGGACCCATCAGGAAGTGGTCAGCCCGATGATGGCCGTGCCGACGGGTGATATGAGGGACGTGAATCCGCAGGAAGCGCAAAAATTTCCCGAGCCGCGGCTGGAGACCAACGAGCGGCTGGAGATCAACGATTTCCGCTTGAAGGAAGAGCAGACGCTGCACAGCTATGGATGGGTGGACAAAGATGCCGGGGCTGTGCGGATTCCCATTGAACGGGCCATGCAACTGACAGCGCAACGCGGATTGCCGGTGCGCCCGCAAGCCGCGGAGACGGCAGCAACGGCCGCAAAGCCGTAGCGATTTGAGGACGAATTTGATTACGAAGCGAAAACCCGACGGCTGGAAATGGGCGCTGGCGCTGGCTTTTGCGCTAATCGTTGTCCCGTCCGCTGTTTGGGCTCAAGGCATGAATACCGGGATTATGTCGCCGCCCGCCAATGTGCGTCCTCCGGGGTTGAAAGACGTCGGCATCGCGCAGCACATGGGCGAGCAGATACCGGCGGATTTGCAGTTTTTGGATGAGAGCGGGAAGGCTGTGCGTCTCGGTGACTATTTTGGCAAGAAACCGATCATCCTGACTTTGGTTTATTACCGCTGCCCGATGTTGTGCGGAGAAGTTTTGAGTGGTCTGGAGACTTCGCTTCGGGTTTTGAAATTTGACATCGGCAATCAGTTCGACGTGGTTACCGTAAGCTTCGATCCGAAAGACACGCCGGCAGCGGCTGCGGACAAGAAAGCGGATATCTTAAAGCGTTATGGTCGGGCTGGAGCTGCGGAGGGATGGCACTTTCTGACCGGTCAGGCGAATTCGATTGATGCGCTGACCAAGGCTGCCGGGTTCCAGTATGAATACGATCCGAAGTCGGACCAGTTTGCGCATGCCACGGCGATCATGATTCTGACTCCCGAGGGCAAGATTGCGCAGTATTACTACGGCGTCGAATATGCTCCCAAGGATTTACGGTTGGGGCTAATTCAGGCCGCCGACAAGAAGATCGGATCTCCGATTGATGAAGTTTTGCTGTATTGCTACCACTATGACCCAAAGGCGGGAAAATATAGCGCCATCATCAGCCGTGTTCTGCAAATCTCCGGCTTGGCGACGGTGCTTGTGTTGGGAGCGTTTTTCGCTGTGATGGTCAAGATGGGACCATCGAGAACGGCGGCGCATTAAGCGTGAGAATTTATATCTAGCGGATTTTTATATTTCTTATGATTGAGCATTTTCCACTTTGGCCACCGGGCGCCTCGTCGATATCGGGCAACGTTGATGCTCTTTACATTTTTCTGACCCTGCTGTCGCTGGTGATGACTGTCGCTATTTTCGCGACCATTCTGGTCTTTGTAACCAAATACCGGCGTCGCGAAGGTGTGGATGCGGAGCAAATTCACGGATCCGTGCCGTTGGAGTTGGCTTGGTCCATCATCCCGATGATGATTTTCATGCTCATCTTCGCATGGGGTGCGGTGATCTACTTTCAGGAGCGCACGCCGCCGAGGACTTCGGCGGAAGTCTATGTCGTGGCCAAGCAGTGGATGTGGAAGATTGAGCATGCGGAAGGGCAACGCGAGATCAACGAATTGCATGTTCCTGTGGGCCGGGATGTGCGCCTGATCATGACTTCGCAAGATGTGATTCACAGCTTCTATGTTCCCGCATTCCGTATTAAGCAGGACGTGCTGCCGGGACGTTACACGACGGAGTGGTTCCGGGCGACCAAGCCGGGCACGTACCATCTGTTCTGCGCGGAGTACTGCGGGACCGCACACTCCGGCATGATTGGCGACATTGTCGTAATGGAACAATCGGATTATGAGGCGTGGATGGCGGGAGGAAAGGCCAACGGCACGCTGGCATCCAACGGAGCGGACTTATTCCAAACTCTAGGTTGCCCCACATGTCATAGAACAGATTCTCAGGGACGTGGCCCGAATCTGATTGGTGTGTTCGGGAAACCCGTTCTTTTGGAAGATGGCCGTACAGTGATGGCCGACGAAAATTACGTACGTGAATCCATACTGTCGCCGGCAGCCAAGGTCGTGAACGGCTACAAGCCGATCATGCCCGTATTTCAAGGACTAGTGACGGATGAACAATTGAACTCACTGGTTGCATATGTGAAATCTTTGAGCCAGCCGCCTGCGGGGACGCAGAGCGCGGCTGCCGGAACGAAAATGGGTCCCAAGGAATAGTCATGGCTACCGCAGCAGTAAGCGCCGAACGCGAAAATTATCTGAATAAGGAGTACGGCATACGGTCGTGGCTGTTAACGACAGACCACAAGCGTATTGCTCTCCTATATTTGGTCTCCATTACGTTCTTCTTCTTCATCGGCGGTTTTATGGCGCTGCTGATCCGGCTGGAGTTGTTGACGCCAGCGGGCGATCTGGTACTTGCCGACACATACAACAAGCTGTTCACCATGCATGGCCAGATCATGGTGTTCTTCTTCTTGATTCCGTCGATTCCGGCCACGCTGGGGAACTTTCTCATCCCGATGATGATTGGGGCGAAAGATCTGGCGCTGCCCCGCATCAACCTGTTGAGCTGGTATCTGTATATTGCCGGCGGAGCGTTGATGCTGTACGCAATGGTCGAAGGCGGTGTGGATACGGGATGGACTTTCTATACACCGCTCAGCACGGCGTTCAGCAACACGCACGTGGTCGAAGCCGGACTGGCAATTTTTATTGCGGGTTTCTCATCCATCCTTACGGGACTTAACTTTGTTGTGACGGTCCACCGTATGCGCGCACCGGGACTGACCTGGTCGCGGCTGCCGCTATTCGTGTGGGCGCATTATGCGACCAGCGTGATTCAGTTGCTAGGAACTCCGGTAATTGCCATCACCCTCGTTCTGGTCGTACTGGAGCGCACCCTGCACCTAGGCATTTTCGACCCGAATTTGGGCGGCGATCCGTTGTTGTTCCAGCATCTGTTCTGGTTCTATTCGCACCCGGCTGTGTACATCATGATTTTGCCGGCAATGGGAGTGGTCAGCGAAGTATTGGCCTGCTTCAGCCGAAAGCGCATCTTCGGTTATGGAGCCGTGGCGCTTTCCAGTATCGGAATTGCAGTGATTGGCTTCATCGTGTGGGCGCACCACATGTTCGTTGCCGGAATTTCGCTGTATTCGGCGCTGGTGTTTTCGATTTTGACGTACTTGGTCGGAGTGCCTTCTGCGATTAAAGTTTTCAACTGGACCGCGACTTTGTACAAAGGGTCGATCTCGTTCGCCACGCCGATGCTCTATGCGCTGGGATTTATTGGCCTGTTTACGATTGGCGGGTTGACGGGGTTGTTCCTGGCGTCTCTCGGATTGGATGTCCACGTGACGGACACCTATTTCGTCATTGCCCACTTCCACTACATCATGGTCGGAGGTGCAGTCATGGGTTATATGGCGGGACTGCATTTCTGGTGGCCTAAAATAACCGGCCGTATGTATCCGGAATGGTGGGGACGTCTGGCGGCGCTGATTGTGTTCATTGGATTTAACCTGACGTTCTTCCCGCAGTTTATTCTCGGCTACATGGGAATGCCGAGGCGGTACTGGCAATATCCGCCGGAATTTCAGATTTTGAATGTCATGTCCACCGCGGGATCGACGATTCTTGCGGTTGGATATCTGCTGCCGATGGTCTATTTCATGTGGTCGCTGCGGTACGGCAAAGTTGTCGGCGACAACCCGTGGGGCGCTGCCGGCCTGGAGTGGAAGACGTCTTCACCTCCACCGACATTTAACTTCGACGAAACTCCGGAAGTGACATGGGAAGCTTACAACTACGATCAGATTCCAGTTCCCAAGGAGGCCTGGCTTGAGCAATAGCGCCGTCCAGACCGAAAGCCACGAAAGCCACGGCCCAGAGCTACTGCATCACTTTGTAAGCGCGGAGCAGCAGCGCAACACGGTTTCGCTGGCGATGTGGCTGTTCCTTGCAACGGAAGTGATGTTCTTCGGCGGCATGTTCTGTGCCTATTTGATTTACCGCACCTGGTATTATGCGGAGTTTGCCGCCGGCAGCCGCAGCTTGAATATCTGGCTGGGTACGGTCAACACAGTGGTACTGATTGGCAGCAGCTTGACGGTCGCTTTGGGCGTTCGCGCTGCGCAGATGGGGAAGCGGAAATTACTGGTTGTGTTGTTGCTGCTTACGCTCGTTCTTGGTTTGACCTTCCTTGGGGTTAAGGCTATCGAGTGGCACGACAAGTATGTTGAACACCATATACCGGGTGCTTCTTTCAGTGTTGCCGATTTGGTGCGCGAGTATCCCCAGCTACATATCGATCAGCGTCACGCTCAAATCTTTTTCTCCCTGTATTTCGCCATGACCGGCATGCACGCACTGCACATGGTTATCGGCGTGGGACTATTTTTGTATTTGACTTACCACGCTTGGAAGGGAACATACGGGCCGAAGTACTATACGCCGATTGAACTGGGCGGATTGTACTGGCACTTTGTGGACATTATTTGGATTTATTTATTCCCGTTGCTTTACCTGATAGACCGAAAACCGCTTAAGTGAGCCTAAGCCATGTCTGAACATGTAATGTCGAGCAAGATGTACTACGGCATCTGGATCACGCTGATGGTCCTGACCGTCGTGACCGCCGCGGTCTCCTTCATTGACTTGGGGCCTTTCAACACTATCGTGGCGTTGTCCATTGCAACTTTCAAAGCGATTTTGGTCGTGCTGTTCTTCATGCATGTGAAGTACGCCAGTGAAAAACTCACCAAATTGGTGATCGCATCGGCGTTGTTCTTTCTCGTGCTTCTACTCTCGCTGAGCATGATTGACTATTTAACCCGCTACCTCGCTTAAAAAGCACCGCAAGAATCATCACCATCGCCGTTTGGGTGTGCCATACTGCGGAGTCGCAGATTATACGCCGGTGGCAGACCAACTTACCCAAATCGCTATCGCTGCGCGCTCATTTGCGGTTGACGCTCATGCGTTGGAGAGCGCGCTGCGCCGCAATCTGCGCGGGGATGTGCGCTTCGACCAGGGCAGCCGGGCTCTCTACGCCACGGACGGCTCGAATTTCCGGCAGGTTCCCATCGGAGTCGTGCTTCCTCGGGATGCCGCAGACGTGGAAGCGGCAATCGCCCTCGCCCGTCAGCATGGCGCGCCGATTCTTTGCCGTGGAGCGGGGACTTCACTCGCCGGGCAATGTTGCAATGTGGCGGTCGTTCTCGATTTTTCGCGATACATGGCGAATATTCTCGAGATTGATCCGGCTGGAAGAATGGCGCGTGTGCAGCCCGGTGTGGTCCTTGACACGCTTCGGCATGAAGCGGAAAAACATCATTTGACCTTCGGGCCAGATCCCGCAACGCATGATCGTTGCACCCTCGGCGGAATGATCGGGAATAATTCCTGTGGCGTGCATTCGGTAATGGCCGGCAAGACTGCGGAAAATATCGAAGCACTGGAAGTTCTGACGTACGATGGCCTGCGCTTAAAGGTTGGTGCGAACAATGAACAGGAATTGGATGCGATTATTCGATCTGGGGGACGGCGCGGAGAAATTTACTCATCGCTTAAGAACTTAAGTGAACGATATGCGAGTTTGGTGCGTGAGCGCTTCCCGAACATTCCGCGGCGGGTTTCAGGCTATAACTTGAACGATTTACTGCCCGAAAATGGCTTCAACGTCGCGCGGGCGTTGGTCGGTTCAGAGGGCACATGCGTAACTGTACTAGAAGCAACGTGTAGGTTGGTGGAGAGTCCAACGGCGCGTGTCTTGTTGGTCATTGCATGTCCAGATATTTATCAGTGCGCAGACCTGGTTCCACAGATTCTTTCTCATAAACCGATTGGGCTCGAGGGCATTGACGATTTGCTCGTCGAATATACCCGCCGCAAAGGGATCAATTCGGAAGGATTGGCGTTGTTGCCAGAGGGTGGAGGATGGCTGTTAACGGAATTTGGCGCTGGCACGCTGGCCGAAGCTGAAGTGCAGGCTCGCAGCTTGATGGAGTCACTAGGCCGCTCTGCAAACCCGCCACAGATAAGGCTTTTTACGGATCAGCGCCAGGTCAAACGGGTTTGGGAGGTTCGTGAATCAAGCCTTGGGGCAATCTCACATGTGCCTGGCGAGCCGCTGACATGGGAAGGTTGGGAGGACTCGGCTGTCGCTCCAGAAAAACTGGGCGGTTATTTGCGCGAGCTGCGCAAATTGATGACGCGCTACGGCTATCGCGGCACGCTTTATGGCCATTTTGGTGATGGCTGCGTCCACAATCGCACAAATTTTGATTTGCAGAGCAAAGACGGCATTGCCAAGTACCGCAAATTCATGGAAGAAGCGGCCGACTTGGTCGTGAGTTATGGCGGCTCAATCTCCGGTGAGCATGGTGATGGGCAGCAGCGCGCAGAATTGTTGCCGAAAATGTTTGGCTCGGAGTTGGTGCAGGCATTTCGTGAATTCAAGGCAATTTGGGACCCCGATTGGAAGATGAATCCGGGGAAGCTCGTCGAGCCCTACAAGTTAGACGAAAATCTTCGACTTGGCGCAGGGTATCGCCCGTGGGAACCGGAGACGCATTTCAAATTTCCGCAGGATGAAGGTAGTTTGTCGCGCGCGGCGCTCCGTTGCGTGGGTGTCGGCAAATGCCGTCATGACCATGGCGGGGTGATGTGTCCGAGTTTTCGGGTGACGCGCGAAGAGGAACATTCCACCCGCGGACGGGCACATCTTCTGTGGGAGATGACGAAGGGCGAAGTCATCAAAGACGGATGGCGCGATGAAAACGTGAAAGATTCGCTGGATTTGTGCCTCGCTTGCAAAGGATGCAAAAGCGATTGTCCCGTCGGCGTGGATGTGGCGACGTACAAAGCAGAATTTCTATCTCGTCATTATGAGGGCCGCATACGCCCGCGTAGCGCCTATGCTTTTGGAAATATTGATATTTGGGCGGGGCTGGCATCACCTTTCGCAGGTATTGTTAACGCTGCCACGCAGTTTCCATTCATAAGAGATTTGCTCAAGTTCGGTGCTGGCGTGGCTCCCCAACGTGAAGTTCCTAAGTTTGCGCGGCAAACATTTCGTGACTGGTTTGCACGATATGTTCCACGTGATGGGGGTTCTCAACCGGTCATTCTTTGGGCTGATACATTTACGAACTATTTTCTTCCAGGTTCAGCGAAAGCTGCGGTCGAGGTCTTGGAGTTTGCTGGATTTCGAGTACAGATTCCCGCAAAAAAGCTTTGTTGCGGACGGCCTCTTTATGACTTTGGGATGTTGGGCCGCGCAAAACGTCTTTTGCTCGAGATTGTCGAAACATTGCAGACCGACGCTTCAAC
Organism: Terriglobia bacterium; assembly: GCA_021325035.1. Lineage (GTDB taxonomy): Bacteria > Acidobacteriota > Terriglobia > Terriglobales > Acidobacteriaceae > JAJPHW01. Next base: position 21,115 of record JAJPHW010000073.1, read on the forward strand.
AGACATTCCAATCATCGTGCTGGAGCCGAGTTGCGCTGCCGTGTTCCGCGACGAACTGAATAATCTTTTTCCGAATCATGAGCGCGCGCAAAAACTCTCCAAACGTGTATTGTTGTTGAGCGAATTCATCGAGAAACATCGTCCTGATTTTGGCTGGCCGCAATTGAAACGTGATGCGATCCTGCATGGTCATTGCCATCACAAATCGATTATGAAGATGACAGACGAGGAAGCTTTGCTAGCCAAACTGGGGGTGAAATTTCGGCAGCCCGCGCCCGGTTGTTGCGGGATGGCTGGATCGTTCGGCTTCGAAAAAGATAAGTATGATGTTTCGATGGCAATAGGAGAACTGGAACTTCTACCCGCCGTGCGCGAAGCAACATCAGAAGAATTGATCATCGCAGATGGGTTTAGTTGCCGCGAACAAATCACGCAAACTACAGGCAGGAAAACGCTGCATTTAGCGGAAGTAATGCAAATGGCTTTGCATCAGCGGACAAAAAATTAAGAGTTCCGAGGTAGTGTTGCCGTCATTCATCTCGGCCAGTAGCTCGCGTTAGACCCTCGCCAGACCTGCTCTCGTTGCTTCCTTGCGGATGCTACGCGCGATCTGTTGCTCGGGCTCCGGGCTCACCGCCAACCGGACAAACCACTTCAACGCCTCGGAACTCTA
>JAJPHW010000163.1 GCA_021325035.1 Terriglobia bacterium
AAGTAGGACTGCATGCCAGAAACAAAAACAGTTCGCCTTACCGAAACCGTAAAAGCCGGAGGATGCGCGTCGAAGCTTAGCCCGGCGATTCTCGACAAAATTTTGCCGAAGCTGCCGCGGCAAACCGACCCTAATGTTTTAGTTGGGTTCGACCACGCCGATGACGCGGGAGTTTACAAGCTCAGTGAAGAACTTGCGTTAGTGCAGACGGTCGATTTTTTCACGCCAATGGTGGACGATCCTTTCACGTTTGGACAGATCGCAGCGACGAATGCTCTGAGCGATATCTATGCGATGGGCGGACGGCCGATTACGGCGCTCGCGCATGTTTGTTTTCCGGGTACGGGTGATACAGACATCCTTGAACAGATCTTGCAGGGCGGCTTATCGAAGATGATCGAGGCCGGGTGCTCGGTGGTCGGCGGGCATAGCGTCCGCGATGAAGAGATGAAGTTCGGTTACTCAGTGACGGGGCTGATTAATCCGCATAAAGTGCTGGCGAATGACGGCGCGAAAATCGGAGACCGCCTGCTGTTTACAAAAGCGCTCGGCACTGGCGTGATTACGACCGCGCTGAAAAAAGGTGAGGCCAAGCAGAGCTGGGTGGATGGCGCGATCAAGTCCATGACGACGCTAAATAAGAAAGCTGCCGAAGTGATTGCGCCGTATGCGGGGACGACCGTTCATTCCATGACTGATATCACGGGCTTCGGATTAGTCGCGCACGCTCGTGAGATTGCGCTGGCCTCGAAAATTTCTATGCGGTTATTCGTTAACAAAATTCCCGTGCTCGATGGCGCGCTCGAATGCATTCGCGCCGGGCATGTTCCGGCGGGATTGAAAGCCAATCGCGAGTTCGCCGAGTGTGTGGTCGGATATGAAGGCGACATCAGCGAAGAGATGCAGGCGATCTTGTTTGACCCGCAAACGGCGGGAGGGTTGCTGATTTCGGTGGATGAAAAATCGGCGTCGCCACTCGCGCAAGCTTTAAATGACGCGGGAATTGCGGCTGTGGAGATTGGGGAAGTGTTGCCGTATGGCAAGCCGCTGATTACCGTCAGCTAACCAGCTCCCAAATCTTGGCCAGATGGTGGTCATCATGTTCGGCGACGAAGAAGAGATGATCCACCAACCGCATGGGCTGCTTCAATCGCGGATGCAACAGGGTGCGCCCGAAGAAATCAGGCTGTAACTCTCCTACGCGGTCAACCAGCTTCATTCGCGCCTGGCGGAAATTCGACAGAATTTCATCCAAGGGCTGCGCATTGAAGTTGGCTTCGTCGGTTCTGCGATTGGTTAGATCGGCGACACTCAATGGCTCGCCGCCGCGAACAAAATCTTCCACGCGGGCCAACCATAGAGTTTCGAGATCGAGCAGGTGTCCGGCATGTTCCTGCGCCGACCATTTGCCGTCGGGCTTGGCGATTAGGCGGTCATGCAAACTGCTATGCAGTAGTTCTTCCAAGTGGGCAGGCGTGCCGCGAAGGCGCACAGCAATGTTGGGATATTGCTCTACAGGAAAAGCAAACTCAAACTTTCGCTCGTACCAGCTGGGGATGGCAGTCATCAGTCGAATGGATGATGGAAAGCCGGGAAAAGGCTCGATAAAAATTAAGCCCGCTAATTTCTTTATCAATACCGGGTCTTTCGCTTACGTGGATGAATCGCAAGCGATTCATCCCACTTCGCTCAAGATGACACGCCATTTTTTAGGCGAGGCGGCCGGGCGCGTAGTAATCGGCACGGCTGGGTTCGATTTTGCGACCTTGACGGTTGAAGATGGCGAAATGGGCGAGCCCGAAACGCTGCAATCCAAATTGCAGAGAAGTCGCCAGCACCCCGAAGCCGTATTTCACGCTGCGGCGGAAGTTGATGGAAGATGCTTCCTCGAAATAACGCGTTGGGCAGGAAACTTCGCCGATGCGGAATCCGAAGTAGGCGCATTGCGCCAGCATCTGATTGTCGAAGACGAAGTCATCGGAATTTTCCAGAAGCGGCAATTCCGTCAAAGCGCGGCGGCTGAAGGCACGATAGCCAGTGTGGTACTCCGATAATTTAATCCCAAGAAATAAATTTTCAAATGCGGTTAGAAAGCGGTTGGCGATGTACTTCCAAATCGGCATGCCGCCACGCAAAGCGCCGCCGCCGAGAATGCGCGAGCCCAGCACGACGTCATAGACGTCATAGGCAACCATGCTCGCCATCGCGGTCACGAGCAGCGGCGTGTATTGGTAATCGGGATGCACCATGATGACGACATCGGCGCCGGCAGCGAGGGCTTCGCGGTAGCACGTTTGCTGGTTGCGTCCGTAACCGTAGTTGCGATCGTGGACGAAGGCGCGTAAGCCGAGCCGCGCGGCTTCATCCAGAGTGCGGTCGGAACTGTGGTCATCCACGAGGATGGTGATGTCCACCAGTTCGGGCAGTTCGCGGACAGTCGCCTCGAGCGTTTTCTCCGCGTTGTAAGCGGGCAAGACCACCGCGATGCGTTTGCCGTTAATCATGGGCATTTCTATTTGAACATATTGCGGCGGGCAGAGCGAGAGGACCGTCGAGCTTCACCTCGACTGGGCGGACGAGGGCGTCCGCCCCTACATGTTCCATCTATAGCGCGATGAGCGGAACGGCGAGCAATGCAGCGATCATTCCGACAACTCTCCAACGTGTGAAATGTTCGTGAAGAACAACGCGCGCGAGTAGAACAGTGACGACAGGGTAAAGCGAACTAATAACCACTGTCGAGTCGAGTCTTCCGGATTGCGCGGCGAGGATGTAGCAAACGCTGCCGGTGACATCAATGCATCCAGCCAGAACGCCGATTTTCACGCCCCAGCCATCCATCGGCTTGAAACTGCGCGAGAACAAAACGATGATGGAAGTAACTGTGAAAGAGGAGGCGCGTGCGAGAGCTGCAATCCAAAACACCGACCCGGCACCAGCTTGGCGAGTACAAAGATAATATCCGGCAAAACCGGCGCCGGCGATCAGGGCCAACCCAATGCCTTTTGGACGCTGCCCATCTTCGGTGCGCGAGACGAGCCAGATGCCGATGGCAGCCAGAAGAAACCCAGATGCAGGTGCAATGCCGGGGAAACCCTCATGCGTAATACCGATGACCACGGGAATCGCCGCCGAGAAAACCGCGGCAACCGGCGCAGTTAATCCCATATTTCCCGATGAGAGCGATTTGTAGAACAAGGCCAGCGCGCCGCCACCACTCAGTCCGGCAGCACAAGACCAAATTACTGCGTGATGCGACGGAAAAACTGCATGAGTTCCAAATGCGCACAACAACATAAACGTCGTTCCGGCGGCGTGCGCAATGGTCGTCAGCAATAGCACGTTGGCGCGGCGAGCGCCGTATCCACCGAGAAAATCACTTGTGCCCCAGGTGCAGACCGCACCCAGGCTGAACAGCGCCGGAATAAGCGTCGTAGGTAGAGCCATGAATTTGCCCGAAGATTCAGCGTAGCACGAGGAGCAGAGCTAGCGCGCCACTGGAGAAGCGTCGAGCAGATTTAAAAATTGCAATTTTTTCTCGGCAGGAAGAAATGACGCTTCGAATGAATTACGCGCGATTTCGCGGAGATGTTCATCGGTGAATCCGAAATTGTCTTGTGCGATTTGATATTCATTGAGCAACGAAGTCCCAAACATCGTGGGGTCGTCGCTGTTCAGGTTAATCATTACGCCGTGGTCGAAATATTCACGCACGGGATGCTCGGCCAGCGACTTGCAGGCGCCAGTGCGTAGGTTGCTGGTGATGCAAATCTCGACTGGAATCTGGCGCTGGGCAAGCTCTTCGACCAGTTCCGCATCTTGAATGGCAGTTAGTCCGTGGCCAATGCGCTCGGCATGAAGATTGAGTGCGCCCCAAACGGAATCGGGCCCGGCGGTTTCTCCGGCATGAGCGGTTAGACGCAAGCCGTTTGATTCTGCGTAAGCATAGGCTTCGCGAAAAAGCTCTGGCGGGGCTTTTAACTCATCGCCTCCAACGCCGATTCCAATGACGTGACGGTCGCGATAACGAACCGCAAGCTCAAAGACTTTTTTTGCCGCATCGGCGCCAAATTGGCGCACGGCATCAAATATCCACAATAGAGATATGCCAAAATCTTTTTCCCCGCGAGCGCGGCCACGGTCGAGACCCTCGAAGAGGGCGTCGAAATCCTGCTTGCGCCACAGGCACACACCGACCGAAACATACACTTCGGCGTGCAAAACGTTTTCTTCTTTCAGGCGGCGCATGAGTTCGTAAGTGATCATCTCATAGTCTTCGGCCGTGCGGAGGTCTCCGGTGACCGCCTTGAACGCCATCAGAAAGCTGGTGAAATCGGTGTAGGTATAAAGCGCTTCTACATCTTTTAGTGAACTCGATATACCGTGATGGCGCTTCAATTCAAGCAGTGTGTGCGGCTCAATGGAGCCTTCGAGATGCAGATGCAGTTCAGCTTTGGGCAATGAAAGAAGAAACTGGCTGGGCCGCTTTGGAGGACCATCGCTCACGAGATTATGGTAACGGATGGCGAGAAAGATTTGTTGAGCTTCGCTCGACCGGGCAGGTGAGGAGACCTGTCCCTACGCCTTTTGTGCGAACTCGCTGTGATGTCGGCTGTAGAAAGCGTATATGCACAAGCCAAGTACCAACCAGACAATGAACCTTATCCAGGTGATGACGGTCAGGCCGGTCATCAATCCGCCGCAAAGAATAATTGAAATTAGCGGGAACCAGGGTACGAGCGGAACCTTGAACCCGCGTTTGCGGTCGGGTTGGCGGCGACGAAGAAGAATCACGCCGAGCGAAACTAGCACAAAAGCGAAAAGCGTTCCGATATTCGAGAGGTCGGCCGCATCGCCTATATCGACCATGCCCGCAGGAATTCCCACGGCAAAACAGGCGATCCACGTGGACCAGTGCGGAGTTTTGAATTTAGGATGTACCGCGCTGAAAAGCTTAGGCAGCAAGCCGTCGCGTGACATGGCATACCAGATGCGCGCTTGGCCATATTGGAAAACTAGAATCGAAGAAATCATCCCCATCAGCGCGCCGAGCACAATCACTGACCTGAAAAACGGATGCGCTCCGAGCATCTTCAAAGCATAAGCAACCGGAGCGTCGGCAGCAGGGCCGGAAGCAAAAGTCGTGTACTTCATCATGCCAAGTAACACGATGGCTACGCCGATATACAAAATCGTACAAACCACCAGCGACGCGATGATGCCGAAAGGCAGGTCTTTCTGAGGATTGCCGCACTCCTCCGCCGCGGTCGAAACGGAATCGAAGCCGATATAGGTAAAGAAAACAATCGCGCCGCCGGTAACGATTCCCGCAAATCCCGATGGCGCAAAGGGCTGCCAATTGTTGGGATTGACCAACATTCCGCCGACCACGAGAAATGTCATAATAGCGCCGATTTTGATTAGCACCATGATGTTGTTGGCTTTCGCGGACTCGCGCACTCCCCGCACCAAAAGCACGGTAAGCACAAAGACAATCAGAAACCCGGGCAGGTTGAAATAGGCTCCGGTCCAATGGCCACCGGCAAAAACCGGAGTTGACCACTTATCTGATAAATTGATGCCGAAAGCCGCTAACTGCGCCTTGGAATATCCGCTGAAGCCTACGGCGACGGCGACGTTGCTTACGACGTATTCGAGAATCAAATCCCAGCCGATGATCCAGGCAAAAATTTCGCCGAGCGTGGCATAAGAATACGTATAAGCGCTGCCCGCAATGGGAATCATCGAGGCTAGTTCGGCGTAGCACAATCCGGCAAAGCTGCACGCAACAGCCACAAGCAAGAAAGAAATTGCAATGGATGGCCCAGCGGCCGGGCGGCCATGCATCAACGCGCCAGCCGTGCTTCCGGTGCGAACGAAGTTCGCGAAAAGGTCTAATACCTGCGCATGCAGAATGGACGGCGCTTCAAAGTGCTCACCAGCAGCCGCAGTCCCAGTAAGAACAAAAATTCCTGAGCCGATGATCGCGCCAATTCCCAGTGCGGTCAGCGACCACGGACCTAGAGTCTTTTTTAAGCTATGCTCGGGGCGCTCGGCATCCGAAATGAGCTTGTCAATGGACTTGCAGCATAAAAGCTGATTGTCCGAAGTTCGAGCCGATGGCGGCTCGGCGGTTGTGGGTATCTGTCCCAAAGGGCCTGTTCCCTGAAATCTGGAAGATCAAAAACCTGGCCGGCTTTTTGCTGACCAGGTTCCGATCCCAACTCGTTCAATTACCGCTTCGCAGTGCCGCGCGCCAACTTCTTCACCTTGCGTTTGGCCGAGCCGCGCGCGTACTCACGGGGCTTCAGGGGCTTCTCGGTGGCGCGCTTTTTACGCGCGGTGCGCTTCGATTTCTTGCGTTCGTCTTTGCTAAGTGCTTTTGTGTTTGCCATTTATATGAGTTGTCCTATAACTGCTAAATTGCCCGACGGATTATGAAATCAGGCTTTATCCGCGTTCCAGCTGGGCATACTTCTCCACCAGCTTTTTTAAACCGAACCGAGGAAATTGTACCGTAACCTTGGCATTTTCGCCCTCTCCTTCACGCTGATAGACCGTTCCCTCTCCATATTTGGGATGTTTGACCTTCTGACCCGGACGGAATCCAGCTTTGCCTTTGGGGGCCTCGACCGGAACTTTGGGCAGGGAAAACTTCTTGCCGCGGGAGGCGAAAAACTCGGCGATGTTGCCGATGGAGTTATAAGTCTGGCCTGAGTATTTCGCGTTCGCTGCCTTCGCTTGTGAACGCTCACTCCAACTGGCGCTCTGGTCTTCGTCCTCATAGGAGTAGTGGGCCTGAGCATCGGCTGCTGCAGGGGTTCGCCCCGCCGAACGGACGCCCGTTCCCACATGAGCACGCTTTATTCCCAATTCTTCGAGCAACTGGGGTGGGATTTCTTCGAGAAAGCGCGAAGGGACGCTGGCTTCAGGTAAATCTGTGCCATAGCGGCGGCGATAAACCGCACGCGAGACGATGAGGCGATCCATGGCGCGAGTCATGCCGACGTAGCAGAGGCGGCGTTCCTCTTCGACATCGTCGGGATGAAGAAATGTCCGCGAATGTGGAAATAAGCCTTCTTCAAGGCCAGCGAGCACAACCAATGGAAACTCGAGGCCCTTGGCCGCATGCAGCGTCATCAGCGTAATCTGAGCACGTTCATCGTAGGCGTCGGCATCACTTACCAATGCCGCATGATCTAGGAACTGGTCGAGCGTTTCCCCTCGGTCTTTCGAGTCCATGGCGGCATTGACGAGTTCGCGCAGGTTTTCAACCCGAGAGTACGCTTCCGGCGAATCTTCCTCTTCGAGCAGTTTGATGTAGCGTGTACGGTCAATGAGAAATTTCAGAAGCTCGGCGACGTTGGCAGCTTCACCGGGTGTGCGGAAAGCGGAGTCGTTTGTAGCAACGGCTTCTGTTTCCACTTCTTCGGCTTGAATTTCTTGCTCTTCGTCTGCGCCAAAATCAAAGCTGAAGTTGCCGGGGTCGAAGTCTGTGTCATCTTCTGCGGCTGCTTCAGCGACTACAGACAACGCGGGCGAGGGCGCCCTCGCCACATCTGTTCCTTCTTTTTGTGAATCATCTTCGAGATGCTCAGCATATGTCCCGGCCAGCATCGCCCGGCCATCTTCAATCAACTGGCGAAAGCTTTTTAACGCAGCCAATGCTCTGGGTGGCAACAACTGGCGTCGAATCACCTCTGCCATCGCATTCCACAGGGATAGCCCCGTTTCGAGCGCTACGCGCTCCAGCGTTTCGACCGTCGTCTTGCCGATGCCGCGCACCGGCGTGTTAATCACACGCAAAAGCGAAATGGTGTCATCGGGATTGTGGATGACTTTGAGGTACGAAATCATGTCTTTGATTTCGGCGCGCTCGTAAAACGAAAACCCGCCGACGACGTGATACTTCAGGCCATAGCGGCGCATGGCTTCTTCAAATAAACGCGACTGCGAGTTGGTGCGATAGAGCACGGCCGCTCGGGCTTCATTGCCGTTGCCATCTCTACCCGCTTCGCGAAGATATTTGGATACCGTGTCGGCCGCGAAGAGAGCTTCATTTTCGCCGTCTGGCGCTTCGTAATAACCGATTTTTGCGCCGCCTTGCCGGTCAGTCCAGAGGTTCTTGCCTTTGCGCTGAACGTTGTTGGCAACCACGGCGGAAGCGCCTTGCAAAATGTTTTGCGTGGAGCGGTAATTCTGCTCCAAACGGATGATCTTGGCTTCGGGAAAGTCTTTTTCAAATTCCAGTATGTTGCGTATATCGGCGCCGCGCCACGAATAGATGGACTGATCTTCATCGCCCACGGCGCAGATATTATGGCGGTCTCCAGCCAATAATCGCATCAGCTCGTATTGCGGCCGGTTCGTGTCCTGATATTCGTCCACCAGGATGTATTGAAAGCGACGGTTGTAATATTCGCGAACAGTGGCCGCAGATTTCAGCAGCCGCGCAGCTTCGAGCAATAAATCGTCGAAATCGAGAGCATTGGCCTTGGCCAATTCTTTTTTGTATTCCGCGTAAATCTGCGCCACCCGCTCAGTCTTGGGGTCGCCCGATTGCAAATAGACTTCCTGCGGGTCGAGCATGTGGTTTTTCGCCCACGAAATATGCGAGAGCACGGCGCGGGGCGTGGTCTGCTTGTCATCAATGCCCAAGCGCCGCATGATGGCTTTCACTGTCGCCTGTTGATCGTTCTCGTCGTAAATGACAAAGCTCTTCGTGTATCCAATCGGCGGATTTCCGGGAACAGCCGACGGAATGCGCAACGCTTCTATGTCCCGCCGCAACACGCGAACGCAAAAAGAGTGAAACGTCGCAATGACCGGCTTGGCGACAGAAAGCCCACCGACGAGCTTGTCCACGCGCTCGACCATCTCGGCGGCAGCTTTATTGGTGAAGGTCATTGCCAGAATGGAATCCGGCATAACACC
>JAJPHW010000030.1 GCA_021325035.1 Terriglobia bacterium
TCTTGATTGCTGCTGAAAATTGATACCGGTCTTGTGCGCCATAGCCCAGCGGATACCAAAGCTTCGGAGACGCAATGCGAACTGGAATCGAAATATGATTCATGCCCGTATCGAGTTGGATCGCCTGCGTGGCATCCACAACCGCCTTACCTCCGAGTTCAGCGTGAGTCAGCGTCAAGGTTGCCTTCGCGGGCGCGTCAGCTTCAATCTCCACTTCCGCGTCAACCAGCGCTTCGCCCTTCGTGATGTTTCTTTGATGAACGTGGAGGTTCTCGATGCGCATTCCATCCCAACCTTCGAGACGAATGGGTTGCCAGATGCCTTCGGTCAAATAGCGCGGCCCCCAATCCCAGCCGTATTGGTAAGGCGCTTTTCGCGTATAGGGTGCGGTGGCAATGTCTTCTTCGTTGCCAAAGTTGTGAGTGGAGATCGACGGCAAAACGTAAGGCAAGCCCTTCACATAAGGCAACATCTTTTCAACCGGGGAATAAAAAACAATGCGCAAGGTATTCGCGCCGGCTTTCAGCATTTTCTTTGCTGGAATCCGCCAATGACGGAACATGTTGTCGGCATGGAGAATCATCGTGTCGTTCAAATAGACGTCGGCCAGCGTGTCGAGCCCGGCAAATAAGAGATCAACATGCTGATGGTTCAGCGTCGCGGTATCCACTTGAAATGTGGTTTGGTATTCCCAATCGGTAAGGCCAATCCATTGCAGATGAAATTCATTGTCGCGGTCGAAGGGGTCGGGAATTAAAGAATTTTTCAGCAAATCAGTTTGCACAACACCTGGAACCGTCGCGGAGTGCCACTCTTTTATGTCAGCCCGATCCGTTTTCCCCATGGCGCGGAATTGCCAGCCGGAGTTGATTTCTTGAGATGATGGCTCTGCTGCGAAAATCGCAGTTGCGGAGAAAATGATGGAAAGAAAAAGCGCCGCGCGCCTGGATAGGGACATAATTCAACCTCCTCGAAGTTTTGCAAAAACAAAATTATTTTTGCCAGCACAGCGCTGCGCCGCCGGCAATTCCCGATTCGGCGCCATAATGGGCCCGCAATATTGGTATTTCGCTGGATCTCTTGATAATCGAGTAGCCCACCATGCGATTCTTCATTTCATCGAAAAGCGGCGAGAGCATGGCAGACGCCCCGCCTCCGACAACGATCGCATCGGGCTCAATCAAATCCACAATATTGCTCAGCCAGAGAGCAAGCAGATCAATCGTCTCGACCAGGACTTCCCTGGCGAGTGCGTCTCCGGCGGCAAAAGCCTTGGCAACAATCTCGCTGGTAACTTGATCCGAATTTCCATCGGCCAAATCGAGCATCGTCGATTTTTTCCCTGCCGCTAACTTCGCCCTTGCGCGCCGGCCAATGGCGGGCCCTGCTGCAAGAATCTCTATGCAGCCCGGCTTTCCGCATCCGCATGGCGGGCCTTTGTAGTCAATGCTCATGTGGCCACCTTCCGGCGCTGCCCCGGTGCGCCCGTTATAGATGCGCCGGTTCATCACGATGCCAGTACCAATGCCCGTGCCAATGCCGGAATAAAAAACATGTCCGTAGCCGTTCCCGCTGCCCCAGTAAACTTCAGCAAGGGCGGCAGCGCTGGCGTCATTTTCCACGCTGACCGGAACGTTATAGATTTCTTCAATTTTCTGGGCTAGCGGAAAATTGCGCCAACAGGGCAAATTTGGCGGATTGAGAATCACTCCCGTACGCGGATCAAGCGGCCCCGGCGCGCAGATTCCAATTCCACCAATCGTCTCCCGCGCCTCAGGTTGATCGCGAAAAACTTGGTCAATTGCAGCTACGACTGCTTGGAGCCCGGCTTCGGGTCCTCCATTCGCGATCATCGGCGTGCGGATGTGGTTCTTGATATTCCCGCTGTTGTCAACGAGACCGATCGCAATCTTCGTGCCCCCAATGTCAACACCAACCAGAAGCGCCTTCTCATTAGGCATCATTTTGCATGAAGCTCACTGTTTGGCTTAGATCCACTCACGGCGAAAAAGACGATGTACATATAACAAACTGTTGCCACGATCAACGCATAGTGAATGCCTTGTCCCCAACTCGTTTTTCCTAGAGTCATTGCAGGATAGTAGGCGCGATTAAGTGCGTCAGCGAGTTTGCCGGTCAGCAATGGAATAATCGCACCGCCGACTATGGCCATGTTTAAAATGCCGGAACCATCGCCTGTTAGTGGACCTAGCTCTGCGATTCCCATTGTGAAAATGCAAGGAAACATAATTGAATTAAACAGCCCAACGGATAGGATGGACCACATTGCCACGTGGCCATTACTAAGCACCGAAACCGTCACCAACAATCCTGCAACCGTGCCACAGAATGCCAGTAATTTGCCTGCACTAATTTTCTGCAACAACGCGGAGCCGATGAACCGCCCTACCATGGCTCCAAGCCAATAGATGGAAATGTAGCGCGCGGCCTCTGCCAAAGCAGCATGGTAGCGAATTGCGGCGTCAGGAAGTTGAGCGGACGAGAGAAATCCGCCGACATTATCCAGAGCAAGGTAGTTAGCAATGGAACTACCGATGGCGACTTCGGCTCCCACATAAACGAAGATTCCAATGGCGCCAAAAATTAAGTTCGGATGCTTCCATAGGGAATCCGTTATCTTTTCTCCCTTATGCCTCTCCGCGGTGGGAATTGGTGGAAGCTTGAATAGTCCGATCGCTATGGCGAGTAGAAAAAGGACAACGCTGAAGAAGTAGCAATAAAGCCGAATGACGGCTTGCGCCTCCGCGGCGCCACTTTCCGCAACTGCAACGGTAGCTGTACCTAGAATTAAATGGGCTCCAACCCAGGGGAAAATTGCGGTTCCGAGCGAGTTGAATGCCTGCGTCAAATTCAACCGGCTCGATGCAGTTCGAGCATCTCCAAGTACCGCGACATAAGGATTTGCTGCCACCTGCAAGGTTGTAATCCCCGTCGCTAGGATAATTAGCGCGACGAGAAAGAACGGGAAGGAAGGAATCTTCGCAGCGGGATAAAATGCCAAGCAGGCAACGACCATAATCATCAGCCCCACGATGATCGCCCTCTTGTACCCGATCGCGTCAATAATTTTCGCAGCAGGTATCGAGAAAATGAAGTACGCGGAAAAGAATGCCGTCTGAATCAGCATACTGGCGCCAACTTCCAAATTGAACGCATGCTGCGCATAAGGAACTAAAACGTCATTCAGCGAGGTTAGTGACCCCCAAAGAAAAAACAGCGTCGTGACCATGGCCAGAGGGCCGTGATAGTTTGTGGGGTGGTCGTCTGAGTGAACCATCGTTTGCGGACTCGAAATCGCCATGTGGTGTCAATCTCTCCTGAAAAATGAAAGCAATTAGTGACGCGCCATCTCTTTTTGCATTTCTTCGAGCGTGAGGCCTTTTGTTTCGGGATACACAAGCAACACAACAAAAAATTGCACGACCATCATCACAGCAAAGAA
>JAJPHW010000122.1 GCA_021325035.1 Terriglobia bacterium
AGTTCGTCGAGCGTCTTCTCATCGTCAGGCGTGAATTGCTCCTGTTCGATCTCGTTCTGCAATGCTTCGAGATTGCGCACTTCGAGATAAGTCAGGTTGCCCATGACAGCCACTTCGCCCTTGATCTGCGCCGACTCGCGCAACAACTGCGGCATCAGCAACCGGCCCTGGCCGTCCATCTCCACGACCTGCCCGTAATAGTTCACCCGGCTCAAAAACTTCTTCTTCGTGGGATTGAAGGTCGAGAGCGCTGCCAGCTTCTGCTCGATCCGTTCCCACTCCTCGAAGGGATACACTTGAGCAACCTTCCCATCGAGACTCGTGATGTAAAATTTCTCCGCCCCATACTTTTCGTCGATGACGCGCTTGAACTCGATGGGGACTTTGAGTCGCCCCTTTTCGTCCACGCGAGTTGGGTGATTGCCGCGAAACATGTGTTTTGCCCGTTACCGGGTGGAAAAATCGTCTGGCAACTGCGACAGCCACGACCAGGGGAGGTAAAAGAGGCAAAATGTCAGTCGGATCGAGCTTTTTCGGGTCGTTTTGTGGGGTGTCAGACTTTAGTTCCACTCTGGCCTCTACCAACCCACTGCCGCTTCCCTTCCGACCACTTTATACCACTTTCAACCACATCTTACGCCTAACCCTTTTATTGTCAATAAGAAACTTCAAGGTATAGAAGTGTAAAGGGAGCCGAAATCAGAAAGCGCAGTAAATTGTGGCTAACTGATGCGATGACCGCTAGATGTAGTATTTGTTCTCTTTATTCTTTCGCCTATTTTTCGCTTGCAACCCGCGTCGGTTGCCGTGATTGCTGTGGAAATTTAGGGAGTAAGGGAAAATTCCGTTACCCCTTTTGTGCATTGAAGATGTATGAACTAAGTTCAAAATACTTACGGAGCCGGAATTTGACCTTGAGCTTGGGAAGATAAGAGGAGATCGGGATAAATAAGCGTTTCAAAAGTCTGATCCGATATGGTGTGACCATCAGCACTTTGATCTATTTCTAATTCGAAAGTGCCGCCAATTCCTAGGGCCGAAAGCTTTCTCTGAATTCGGGATTCATAATCCCGTAGGTAGTTGACAGATACGCCGGCGCTATAAATCATGCAGCGGCTAGGATCGTTTGTATGATTTGTAATGGCATTCTGAGATATGCGGTCGTAAGGCGCGACGGCAAAGCAGCATGAATCATTTGCGTTAAGCACTTGCACTTCTTTTCTTCCCATCCCCACTGAACCTAAAAGGTAGAGATCCGGGTACCCTACAATTTTGTAGAAACGATTGAAACGCTGCTCCCAGTCCCCCCAATTTGGTGATTGAGGGCTCTTTCTTAGCGACAACGGGATCGATCCAGCCACCGGGAAACTCAGGCTTATTCTGGTGTCCAAGGCAGCATAGACGGTGGTTGTCCATCCGCCGCCCGAAATTCCAAACATACTGTAATTCTTATAATGCGAGAACCCTAGTCTCTTTGCGTGGCTCTGAGTGTAATTTGCAATGTAGTTAAGGCTGTACAACGTAGTATCGAAAAAGTAGTGCATGTTGTTTGCACCTGGCTCATACAACCGATCATGCCCCCTCTGATCTGTTGGAGACATGCCTGGCATATAAACGGCCAAGACCGAAAACCCATTTTTCACGAGTTTTACGATGTCAGCCGCCAGTACATTATCAGTGAATTTATTCTGATGCCCAGCTACTACAACAACGAGGCTTTGTTTCACTTTTCCATCTAAGGATTCGGAGGGAACAATGTAGTAGGCAAAACCAGATATGTCTTTTCCCAACGGAATATTTAGCTTCTCAAACACCTTTAAAGTTTTTGGAAGGGGGCCAATATCATTAGCTTCCTCCACGTCCTCAGGTTTCACACGTGAAAAACCAGAAGGGAGCGTCCTAATACCCCAAATACTATTAATCAATGTCCCCCGCAAGCGAGACACATCGGACGCCTGATTGATGTGGAGTTGCCAATCTTCCATACCATCGCCCTTAGTCTGGCATTGGCAAAAAGCTCTGCAAAAGAGCAGCACAACAGACGTACATATGATACCGATCTGCTTTAGCATTCGAGTGTTCCTTTCGCGAGGCTCATTCAAGCCCGTTCTTTTGCGTAGGTGGGGCGGCTCTTCGGAATGACATGCCGCTACTATCAGCTGTCGTCAAGTCCACTTTCGTAGCTACGAGAATCAACCCGCCTACCTCTTCGAGACCGCACTAACACCAATCAAATCTTTAGTGTCCCATTTTGGGAATGTTCCTCAAGGAACACTTTGAGGAATTTCCTCTAATGTTCCGTAAGGAACATTTCGCCGAAATCACGCAAATGGCTTTTCTAATGATTGACTCTGCGGCGTGAACAACTCTGCCCCATTTTCTGTGATGTGCATGTCATCTTCGAGGCGGACACCGAATTCCCCGCGAATATAAATTCCCGGCTCATCGCTAAAAGTCATATTCGCCGCCAGAATCGTCGAATTGCCGCGGACTAGATAAGGCCATTCATGCCCATCCATGCCCATGCCGTGACCTAGCCGATGCGTGAAATATTTGTAGTCCGGGCCATAGCCTGCGTCACTGATCACTTTCCGTGCCGCCGCGTCCACTCCGCCGCATTCCAGTCCCGGGCGGGCAGTTTTCACGGCTTCTGATTGCGCCCGATGCACGATGTCGAAGACTTTTTTCATCTTGTCTGCTTTGGCTTTGTCGGTCGCTTTGCCCAAAACAAACGTCCGCGATATATCAGATTGATAGCCCTCAACCGTGCAGCCACCATCCATCAGTACGATCGTGCCTTCGCGAATGACTTGAGGCGTGACCGATCCATGCGGAAATGCCGAATACTCGCCGACTTGAACATCCGCCGAACCGGGAAAGCCAAGCTTCGTATGCGCGCCCTCGACCAGAAGCGAAAAATCTTGTTGCGTCATGCCCGGACGCAAAGCACGGTAAGCAGCCTCATAGGCTTTTATTGTCACTCGCGCCGCGAGGCGCATCAAGGCAATTTCATTCTCGCTCTTAATCATGCGGCAGCCAGCCGTCACTGGAGTTCCGCTGACGAGTTTGGCTTGCGGAGCAGCTTTGCCAATGCCATCACTAAAAACGAAACGTATGGTTTCTTCCATCCCCAAGGTTCCGGTTGTGATGCCTCGATCTTTCAGTCCCTGCGCTACTCTTTCATATGGGCTTTCATCTTCCTGCCATGCCCTCAAGTCGGCGTGTTCGCCATCGGGCGCCTGATTGATCTGTTCACGCGCCCGGCCTTCTTCAAATGCCGGGCACACATAAAAAGCTTCGCCCTTTGCAGGTAAAACCATGGCGAACAAGCGTTCTCCGCCCCACCAACGAATTCCTGTGAAATATCGCAGCGAAGTTCCCTCCATCATTACGATGGCGTCGAGATGATTTTCTGCCATTAATTCCCGCGCCTTTTGCTGGCGCTGTTGGCGTTCTTCGAGAGTGATTGGTTTTGCCTCGCTGCGCATGGATTGTAGTTTGGCGAAGGATGCCGGCTCTCCCGAACGTGTTGCCGCAAACAACTCAGGGGAAGAGCCCGCTACCGATGCCGCGCTCGCAGCCAAACCGCCAACTTGTAGAAACTTTCTACGCGAAACCATGGGGCCTCCGGAAACCGTAGCGGAATTATAGTGGCTTCATAAACAAA
>JAJPHW010000111.1 GCA_021325035.1 Terriglobia bacterium
CGCGAACTCGCCACCAACGGCGAAGTCAAAGGCGACACCACCACGCTGGAAGACCTGAGCGTCATCGCTAAGCTGAGAGAGAGCGAAGAGAGTTAGGAGAGTGGTCGCGCCGCCCCGAGAAGCTCTATCGTCCCAGGTTAGCGCCAAAGAGCGGCGCGTACCTGGGGCACCGCAAAAGTCGAAATCTCGACCCTGTCGCAAGAAACACGACCAAAGTGGAGCATCCGGGTGAGGTATTGAGAAGTCCATGGATCCTTCGCTGCGCTCAGGATGACAAGTCAGTCGGGGATCTTGCGCACATCTTCTCGCATCAAACACAAGCACAAAAGAGGAAACCATGAATAACGACCAATCGCTCCGCAAACATCTTTTATTTCTACTCAAAGAAGAAGGCGCCCACGCCGGCTTCGATTCGGCCGTGAAAGGCCTGGACGCAAATCTTCGTGGAAAAAAGCCCGAAGGTGTCGAACACTCTGCTTGGCAATTAATCGAGCACATGCGCCTCGCGCAGTGGGACATCCTCGAATTCACCCGCAATTCCAACCACGAGTCGCCCACGTGGCCCGAAGGCTACTGGCCCAAGTCTCCCGAGCCACCAGACGACAAAGCTTGGGACAAGAGCATCCGCGCCTTCCGCACCGACCTTAAAGCTCTGGAAGAAATAGTGTCCGATCCGAAGACCGACTTATTTGCGCCGCTGCCTCACGCCAAAGACAAAACCGTTCTGCGCGAAATTCTGTTGGTCGCGGACCACAATGCTTATCACATCGGCGCGCTGGTCGCGTTGCGCCGATTGCTCGGGGCGTGGCCGGCTTGATGTCAGATGAACGCCCGTAATCCCGAAGCCTCGCGTTTTCTCCAGCGAGGCAAGGGGTCTCACGCGGATCTTCACATGCCCAGCACCCTACGGCAACAATAATTTCTCCAGCATCGGCACCGGCAACTCTCCTTCATCGAGCGCCCGATCATGGAATTCCATCAAAGTGAAGTTCTTGCCCTTCGCTGCTTCATACTGTTTTCGCAGCTTCCACCACTCGCGCGTGCCCACAAAATAAGTCGGCAACTGCGTGGACGCTAACTTGGCTCTTTGCAATTTCCCCTCTGCTTCGGCCTGCGTCTGAAAGGCATCTTTCATCATCAGGTCCATCGCCTCGGCGTCGGTCATATTCATGGTGTGCATGCGGACATCCAGGATCGAATTGCAAATCGCGCGCAGCCATACCTTCAAATAACTCAACCGGTAGCGCGGATCGCCATTCGCATAACCCTCCGCCAGCATCACCTGCGCTCCATACTCGGCCCAGCCTTCGACGTACGCGCCATTTCCAAACAGCGCTCGCGTCAAGCGCCGGGTCGGAGGCTGAATGTCATTGGCATGTTCCGCTTGCACATAATGTCCCGGCAACGCTTCGTGGATGCTCAACCATTGCAGTACCCAGTTGTTGTACTCGCGCAGCTTCGACTCCGCCTTCGCGTCCGGAGTCTTCGGATCAATCGGCGTCACCCAAAATTCTGCGTCCGCATTCGGATCCAGTGGCGGGGCACCATGAAATCCTGCCACCGAGTAAATCCCGCGTTCAAACGGCGGCGTAGGGATCACTTTCAGATTGTCGCGCCCTTTCAGCGTGACGATTTTCTTCTGCACAATAAATTGCTGAATGCCGGCGAGGTCGGTTTTCACCGTGTCCATCAGTTTGTCTCGCGTAGTATGGTCATCCGCAATCTTCTCCAGCACTTCGCGGATAATCGTATTCTCCCGGTCATGCGCGCTGAGGTCAGAGTGATCACTGTGGGATGGGTACATCTGCTTGTGCAGAGGTAGCGCGACTTGTAGCATTTCTGCGCGCTTGGCTTTGAGTTGCTCTTCCGCGTCCGCCAGCACTTGCCCCGGCGTGACGTCGGTTTCCATCACCAGCCGGAACTTCTCCGCGTACCACTCCTTGCCCAGCCGCCATGTGCGCGTGGTCTGCCGCTTGGCCAAATAATCCTGCATCCACTTGGAGAAATTCTTCAGCGCCTCAATCGCCGCGGGCGCAACCCGGTCAAAATCGGCTTTCTGCTTCGACCCAGCGGCTATCTCTCCGGCTACCGTCTCCTGAATCAAATCCACATTGCCGTCATTCTCTTCCGCCGCCACCTTAACAAAGATGGGATCGGCGTCTTCCAGTTCCTGCTTCGCCTGCTCCAGAAATTGCGGCACCGCGCCGATCCGCGAGATCACATGCCCCAGCCGCACGTCCTTAGGCGCATATTCGTCCGTCAGCGGCTGAAACAGCGCCCCGCCGAGCAACTCCACATACACGGTGGGATTGTGTTTGTAATTCTGGATCTTGTCGAACTCCAGCAGGCTCAGCCCAATCTGGTCGTCAATCAGTTGCCAGTCCGCCGCATCCTCCGGCCCCAGCGACGACAGCGGCGTCTCTTTGTGGAAGCGCTCGCGCCAGGCGGCATACACCCGCCGCTGCTCTGCCATTCCAGCCGGACTCACATCATCCAGTAACGCATCCAGTTCGATGACCTTGCCCGTCTTCGGATCGGTATGTTTGTGATATCCCGCCTGCGACGCATTGGACGGCGAAAGCGCCAGCGTCTCGTGGATAAACTGCTCGCTTAATTGCGCGAAGCGTGGCGAACTTGTATTCGTTTGAGCGTTCGTTGGCGGTAAAAGGAAAGATGAGCAGGCGAAAAGAAAAAATACGAAATAGCGCTTCACATTGGTCTCCGTTTTTTATTGACGGAGAAGTATATCCAAATTTATGGGTGGCGGGTAATCTCCCCGGCCTCTTCTGACCTTGATTTGCGCACCCATTCGGCGATCAGGGATGCCATCACAACGAATAACCCTGTCCACGCCGTGTATAAGACATGTTGCTGAATCAAGTCGTGAATAGGTTCGTTTCCCTTGATTCCCACCGCCATCAGGGCCTGATCAACAAATGTGTGAAGATTCTGCGTTGCCTTCCAGATCAGACTGCCATCATTGCGAAGGCCGCTTAGGCTCACGCCGCCTAATAACCCAGTGGTTCCTGCCTGCAATCGGTCGCTTGCCCGTGCGACAACGATGATGGAAAGAATGGTGCCGTTTAATAATCCGGCTGTGATCGAGCAAATAAATGGATAAGCAACGTAAGCGGCAAGCGCCATGAGGGCGATATTGGTGATGACCCACAGGCTGCCCATGCATGGAATCCACAGACTGGACGAAGTAAACCCCAGCCTATGAATGGCGAGGACGCGAGTGCCGGAAGCAAATATCACAACACCTCAAAAATTCCTGAAGGTATAGTGATGCATTTGCCGCAATCGTTTCAAAGCATTGCGCCGTTTTTACTTCGGATACCACTCCAGCAGGCGCACCTCGATGCCCGTACCTTCCAAGCCCTTCTGGAACACCGCCAAGTCCGATCCCCGATAGTGATACGGAATCACGACCTTTGGATGAAACGCCTTCACCGCATCGGCAGCCTCATCCGGTGGCATGGTGTAAGGCAGATTCATGCAGACAAACGCGACATCAATATTTTTGAGAGCGCGCATCTCCGGCACGCCTTCCGTGTCGCCCGAAAAATAGAACCGCTTGCCGCCATACGTCAGCACGTATCCATTGCCACGGCCCTTGTCATGAAACAGCTTGCCCGGCTCTGGCCCGCGCTTCAGGTTGTAGGCCGCGATGGCCTCAATCGTCCAGTCGCCCCAGGTTTTCGTTTCGCCGTTGGCAATGGGCCTGGCGCTGGTGACGGTTGCGACTACGGCTGGCGGGGCAAAAATTTCGGTGCCAGACTTGGATACTGCTTTGATCGAATCCGGATCCATGTGATCGCCATGAATGTCGGTAATCAGAATCAAGTCCGCCTTGGGACGTCCATCAAATTTCGTCGGCTTGGCTGGATCGAGATAAATGGTTTTGCCGCCAGCTTCAATGAGGGTGCTGGCATGGTAAAGCGGCGTGATTTTCACGACACCGGCAGAAGTGGAAAAACTTTGTGTCTGTGCTGACGCTATCAACGGTAAAAGTGCTACCAACAAGAAGAGAATTGAGATTGGGAGTAATTTCACAATAGACCTCGCTTTTGCCATTTTAGTGTGAAGTGGACATTCCTGTCCGCTCATTGGTTGTCGGATGAATTCAGGATTTCAAAAGCGCATCATTATTCGCCCTGTCCTGCAATGACAGGAGTCCCACGCGGAGCTTCGTGAGAGCCAGCTTCGGGTTCGAGTGTGACCACAAATGTTTTCGCTTCGACCCCGGCGGGCAGGGGAGGGTTTACAACCGTTGCACTGCCATGGGAGTCGGGTTTAAATAAGCCTGCCGCGATAGGCGCTCCGGATTGCGGAATCAGCCATAGCTCGTAAATCTTTTCCGCCGGCAATTGGGGAAGATTGCTGGCGAGGAAAATCAAACTGGAGTGATCGCGTACATAGATGGCTTTGCCCTGTGGTTGTGGTGGGTTCTTTGCCGCGACCAGTGTGATACGCTGCGCATCCGGCGAAGTCAGGGCGCTGACAATCTGCCGCGCCTTTGCGAGTTCAGCCTGCTGCGTCAACGAATCATTCTGCAAACTGGCCACTTGCTGCGCCAGATTTTGCGCTTGATGAATGAGATTTGTATCCTGGCGTACCAACAGCAAAATAAGCAACGCCGCCGCCGCAGTAACTCCCAGGGTTGCGGTACGCCACCAGGAGCGCCGGGCTGGAAGAACCGTGGCCCTCGCAGAAATCCTTGGTTCATTGGCGATTGCACTCATCAAGCGCTGTTTCGAGCGGGCTGGCGGACGAGGCCCTGCCGCAGAAAGCGCCATCAACGCCATATCCCCGCGCAACTGGTCGAGTTCGAGACGGCAGTTGGCACACTCTTCCAGATGGTTTTCCAGCGCGACTCGTTCGTCGCCCTGTAATGAACCTAGCGCATGAAGCGCGAGATCCTCCGCGAATTGCTCGTGAGCTGGCATCAATAATTTTCCAACTTCATGTTCCGAAGGCCTTGCGCAATGTCAATAACCCTGCCCGAATTCTCGTCTTGATGGTGCCTAGCGGTTCTCCCGTTTTCGCGGCAATTTCGGAATGGCTTAATCCCTCGAAGTATGCCATTTCCAGCGCATTGCGTTGTGCAGCTGGCATGGCCCCTAATGCACCACGAACTTTCTCCATGGCCCTTGAACGCTCTGCATCACCCGCCATGTCTGGTTCGACCGAGACCACCACATCGGCGATATCGCTTTCCGGACGTCGTTTTCGCAACATGTCAATCGAACGATTCCTCGTTATCACAGCCAGCCAAGGGGCCAAGCTTCCACGACTCGAGTCGAACAAACCGGGGTTTCTCCACAACTGCAAAAACACTTCCTGCAAAACGTCCTCAGCCGCGCCCGTATCTCCGAGCACCCGCAATGCCACCGAGTAAACAATGGAGGAATAGCGGTCGTACAGAGCCGCCATTGCGCTCTCATTGCCAGCACGTATGGCTGACACCAGCGAGGCATCGTTCGAAGCCTCTTTTATCTCAACATGCGGCTCGGCGCTTGCCAAAACAGTTGCACTCGCTTCATTTGAGGTACGTCGAATGGACGTTTACGGATTGGTCACATATTACCGCATTTAAGTTACTTGGAATTTATCAATATGGGTACCTGCAAGGGCATCCGAATCAATGCAATCGGGCTTCAAAAAAGCCTTCTCGCTGGAATAGAGCCTTTCGGCAGGGGCATGTATATCCGGATTTCTCCCTTGACAGATTGTTACATGCATATTACAAATACATAATGTCTATCGAGATACTAGACAATAATATTACGGATATTTGTGAGCTTCGTTCCATCTGATTTCTTCGCATTAGCAAACACGTAGTCCGACTCTTTTAGCGAATCACTCTCCCTCTCGCTAAGGATTCTTGATTTAGGCGTTGCATATTTTGCTTGCGGCGTAGTGTGGCCGCAATGCAATCGAAAGAGGCAAAACTCAATGGGTAAGTTGATTCTTGTACGTCATGGGAAGACCATGCTGAACTCGCTGGATGATGCGGAGAGGTTGAGGGGCTGGTTGGACGTCCCACTCGACGCACAGGGCCTTCAGGAGGCGATTCAAACCGCGCAACATGTAGCGCGTTATTCCGTAGAAGCAATTTATACATCCGATCTTTATCGGGCCCGGCAGACTGCTGCTGCCTTAGTACAAGCGACCAAGGCCCCCTTGTTGCATACTTACGTCCTGCGTCCCTGGAATGTTGGTACCTTGGCGGGGCAGCGCGTGAGCGACATATTGCCAATTCTGCAGGATTTAGAAAGAAACCCTGAAACGCCAGCCCCGGGCGGGGAGTCCTTTGCGCAATTCTATGCACGCTACTCGGCGGAGCTACAAAATTTGCTTGATGTCGCCTCGAGTTCCAAAAAATCAATCGTTGCTGTAACCCACGTACGGAATCTGCTGGCGACGCCGACGATTGTGATGGGTGGAGATAAAACGAAAATCCCCGTGAAGGGCGGCCCTAAAACAGGGTCTCTGTTGTGGGTTGAACGAAAGCGGGGAAAATGGGCAGTACGACTGGAGCAACCCGCAGCCAGCAAGCGAACGCAGGTATTAGACAACCCGCATCGCGGTGAAGGTTTAATTGAAGCGACGATTGAGTAAGAGTGCAAAGGTCGATTGCTCATCGCTATGAAAGACAAGCCCAAACCTTCGACGCTACAGGCTTCTGGACCACTTTTTGTTATCAGCATGTGGCGGTCCGGCTCGTCGCTCCTGTATGCGCTCCTCAATAAACATCCTCAGGTTTCTCTGATGTTTGAAGCCGACCTGGTACTTCTGCGGTACAGTTTTTTGAAGTTAGGCAGATGTCAGGATTGGCTGGCAAGGTGGCAATTTTGGAACTTGGCACTCAGCCGGCATGGTTTTACGAACCGTGGCGATCTACCAGTTGCTAAAAATTTTCATGACGCGTTTATAGCCGTTTATAAGCAATTCGCGGCCCGAAAGGGAGCGACTATCTGGGGCGACAAGTCCCCGAATTACTACGATCGCATCCAAGAACTCGCCGAGGAATTTCCTACTGCGAAGTTCATCATTGTCTGGCGAGACCCCGTGGCCACAGCGAATGCAGTGGTGCGCGCTGGACTGGCAGGTTCTCCGTACTTTAACAAGAAGGGGATGAAGCTGCGTTCTCTTATGGGATATCGAGTATTAAAGCGTGGGTGCGATCATTTGAGAGATATTGGGCGTGATGCTTGTGAAATCAACTATGAAGATTTAGTACGTGAACCTTCTTCAGTAATGCAAGTCGTCTGCCAGTACCTGCAAATTCCTTATATGCAGGAGGTTTCTGATTTACGTGATGCCGACCGGAGCAGTGTTCCAGAAAGCAAGCATCATGCGCTTTTGCAAGGCGAAACAATCGTCTCGGAACAAAGACGCGAGGTTCTTGATCCTTCTTTTCGAGCCAAAGCCCGGCGCTATGCGAATTGGTGGCAGCTGTGGTCCGGTGGCGAATGGCCTCCATTTCCACCAGCGCAAAGCTGCAATATGGCATTCCCCGGAATCTCTGAACGCACTTGGGATTGGATCAGCTACAAAATGTTTCGCGGCTTCGATGCATTGACCCGATTGGCTTTCTGTTTTGTCCCTTTGTCATGGCTTGCGCGTTATAGAAAATTTGCCCGAAAAAAATATCAAGCCGCCGGGAATTTCGAAAAGGAAAAGAAAGATTTGGATTTAGCCTTCGAGTTTTTAAATCAGAGCATATGAGGATAGATCGGTGAGCGCTATTGCTGAAAGCTTGACTCAGGCCCAGGTGTTTAAGTTCTCTTCGCGGGAGGAGCTTAAGTATCGCTTTTTGTATTGGATTAATGCCTACCCGGCAATTTTTATGCCGTTAGCGCGAATGCGGCATCCTCGCGCGACAGATCTGCTTGTGGATCGAAATACGGACCTGGTAATCGAAGGGTTTGGCCGCGCCGGAAGCACTTTTGCGAACTTCGCATTCCTTTCGGCACAAACACGTCCGGTAAAGACTGTTCACCACACCCACGCCTCCGCGCAGGTTCTGGTGGCGGTAAGGAAAAAGATTCCTACATTGGTCATCGTACGCAAGCCGGAGGATTCTGCACTTTCACATATGGTCCGGCACAATGTGACCGCGCGCGCAGCGTTAATGGCTTGGATTCGTTTCCATCGCCGTATCATGCCGTTTCGAGAACAAATTGTGATCGCCAAATTCGAACAGGTGCTTAAAGATTTTGGCACTGTCATATGCCAGATCAATGAAAAATTCGACAAACATTTTGACGTCTGGCAGCATACAAAAGAAAATGAGGCCGACGTCTTTGAGCAAGTACGCCGGAGGAATCGGCACCTTTTCGGTGAGGCTATTACGCCCGAGCGGCTAAGGTCGCTTGCCCTGCCTACTCCCGGGCGGGACGCGCTCAAAGCACAGTTACGTACCCAGCTTCAATGTCAAGAAGTAGCGCCTCTGTGCGGTCAAGCAGAAGAAATCTATAGCGCGATTATTGGCTAAATGCAGACCAAGAAGCCCCAAACCCTGTGAGGCTTCTTGGTGCGATGAGCAATGCTCTTAGGCAGATGCGATTGCGGCAAGCTCGTGCTCTTCGGTGCTGTATGAAGCAAGCTTCGGACGAACCACGTCAACCGTGCAGTTGGCGTGAAACGCGACAGCTTCCGAAACGCTCCCCATGATCACGCGATCGAATCCATGCCGGCCATGTGAGCCGAGAACGATTCTATCGGCCCCCCATTTGGAAGCTTCGTCGAGGATGACGGCGCGTGGTTCGCCGGAAGGTGCAGCGCGATGAACGCTCACTTCGAGTCCAGCCTCTTCCAGCGTTTTCCGCGCGTCATAAATTGCTTCTCCCGCGCGGACTTCTGCTTCTTTCCAGATTTCGTCCAGAAGTGCAGTAGGGTATTCCGGCGAAAGTGAGGATGACAAGTTCAGCGCATCAGGAGCCACCAATTGCACAGCTGTGACCACTCGTACTTGAGTTCCTTTTGGCCAAGGAAGGTTCGCGACCGTTTGCACAGCTTGCGCCGAACATTCAGAGCCATCGGTGGCCAACAGAATTCGCATCGCGCGAGGTTCACTTGTAGTAGCGACTGGTGCCCGTACGATTTCCACCGAGCAGGGAGCGTTCCGCAGCGTTGACTGCGCTACGCTTCCCAGCAGGAAGCGGGTCACCTCGTTAAAACCACGGGATCCCAGCATAATCAAGTCTGCATTCCACTCATGCGCATATTTACCGATCGCTTTGTCAGGAAAACCCAGGCGCACGTCGAACTCTGTGTCATAACCTTTTGCTTTTAATTTTGTAGCTGCTTTTTCCACTAGCGCGAGTCCTGCTTTGCTCGCGTCTTCAATCAGTTCGGGCAGCCCTTTCCAATGGCGCAGATCCACAATGTTGAGCGCACAAAATCTCGTTCCCTCAGGCCAGGTCCGCTGCGTGACCTCTGTGATGACGGCTTGTGAGCTATGAGAAGCATCGACGGCTAATAGGACTTTCATATTGCGAACCTCCTTTGCTTACTGACCTCTTAAGGTCATTAGCATGTTCAGTTTGTCAGCAAACGTCTGAGATCGCAGTGATCTTGGTCATGCAGAGAGGTGATAAGCATCACCGCGAAAGCTGCCCACAAATGGCATGTTTTCTATGAAGGAGGGCTTATGCCGGAAACTTTACAAAGCCAGTCCCGGGCGCGGATCGCGCTCAAAAACATACTCTATCTGACGGATTTTTCTGCTCCTTCGGAATTGGCATTTCCTTTTGCGGCAGGGTTGGCGCGGCAATATGGCGCAAAGCTTCACGTTCTGAACATCCTTGTTCCGGACGCTTTCGCTGTCACCACGCCAGAATTGGCGATTGAAGTGGAGGAAGGGCAGAAGCAGTACGCAGACACACAGATGAAAAAAATTATTAGTCGCCTGCACGACTTGCCGCATGCGGCCAGAGTGCATAACGGCGCTTTCTGGCCTGTGCTGGAAAAGGAAATACGAGACGAACACATCGATTTGATTGTCGTGGGTACGCATGGCCGAACCGGCGTTCGTAAGGTGTTACTGGGTTCTACGGCAGAAGAGGTTTTCCGCGGATCCAATGTGCCTGTTCTCACCATTGGGCCTGGCGTCAGCGCTTTCGGCCCGGCGACGCAATTCCGCTGCATTGTTTACGCTACAGATTTTACGCCCGCTTCCTTAGCCGCCGTGCCCTATGCCTTCTCTCTGGCAGAGGAGACTCAATCGCGGCTGGTTTTATTGCATGTGATTCGTCAGCTCCGGAAAGAAGAAGTGCTGGGTGGTCTTTCCATTGCGGATGCAATGCACCAGCTCTCTGAAACCATACCTCCCGATGCCGTTTTATGGTGCAGACCTGATCCGGTGGTGGTTTATGGCGATCCCGCTGAAAAGATCGTCGAATTAGCCTGCGAACAAGCGGCTGACCTGATTGTGATGGGTATTCGTCCGACTGGCCACGCCAGCATGTCTGCCCATCTTGGCGAAACCACTGCGCATAAAGTTGTTTCACGTGCTGCCTGCCCCGTGCTGACAGTGCGTGGCTGAGTTGTCGTGGAGGTTCTGATGTCGAGCGCTATTGCTGAGCCTATTTCAAACAAACTCTTGCAGCCCACCCTGACGATGAATGCGCTGGTATTCAGGGGGCCAAATCATATCGCCCTAGAAGAAGTGCCAATTCCAAGGGCCGGAGTGGGCGAGGCCATCATCCGGGTTACTTTGACCACAATCTGCGGAACTGACGTGCATATTCTGAAAGGAGAATACCCAGTTCGCAACGGCCTGACGATCGGCCACGAGCCCGTAGGCGTAATTCACGAGATAGGCGAGGGGGTGACGGGATACGCGATTGGTGATCGTGTCTTGGTCGGTGCCATTACTCCGTGCGGTCAATGCCGACCATGCTTGACCGGTAAATGGTCACAATGTGGCGGCGCCATCGGAGGATGGAAGTTCGGCAACACCATCAATGGAGCTCAAGCCGAGTTCCTGCGCGTGCCCTACGCACAGGCCAACCTTGCCAAAATTCCCGCTGGGCTTACGGATGAGCAAGTTGTCCTGCTGGCTGATATTGCATCCACCGGCATTTCTGCCGCAGAAAGCGCTGATATGCAAATCGGCGACACAGTGGCCGTCTTTGCGCAAGGTCCCATTGGTCTCTGCGCGACGGCGGGAGCGCGTTTGCGAGGCGCGAGCCTTGTAATTGGTGTGGAATCTGATCCGGTGCGCATGCACATGGCTAAGCGCATGGGTGCGGATATAGTCCTGAATCATGAGGAATGCGATGTTGTGCAGGAAATACAAAAGATTACTGGTGGTGGCGTGGATGTGGCCATTGAAGCTCTGGGCACGCAGCAGACTTTCGAAAATGCGCTCAGCGTCTTGAGGCCTGGCGGTACGCTGAGTAGTTTGGGCGTGTACTCGGGCAAATTATCGGTTCCATTAGGCGCCTTTGATGCAGGCCTTGGGGACCATCGAATTGTAACCACGCTCTGTCCCGGCGGAAAAGAGCGCATGCGTCGCTTGATCGAATTAGTCTTGCATGGCCGTCTCGATCTCAGGCCTTTACTCACTCATCGTTTTAAGCTGGAAAATATAGTGGAGGCCTATCACCTTTTTGCGGAGCGCCGGGACGGCGTCCTGAAGGTTGCAATTGAACCCTGACGATCAAACCTCGTCTGATAATGGAGCACACGCTTCGGGAGAGTCGTATAATCGGGGCGTGGAGAATAACAAGACACCTTACGGCCTCCCGGTTGTGGACAGTTGTGTGACTTGCCCTTTTCACACAGAGCGTATTTTTTGCAATCTGTCCAAATCCGCCTTGCAGGGGCTTGATGCGTTGTCTTCAACGGCCAGTTATCCCAAGGGAGCAGTTCTCTTTGTACAGGGGCAGAATCCTCGTGGAGTCTTTGTTTTGTGCCACGGGCGGGTGAAAATGACGGCCAGTTCTTCCGAAGGTAAATCGATTATTTTGCGGATCGCGGGCGCCGGAGAATTGATTGGCCTTCCGGGAACGCTTTCAGGCAGGCCTTACGAAGTGACCGCCGAAGCCTTTGAGCCAATTCAGGCAAGTTTCATTCCACGCGTACCTTTTCTGCAATTCCTGCGCGAGCACGGCGATGCCGCGTTGAGCGTTGCACAAATTCTTACCGAGATCTATCAAGCAACGTACCGCGAAGTCCGCTATCTCGGTCTTTCTGGGTCTGCGGAAGGCAAACTGGCGCGCTTTATTTTGGATTTCACCGAAAAAAGTGCGCCCACGAACGGCCAGACTTCTACCACACTGACTCTTACCCACGAAGAAATTGCGGAAATGATTGGGACTTCGCGCGAAACGGTCAGCCGGCTCTTCGCGACTTTTAAACGGAAGAAGCTGATCGAAGTGCGGGGCGCTACGCTGATCGTTGGCAATAAAATTAATCTGGAAAAACTCGCCGAGGCTTAACTTCTTAAGTTATTTCTTGAGCGCAACCTGCTTTTCGCCCGGCGTCATCTGTTTCCAAATCGTGCTCAGGTCATCTTCGATGCGGTGATTGGCCGGATCAACGCGCAATGCTTTCGCAAACCAGCCATAGGCCGTAGGTAAATCGCGAGGCGCGCAGTGGCCTGTCGCATACATTGTTCCCATCAGTGTAAGGGCACGCGCGTTTTGACGATCGGCGGCAGTGGCTAATTTCTTTCGGGCCAGTGCGCAATCTTCAGGCACGCCATTTCCATACAAGTATTTCTCGCCTTGGGTAACCAAATCTTGTCCCGGCGGTGCTGGCTTTGCGGGTTCCGTCTTCTTTGTGATTGGTTGCGCAGGCGGCGTATTTACTGCCGGTTGAGACTTCTCTGGCGGGGAATTCGTTGGTGTTTCATCAGGCGCTGCGCTTGCCGAAGTCTCTTCTTTACTAGGTGGCTTTGCAGGTGATGAGGGGGTAGGTGAGTTCGATGCACTGCTAGCTGGCTGTGTTTCCGGCGGTTTTGTTTCCACAGGAGAGGCTGGATTGTCGGATGTTTCGCTTGCTTCGCCCGGGTTGGAGGCCGCGCTGCGAGCTACATATTCCGAAATCCAACTATGCGCATACTGCCGCCAATGTGCAGCCAGTAGGACGAGTGAGACTACTAGCAAAAGCAGAGCCAGATAGAGCCGCCCCGTGTGCCGGGGGTGCACTTCTTCTTCATCGTCGGTCAACAGGTAAGAAACACTATCAGTCTTACCTTGATAGTCGGAAGGGAACAGCGACTCAGAAGATGGCTTTGGTGGGGATGCTGGATCAGCATTTGTTTCCTGCCACTCCACCGATGGCAAACGCTGTCCGCACATCCCGCAGAAAAGAAACTGCTGATCGTTTTCATGCCCGCACTTCTCGCAGCGAACGCCCATTGCCTATGAATTAAGTATAGCGGTTAACAAAATATTTCAAGATGCCGGAAAAGGTGCCTCTAAAAATGAAAAGGCACGCGAGGCGTGCCCTTTTTCTCTCTGTCCAGGCTAGTCGAGCTTGAATTCGCTGCGCCAGTCGCCGGTGTCGGCGAGGGCGGGCTGATCACGCTTGTCCATCACGTAGTTTCCTACCACGAGGAAATCCATTTCAGTGCGCATGAAGCAGCGGTAAGCGTCGTCAGGCGTGCAGACGACGGGCTCGCCGCGGACGTTAAAGCTGGTATTCACGATGACGCCGTATCCGGTGAGATTTTTGAAGGTGTTGATCAAATCCCAATATCGGGGATTGGTCTTTTTGCTCACGCTCTGAATACGGGCGGAGTAATCAATGTGCGTGATCGAAGGTAGATCGGAGCGGAGGAAGTAGAGACGCTCGTAGAGCGGCTTCTCGTGATAGCCCGGAGGCAGCGCGTTCTTCTTGTCTTCGCGGATGGGTGCGACGATGAGCATGTAGGGTGAGCCGCGGTCGAGATCGAAGTGCGCCTGCACGTCTTCTTCGAGAACTGATGGCGCAAAGGGACGGAAGCCTTCACGATATTTAATCTTGAGATTGAGCTTCTTCTGCATCTCAGGATTGCGGGCATCGCCAAGAATGCTGCGGTTGCCGAGCGCGCGCGGACCGAACTCCATGCGTCCCTGGAACCAGCCTACGACGTTGCCTTCAGAAAGGCGTTGCGAAACAACTTTAGCCAGCTCGTTGAAATCTGCGTAATAGGTTGCGACTGCGCCTCGAGCTTCAAGCGCGCGGGCGACTTCGCGATCGGAAAATTCCGAGCCGAGATAAGAACCCTGCATGGAATCGCCGCTGCCATTGATGGTGCGCTCGTGGCCTTCGTGGATATACCAAAAAGCGAGGGCCGCGCCCAGCGCTCCACCAGCATCGCCGGCTGCGGGCTGAATCCAAATGTCGTCGAAGATTCCGGCTTTTAAAAGTTTTCCGTTAGCCACGCAATTCAACGCTACGCCGCCTGCCATCACCAGATACTTGCTGCCGGTCAGTTCACGAGCGGTGCAAGCGAGTTTAAGAACGATGTCTTCGGTGACCTGCTGGATGGCAAGGGCCATATCCATGTAAATCTGAGAAATTTCGGTTTCGGGCGCGCGGCGGGGAATGCCGAAGAGCTGCTCCCATTTCGATTCATTCGCCATCTTCAGGCCGGTGGCGTAATCGAAGTAATCCATGTCGAGGATGATGGAGCCGTCGGGGCGGATGTCCACGAGGTCTTCTACGATTTTCTTCTTGAAACGCGCGGTGTCCGCGGAGTCCGGATTGCCGTAGGGCGCGAGGCCCATCAATTTGTACTCACCGCTATTAACGGCGAATCCCGTGTAATAAGTGAACGCCGAATAGAGAAGACCGATGGAGTGCGGGAACTGGAGTTCACGCAGAATTTCAATGTCTTTGCCTTTGCCGTGGCCGATGGTGGTCGTAGCCCATTCGCCGACACCGTCCACTGTCAGGATGGCGGCATCTGGAAATGGTGAAGGGTAGTACGCGCTAGCGGCGTGCGAAAGATGGTGCTCGGGGTAGTAAATAGGCACATTGCCCTCGCCAAGATCAGCGAGATGATCACGTAGCAATTTGCCCATGAACAACTTCTCTTTGATCCATACGGGCATCGCGGAAAGAAAACTGGTGTATCCGCCGGGAGCGAAGGCGTGGTAGGTCTCAAGCAGGCGCTCAAATTTCAGGAACGGCTTGTCATAGAAGCAAACGGCAGAGATGTCTTTATATTGCAGTCCGCCTTCCTGGAGCACGTAGCGGCATGCATTCGTGGGAAACGAGGAATCGTGCTTCTTGCGGGTGAAGCGTTCTTCCTGCGCTGCCGCGACGATCTTTCCATCCACGAGCAGCGTAGCAGCGCTGTCATGGTAAAACGCCGATACGCCGAGGATGGCTGAGCGCTTTCCCGCTCCGTTCTTTGAAGCTGCGTTCTGAGTGCCGTTGCTTGAGCTCATATATTTGTGTTTAGAACAGGGTATAAATGAACGGCGCAATCGCCGTGCCGCTCGCTAAAACAATAAGGACGCCAAGTCCCAACAAAGTCACAATGATGGGCAGAAGCCAGAATTTTTTGCGCTGCTTCAGGAACCCCCACAAATCTCTTAAGAAATCCATGACAACTTCCTCCCGTTAGTAAGGACTTTCCATATCCCGAGCGGTGAATAAATGATCTCTTTTCACCATCGCCGATTCTTTGCTGGCTTTGAAAACACGCAACTTCAAGGAATCTTTGCCGAAAAGACGCCGCAACAGGGCAATAGGCGTGACCACCAAGAAGAAAACAATCGAGAGTAGAACCTTTGACATGACCAGGCCCATTGCGTCGGAGAGGCCGAGCCAAATGTAGGCCAGAGGACGATAGATGCTGGGCACAATCATGTTGATGACATGAAGCACCATGCCAACGTACAGATAGCCTTCTTTTTTCTTGCTGGCAGCAAGTAAGAGCAGCAACAAAACCATCGCCATGCCGGTGTCGCGACTCTGGTCTTTGGTGATTTTTCTTTTAAACATTTCCATCGTTAGCGCCTTCTGAGGCTTTGCCTTTGCATTTATTTGTTCAAATAATGCAGAAAAATTCTGTTTTTGCGTTTATTTCGCCCTTATATATGAATTGAAATGATTAGTTCCTAAAGCCATCCCCCTGCATTTACGCCTCTACCGCTCCTGAACTTCTTACGAGGGAGATCCGGCTTTTACCGTAAGTGGGTGCGGATACTACTGCCTTCCGCATATCTGAAAGTATAGTATCGAACTTCCTGTTTTGGGGCGAGGAGTAAAAAGACTCTTCGCCCACCTGTCAGAAAGCACCACGGGAAGGTAATCTGTGACTGGGGTGTAGGTGGCTGATAATAAATGGCTTAATTTCGTACTTGGGTTGCCGTTACTCAGAAGGGGAACCGTATGGATAAAATCGCGTTGTGATTGTTCGTGTGAAAGTGGGTCGTTGCAATTTGGTATCCCCCTCCTACAGTAAAACCGACGCGTTTCCAGAGCCGATAGCGTCCCAGAACCAACCCTGGAGTGGCAAAATTCTGTTTCATGCCGTCGTTTTTTCCCTCCTGAAAGAATGTGGAGTTTAGCTCAACCTCAGGCCAGAACTTCTTGAATAGACGGTATTGAAACGTATTGTTCCATAAGTAGTTTCTACCTACGATGTTCGTGTCAGCAGTAGGCAGAGCCACGCCAAAGGTGCCTTGCACATCGAAATCCCCAAGCCCCTTGCCATAAGCAATCGTCGGAGTAATTACGGCATGGAGAGCCCCGTTTTTGTAGGTGCCGGTAGGCACGCTCCACCCCAGAAATGCCGTCAAAATGTAGTTGCCGTGTTGTTCATTCGCGGACAGCAGACGATACTTCACGAGGAATGCCGCGTCGCCCCATCCGTTTTTGTCTTCCGGATTGTTGTGAGCGACGTATGGAGGTAAATTGAAAATGACTTCCACTTTTTCGAAGGGAATCAGTTCCAAGCCTTTTCCACCATCGTAATTGTCTATTGTTATACCTTCTGCGTTCGTCTGCCACAACTGGTCGTAACGAAATTCTTCTTCAAGCCTAGGCGTCGTGGTTGCCAATGGGGTGATCCAATGTGGCTGTTCGTTTTTAGTCTTGTCAACGCGTGCGAACCAATCCGCAAAATAATTGTCCTGGCACAAGGATGCGATGGGTAGAAGGCAAAAAATCAGGATAAAAAACAGGGATTTCTTGTGCATCGGGTCCTTTTCGAAATGTGTATTTTATCGTATTGTTTAGACGTATATATAGCAAAAAAGATACAAATCAATGCGTTTCAGTGGAATTTTGTTCTGGCTTATGCCACTATGCTCGGCACATGGCGAATCCAGCTAAATCCGGAAAAGAAGTTCAGACGAAGGGAGAACTGCT
Organism: Terriglobia bacterium; assembly: GCA_021325035.1. Lineage (GTDB taxonomy): Bacteria > Acidobacteriota > Terriglobia > Terriglobales > Acidobacteriaceae > JAJPHW01. The sequence continues at coordinate 17,329 of JAJPHW010000111.1, forward strand.
GCTGCCACGCGAAGCAGCCCTGCAGTTAAGGATCAGTTTTCCCACGATCAAGCAATGGATTTATGCCGGCAAGATTCGCAGTGTGCGAACTCCCGGTGGCCACCACCGTATTCCTCAAAGCGAAATAGACCGTTTTCTTTTTCGCGCGCGAGGACATGCCGCGGAAGATCGCGATCACCTTATGCGCCAGGTAAGTGGCCGCAACCAGTTAGTTGGACGCATTGAAGAGGTCCGCATCAGCGGACTCATGGCAGAAGTAATACTTTCGATTGGCGGCCAGAGAATTACATCCATCATCACGTCCCGCTCGGCACGTGAGATGCAACTCAAGCCCGGTCAAACGGCTGCTGCGCTTATAAAGGCCACGGAAGTCATGATTTTGCGGGTTTGATCTAAGGCTCCAGTCCGGGCGAACCCCTCTGATTCACCGGATGTTCATCGAAAATTCATCAATTATTAACAAACTCCAAATAGCCTCATCTGTTCCACAGCAAATGAAAAGTGATAGCGCTGCGATCTCCCAAACCGGAGACGGTAACGCTACGCGAACTTTACTGTTGTTTTTTTAGGAGACGAATGCAATGAAGCAACTGATGACTCTGACCTTGTCGCTTGCGCTTGTGGGAAGCGCTCTAGCGGCGCCACCTCCGCAAAGTTCAACTTCCTCTGCCCCAAAACGAAAGGCTGCAACGAAGAAGGCAGAATCGGATGTTTCCACGCAATTAAACGACATGAAGCAAGCCATTGAGGCTCAGCAACGTCAAATCCGCCAGCTCAGCGATCAAGTACAAAGCCGCGACCAGCGCATCCAGCAGTTGGAACAGCGCCTGGATCAGAGTCAGGCAACCGCCGCGCAAGCCCAGGCGAAAGCGGATTCGGCAGCTTCGACCGCGGCCGATCAGGCCCAGACGGTTACCTCGCTTAAAAGCGACGTTACCGATTTGAAAGCGAACGCGACCAATGCCGCTCTGAGCTTGCAAGAGACGCAAAAGAATATCAAGGACCAACTGGAGAGCCCGTCCGTCATTCATTACAAAGGGATAAGCATTACGCCCGGCGGCTTCCTGGCGGCTGAAACTGTTTACCGCTCCCACGGCTTGGCTTCGGATATAAATACGCCCTTCAACTCAATTCCGTACAACGGTGCATCGCAGACCAACCTGTCGGAATTCTTTGGTTCCGGACGTCAGTCTCGTATTTCTTTGCTGGCGGAAGGAAAGTTGAACAGCGCGACTCTGCGCGGTTACTACGAGGCTGACTTCCTCACCACCGGAATTACGTCGAACAACAACCAGAGCAATAGCTACGGATTGCGGCAGCGCCAGGTCTTCGCGCAGGCGGCACTGAACAGCGGGTGGACATTCACCGGCGGTCAAATGTGGAGCTTGGTGACAGAAACCAAGAAGGGCGAAGACAACCGCAGTGAAGCCCCGCCAATGACCATAGACCCAGCGTATAACGTGGGTTTCAGCTGGGCACGGCAATATGGCTTCCGCGTATCGAAAGATTTCAACGACAAGATGTGGCTTGGTTTCGCAGTGGAAGATTCCCAGGCAACGATTGGTGGCCACGGCGCCAGCAACAACTTTCTCGTCGGTGCTCAGGGAACCAGCGGCGGACTTTATAATCCGACAGCGAACTACTCCTACAATGCTACGCCTGATTTCATCTTCAAGGCTGCTTTTGAACCTGGCTTCGGACACTATGAAGTCTTCGGCATCGTGAGCGACTTCCGCGATCGCATCTTCCCGGGCGCGACTGCTTCAACTCCAACGGCGACAGGCGCGTTTAACAATTCCTCTCTTGGAACGGGCATCGGAATCAATGCACGTGAATCCTTGGTTGATAAACATCTCGACTTGGGACTCCACTTCCTCGGTGGACGGGGTGTGGGACGCTACGGGGCCGCCGGTCTGCCGGATGTAGTTGTTCGGCCTGACGGGGTGCTCGATCCGGTCAAGAATTATCAAGCACTTGCGACGGCGGAAATTCACGCCAAGAAGTTGGATGTTTATTTCAACTTCGGCGGCGAATATGAGGCGCGGACGAGCTTCAGCACGACGAAAGCGATCGGCTACGGCTCAACCCTCGCCGACAACTCTGGTTGCTCGACCGAGACTTTGCCGACCGCGACCACTGTTACCGTTACGACCCCGACAGGGACAACTACCGTTCCCGTTTTGGGCTCGACCGGAACTCCGCTCACCGGCGGTTACAATCCGGGCGGATTATCGAAGTGCACGGGCGACACCAAGAACATCATGGAAGCGACCGCAGGTTTCTGGTATCGCTTCTACAAAGGTCCCAAAGGAACTTTGCAATTCGGTCCGCAGTATTCTTATCTGATTCGCAATGCCTGGTCAGATAAGAATGGGTTGAATACGCAAGCGACTGAGAACATGTTCTTTACTTCGTTCCGCTATTACCTGCCGTAATTTACAGAAGGGCTGCTCCCACGTCGATGGGAGCAGCCCCTTTTGTTTCTATGATTTATCGATTTGGATACAACAACTCAAACCCAGCAGCGCATCTGAAGTAGTTGGGGGCGCGATTACTCCGGCTTCCCATTGCAGCCAATATTCGTGGTATATAGTTAAGTTGAAAGCTTGACAATTATCGTGAAAAAACAAAGGATACATCGCAATCGATTGAGCACGCGTTTTGGACGCATGTTCGTTCTCTTCGCGATTTGTTCTTTAACCTTCAGTCTGGCGACGCGTTTTGTTGCCGTTCCTTCCGAAGCACACAGCATCAAAACGATAATTTCTCATGCACCGGAAGCCAAGCGGCAACACATGCTTGGCGATGGAGCACATTGGACAGCGCCTGCTTTAATTTTCACATTGTTGGAGCCACCGACCTACTCGCTCCACATCATTTGTAATGACGTTCTGCCTACCAATCTCGTCTCTGAGAGTTGGCTCTACAACCGTCCTCCTCCCGTGTTCTCCCCGATCGCTCTTAGCTAGTCGGTATTCCCCAAAATAATCCGCAGGCGATTTAGCAGATTTACTGAATTTCTCTGTCTGCGGAATAGAGCGAACCGGATGCCATCTTGAGTGATGGTTTTCGGCCTTCTCCGAGGAGGAGACCATGAAAAATTTAGTTTTGTTCCTATTTCTCTCTTGCGGCCTTATGTTCGCGAGTGCAGGTGTGAAACCGCAATATCAGTCTGGGACGATATTAAGCGTTCACGATTACGAAGCCCCATCAAATACGGGATTCGAAAACCCAACCGACGCGCCTCTTCAAACTCAAGCTTATATCTACGACATCGGCATTCAGCTTGGATGCAACGTATATGGGCTTCGCTACCTATCGGCCATTGATTACCTACCCTCGGTATTTTCACCGGATCACACCGTTAGTGTTCTCCCGCAAAAGCATTTTATGTATGTGACATTGCCCGGGGGACGGGAAGTGAACCTGGAGATTCACAGTAATCGCAAGCTTAAGAATGCATCCTGCACAAACGATAACTGAGATACGGGGGTGGGCGAGATCGTTCCCCCCCTGGTTTTGCTCGAAAATTTTAGGGACGGAGAAAAACTTGAAAAACATCCACATTTTTCTGACCAGTTTGATGATCACGCTGGTATTTCCATGCATTCGGTTGCATGCGGCGGACCGAATCTTTCAAAAAGCGTCCGTTGTGGACACTGAAGAACATACAAAGGTCTTGCCACGCCGCGGAAAAGCTACCGATGCTCCGCCGCCCACGACCGAATTCGATCACGATATTTCGATTCAATTGGGGTGCTCGCTTTATGTTGTGCGCTATCGTTCCGTACTCGACTATCTACCAACCACTCTAACGCCGGGGCACAGCATTGAAGTTAGTCCGGAGAAGCATGTCCTTTACGCCAAAATTCCAGGCAATGCCGACGCAAGGATGAGCATTATCCAGCTCAGCACCGTGAAGGGGGAGTCTTGCGCACCCAACAAATAGTGCAGGGTGGTGCGGCATTTGCTTTGCTAGCAATTTATCTAGGCTTCGCGACCGGATGCAGCCGTTCAGGCGCTTCATCTCATTCGGCATCGGCCGAGTCAGCTCCTCATGTGGCTGTTGTACAGGCGAGGCGTGCGCCAATTTCTAACTCGCTGTCGATTGCCGGCGAGTTTCTGCCTTATCAGGAAGTTGAGCTTCACGCAAAAGTCGCGGGATACATCAAGAACATCAACGTGGATATCGGAGACCACGTCCATACCGGACAAGTTCTTGCGGTGTTGGAGATTCCTGAATTAACTGCGGAACTTCAGGGTGCGGATGCAGGCGTGCGACACAGCCAGGAAGAGATAACCCGGGCACAGAACGAGGTGAGCCGGGCGGAGGCGGATCAGGCTGCGGTCCATGCTGCCGCTGCGCGTTTGCAGCAAGCGTCCCAGGCACGTCCCGGATTGATTGCCGAGCAAGAGCTTGATGATGCAGTAGCCAAAGATCGCTCCGGCGAAGCGCAAGTTGAGAGCGCGAAAGCGGCACTGGCGGCAGCCCGGCAGCAGTTGGAAGTTTCACAGGCCGAGCGCCAGCATTACGCAGCGCTTTCAGAGTATTCAAAGATCATCGCTCCCTTCGACGGAGTCGTGACCTGGCGTTACGCGGATACAGGTTCGCTGATTCAGGCCGGTACATCGAACATCGCTTCCCAGCCAGTAGTGAAATTGTCACAAATCAATGTATTGCGCCTCCGCATACCAGTACCGGAATCGCTGGCCGCAAGCGTGCGTGATGGCGACCAGGCCGATATCCAGGTACAAGCAACTAACGGACACCTCACGGGGAAAGTGATCCGCTCCACCGATTCGCTGGATTTTTCCACGCGAACTATGCAAGTCGAGATTGATGTTCCGAACTCCAATTACAAATTATCGCCGGGAATGTACGCCAACGTCACTCTGCAAGTGCAAAACAGCCCGCTTGCTCTGACGCTGCCGCTGCAAGCCATCAAACGTGGCACGGACAAAACTACGGTGCTACTCATTGATCCTCAGGATCGTGTGCAAGAACGTGAGATTCAGACGGGAATCGAAAGCGCCAATCGCATACAAGTGCTATCAGGGCTGAATGAAGGCGATCAGGTAATTGTGGGCAACTTTGGGGAGTATCACGATGGCGAGCATGTCATCCCCAAACTGAGTTCCCTAGCTGAAGATAAATACGTGGCAGAAAGCGGGGCGCAGTAGTATGCCGGGCTTCGCGATTCGATACCCCTATTTCATCGTGATGTTGTGCCTGATCATCTTGGTGGTTGGCGTGACCACGGTGGTTCGCATGCCCGTAGATCTGTTTCCGAATATCAATATTCCGGTTGTAGTTGTGGCCACATTCTACTCAGGAATGCCCCCGGAGCAGATCGAAGCCAATATCACAAACCCGTTTGAGCGATTTTTTACTTTGGGCAGCGGCATCGACCACATTGAGTCGAGATCACTGACTGGCGTTAGCCTGATCAAAGTTTACTTTCAGCCGGGGACGAACCCTGATGCCGCGGTAAGTGGTATTTCGAACCTGGCTATGGCCCAGTTACGCCGACTACCACCCGGAACGCTGCCACCGGTGGTTCTGAAATTCGATGCATCAAGTTTGCCGGTTTGCCTGATTACTTTAAAAGGCGCAGGCCTAAACGAAACAGAGTTGCACGATTTAGGGCAGTTTACCGTCCGCAACCAGATTGCAAATGTGCCGGGCGCTTCCGTACCGCAACCGTTCGGCGGGAAATACAGGCAGATTCAGGTGTATGTGGATCCGGTCAAGCTGCAAGCTCACCAATTGAGCCTCATGGATGTAGTACGTACAGTGAATGACGCGAACACGATTTTGCCGGCTGGCGACGTGCGGATCGGGCCCAAAGACTACAACATTTACACGAACAGCCAGTTGCCGACGACAGAGGAAATTAACCGGCTGCCTCTCAAGTCTTCTGGAAATGCTGAATTGATGGTGGCGGATATTGGCCATGCGGCGGACGCTTCGGCAATTCAAACCAATATCGTGCGCGTCGATGGACAAAAGTCAGTCTATCTCCCAATTCTTAAGCAAGGCGGCGACAGTAATACCATCGCGATCGTTAACGGAATTCGGGATTCCCTTAAGAATCTTCTCGATGTGCCGAAGTCGTTGGTGGCCAAGGTTGTATTTGATCAATCGGTATTTGTGAAGACTGCCATCGTAAACCTTGGAAACGAGGGCGGCATCGGCCTCGTATTAACGGCATTGATGATTCTGATTTTTCTGGGTGATTTCCGCGCCACCGTGGCGGTCATGCTTTCAATCCCACTCTCTGCTTTGGCCGCATTTCTTGCCATTGATGCAAGCGGCGGATCTATCAACACAATGGTGCTGGGCGGCCTTGCGCTGGCATTCTCGCGATTAATTGATAACTCGGTTGTTGTACTCGAAAACATATTTCGTCACATGGAAATGGGGGAAACCCCTGAAGTTGCTGCGGAGCGAGGTGGAGCTGAAGTAGCGATGCCAGTTTTGGCGGCGACTTTTACCACTGCCATTGTTTTCTTTCCGGTTGTGTTTCTTTATGGAGTGAGCCGGTTCTTGTTTACAGCACTCGCCGCGGCTGTTGTTTTTTCACTTTTTGCTTCTTATGCAGTGGCAATGACGGTTGTGCCTCTGTTCTGTGCTCGCTTCATCAAATCCGCCCATAACGAAACGGCCCATCACGAAGGAAGAACAGCATTTCAACGCTTTGTACGCTGGTTTAACCGCCGCTATGACCAGATGCTCATGCGCTATGACATCGCCGTCGGACGCAGCTTGCTTCGCCCACTTGCCACAGTAGTTGGAATTTTAGGTATTTGCCTATTCAGCTTCGGGTTATATCCAGTCATGGGATTGGGTTTCTTTCCCCGTACAGACCCAGGCCAGTTCGTCATCAATATCAAAGCTCCGACGGGCACGCGTCTGGAATTGACGAATCAATACATTAAACGCGTGGAAAATGATATTCGCCAAGTGGTGAAACCTGACGACTTGGACATGATCGTTTCCAACATCGGAATCACCCCGGATTTTTCCGCAATTTACACGAGCAACTCTGGGCAGCATACGGCTTTCGTGCAGGTTAGCCTTAAGAAAGATCACTCCGTCGGCAGCTACGAATACATGCGCCGGGTGCGCGAAAAATTGGACGATGATCTGCCGGAACTCTCAACGTACTTTCAATCTGGCGGATTAGTGGATGCAGTCGTTAATTTGGGATTGCCAGCTCCAATTGATATTCAAGTCAGCGGAAACGATCAGCAGCAGGCTTACAAAACGGCTTCCGAGATTGCGCAGAAGGTACGCACACTGCGCGGCGTAAGCGATGTATTGATTCCGCAGGATTTGGATTACCCTGGAATTCAACTTGACATTAACCGGGAGATGGCTGCCCGCGTGGGTTTGTCGTCGAAGGAAGCCGTAGACAATGTCATCACCGCGCTGACTTCTAACGGAATGATCGCGCCCAGTTATTGGGTTGACCCAAAAAGCGGTAACAATTACATGCTGACAGTCCAATATACGGACACGCAGGTCAGCTCTCTGGCGGACTTGAAGCAAATCCCTTTGCACGCCGCCAACAACATCAATCCGACAGACCTGGAAGCTGTATCGAACATCCAGATGATCAATACTCCAACCGAAGTGGATCACTACCAACTTCGGCGTGTCATTGACGTTTATGTTTCGCCGGCGGGGCAAGACCTTGGTGGACTTGCTACCCGCGTGGACAAAATAATCACAGATACGAAACTGCCGGAGAATACGCGTGTCACCATGCGCGGATCAGTCGAGGGTATGAGGCAGTCTTTTAAGAGCTTTGGCATTGGCCTGATCCTGTCTGTCGTGTTGGTTTATCTCATTCTGATGGCGCAGTTCGCTTCTTTTATTGATCCGCTCATCATCCTGTTGGCTATCCCGCCGGGAATCACGGGCGTCATTTTGTTCCTGCTGCTTACTGGCACAACAGTGAACGTCATGTCGCTGATGGGAGTGATCATGATGACAGGCATTGTCGTTTCAAACAGCATTCTCATTGTGGATTTCACACGGCTGCTGCGAAAAGAAGGTATGCCGATCAAAGAAGCAGTCGCGACGGCATGTCGCATCCGCCTGCGGCCGGTATTAATGACTTCTTTGGCGACCATCCTGGGAATGATTCCGATGGCTTTGGCGCTCGAAGCGGGCAGTGAGCAGTATGCACCTCTGGCCCGGGCAATTATCGGCGGCTTGACCGTTTCGGTCGTCATGACCGTGTTTGTTGTTCCCGCGGCGTATCTATTGATTCATAGAAAAGAGGAAGCCGAGCCCCAGCCTGCCGTCCAAAATTAAAAGAATGAAAAGAACACTCACAAGAAAATCTCTATTCGCCATTTGTCTGTCAGGCATCCTGTGCGTAAGCGCAAGAACTCAAACGCCTGCGGCCAGAGCAGGGAATCCTCATTTGCCGGAAACACCTTTGCCTATGGCTGCCCAAAACACGAGCAAGCCCGCGTCAGATAGCGCATTGCCAAATGCGCCCCAGGGCGCAGAGCCACAAACCACGCTAACCTTAAAGCAAGCCGAAGCGCTGGCCATTAAGAACAATCCGCAGGTTTTGGTTGCAAGATTGACGGCTCTTGTGTCGCAGCAGCAAGTGCGGGAAGTCCGATCAAATTTGTGGCCTACAGCAGTCGCCGATCTAACAGCTGTGGATTCCCATGACGATAGCCGCATTACCGCCGGAGGGCTTAATAACCCAATTATTTATCAGCGAGCAGCGGCGGGTGCTTCAGTCAGCCAGTTAATCACGGATTTTGGCCATACAACAAATTTAGTTTCAAGCGCGAATCTGGCGGCCAAAGCCGAGAACCAAAACGCTACAGCTACTAAAGAACAAATTTTGTTGGCGGTAGATCAGGCATTTTATGCGGCTTTACAGGCGGAATCTGTGCTGGCGGTCGCGCAGGAAACCGTGAATGCCCGGCAAACGCTGACAGATCAAGTGCAGGCGTTGTTCAAGAGCAAGTTGAAATCTGAGCTGGATCTAAGTTTTGCCAATGTGAATCTAGCGCAAGCGAAACTTTTCCTGCTCGATGCAGAGAACAATGAGAACGCGGCACAGGCGAGTCTTGCCGTGGTCCTTGGTTATGAACAGCCGCAGAGCTTCAAGCTGGTTGAAGATGAAGCCGTTGCAATTGCTCCTCCGGCCAACGTGAATGATTTGATCTCGCAGGCCTTTGCAACACGGCCGGAAATCTTGTCTTTGGAATATCAATATAAGTCTGCGCAAAAATTGCACTCCGCCGAACGCGATTTGTTTTTTCCCAACATTCGTGCCGTCGGCGCCGTGGGAGATACACCCGTCCGAAACCCTGCCTTGTCCAATTGGTATGGAGCGGTCGGAGTGAATGTCGAAATCCCCATCTTCAACGGCTTCCTCTATAACGCAAAGTCTCGTGAGACAGATTTACAGGCCCAAGCGGCGCAGGATCGTCTGATCGATTTGCGCAATCGGATTTCCCGTGATGTGCGTACGAGTTGGCTTAACGCGAATACTGCGTATCAACGAGTTAGCGTTACCCGGCAACTCTTGGATCAAGCGAATCTGGCGCTGAGCCTCGCGCAAACACGCTACAACCTCGGTCTAAGCTCGATCGTGGAGTTAAGCCAGGCGCAGCTTCAACAGACGCAAGCAGAAATCAGCAATGCTCAGGCTGGCTACGATTACCGGCTTGCGTTGGCTGAATTGCGGTATCAAACCATCGGAATTTAAAAGCAATCACGAATACAACGTAGGACAAAACGGAGAGACGATAAACTTGAAAATCTCACAAAAGGGACTATACGCATTACGCGCCTTAATGACTTTGGCGCGTAACTATGGGAGTGGGGCTATTCGTATTCGTGATATTGCCCTGGCGGAAGATTTACCGGAAAAGTTTCTTGAGCTAATTCTTTTGGAACTGAAGCGGGCGCGAATTGTTGATAGTACGCGCGGGCCCAAAGGCGGGTATCTGCTTAGGAGAAAACCTTCGGAAGTTCAACTTAGCCAGGTGATACGCTTGCTGGATGGCCCTCTAGCTCCTTTCGGCGACGCTACTCAATTAAGAAACTTGGTCGTACGGGATGAACATCATCGTGCGCTTTATCAGGTCTTTCTGGATGTGCGTGATTCTGCCGCAAACATTCTCGATAACACCACATTCGCCGATTTGATCGAGCGTCCGGTATCACCGGATACGAACTCTGCAGGGAGCGGTCGTGCCGCGAGGAGAAGCCAAATAAGCAGGAGCAAGGCTGTGGGTCTTTAGTTCGAATTACGTCGAAAAAAGAGGCCGCTCGTAAGCGGCCTCCAAGGAACAGTTTAAAACTAATTCATCTGAATCACACCGAATAATCCATTTACATTGTTGTTGGGACCAGCGGTGAAGAACAGTTGGTTGGTCGCGCCGTTGGCTGAGGAACCTCCGCCAAATTCAATTCCCCAAAGCTGATCAATGGCGATTGGCTTGCCAGACGTATCTTTGATTGTACCCACCAGTTTGCCAGTCTTAATGCTATAACCACTGATGGTGCTGGAGTTGTCGATGTTATTGGCAATCAACAGTGTGTTGCTGAGCGGACCGAAGTTCTTAGGAGCCAGCGCGATACCCCAAGGTTGATTCAGCGGGCCGTTCTTGGTTACACGAACTTTGAGTTTTCCGGCTTCCGTGAATACGTCCACGTAGCCGCCGGAAGCGCCATTAGAAAAAGTGACGATCACATTCCCTTGAATGTCCTGAACATTGAATGGCGTATAACCAGCTGGCAGGCCGGTGTCTGTGAATGATCCAACGAGCTGGAAAGTGCCATTGAACATGTCCACTTTGTTGTTTGCCGCGTCGGCAGCGTAAAGGATATTCCCTGAAATTTTATTGGTAATTCCGAGTCCGGTATAAACCGCACCCGACGCCGAATTGTTTGCCCCGATCAGGGCCAGATTCGGTGAGAAATGCGACCAGCCACTGATCGTTCCGTCGAGGGTGCAGAACATAAAGGCTGAAACCCAGTTATCAATCTTAAATTCACCGGAAGCGTTGTAAACCATTCCCGTGGGGGAACCGGTACCAGTTCCACTCGCTGGGGGAATAACGACCTGCAAAGATTGAGGTGCGCCGGTTCCATCGTAGAGTGTGGAGTATCCGGATCCGGCATCGCTGATCCAGAAATCACCACCTGGTGCATAAGCCAGGCCCCAGGCGTTGATGAGCAGCGGATCCGTGAAGTTTGCTTTTCCAGATTGATTGGATGTCAGATTTGTCAGTGTGTATTGGGCAAATGCCGAAGAGGCGATAAGCGCGAAAATCGCGAGAGAGAGGGAACGAGCAAGCCAGCGCTGCATAGATGTCTCCTAGGAGAAAGTACGGGAAAAGCCTGGCAGGTGAATCCGCCTCTTGCTTGCCCGTCGCGAACCACAGTACCCGGCGGGGTATCGGGAGTTGTCACCAAACTGTCACTTATTTGTAGAAATTCGACAAAAGCGGCGCTACTAGCAGAATTTAAAGCCAGCCCTTGGTTCGGGCCAGCCGCGCGGCTTCCACGCGATTACTGGCTCCCAATTTGCTGATTGCTTCAGACAAATAATTGCGTACTGTGCCTTCGGACAGGCTGAGATCCGCGGCTATATCCCCGCTGGAAAGGCCGTCACCGGCAAGTCTTAAAACTTGCCTTTCGCGGTCGGTTAAAGGGTCGGGCTCGGCCCAGGCTTCAGTAGCCAGTTCTGGATCAATCACTCGTAAACCCTGCTGAACACGGCGCACAGCGTCGGCCAGTTGTTCTGCGCGCATGTCCTTTAATAGATACCCCGAGGCCCCGGCTTCCAACGCTCGTCGCAAATATCCGGCGCGGGCAAATGTCGTGAGAATGATTACTCGCGTTGCAAGGTGGCGACGGCGTAGCTCCGCTGCCACGTCAAGGCCGGTCATCTCGGGCATTTCGATGTCAGTGATGAAAACGTCAGGTTTTTGGGTGAGGACGGCTTGCAATGCTTCTTTTCCGTTTTTTGCACGCGCTACAACGCTGATATCGCCTTCGATCTCAAGCAGAGCCGCCAAAGCGCCCAACACCATGCTCTGATCTTCGGCAATGACTACGCGGATCATTTTGCGGCTTTCTTTTGCGGGAGGATTCACAAAACCCCGTTTGCTTTGGCGGTTTGCAGGGGAAATTGCACGATGAGTTTTGTTCCCGCTTTGGTCTCGCGCTTTAAAGTTCCGCCCAGCGCTTCGATTCTTTCGCGCATTCCACGGAGCCCGTTGCCTTCTTCTTGTGCGCCGCCGCGCCCATCATCTTGAATTTCCAGCAGGCACGTTCCATTTAATGGTGCCAGACGAAGATGGCAGTTATGCGCTTCAGCGTGGCGGACTACGTTGGTCACGGCTTCGCGGACGACGAGGGCAACGACACTTTCCTGTGCTGGCGTAAGAGGGACTTCCGCGGATTCAGCCTGCACTGCGACCCCCGCAGTTTCCAGAGTCGCGCGGGCGTTCTTGAGCTCTGCTTCCAAACTGTGGGCGCGATAGCCCCGGATCGTGCTGCGAACTTCGGCCAGCGCTGCGCGCGACGTTTGCTCTACATCCGCAATTTCGGCTCGGGCTCGCACCGGATCGCGTTCCATCAGTTTTCCCGCCAGCTCGGATTTCAAAATAATGACTGATAGTGTGTGTCCAAGCACATCGTGCAAATCGCGGGCGATGCGCTCTCTCTCCGCGACTTTGGCTAAATGCTCGATTTCCGCATTTGCCAGCCGAAGTTTATCTACTGCGCGATCGCGCTGCGCGAAGAATATATTGCCCGCGCCAATGACCAGAGCTAATCCGCATCCATAAAACAAAAACCAATTATTGAGATGAAACAGCTTCCATGCCGTAGCGCCGACGGCGACTAGTCCCAACAGCAGCATGATCGCTGTACTTTCTTTTTCCACTGCGAAGGGGATGAATGCAGCCGCAAAAATAAAAAACGTGGATGCGCCACCGTTGAACGGCGCATAGGCCACGCCCAGCAAAACTATGCCTGCGATTACCCAAAGTCGTCTGCGGCACTCAACCCAGAAAAATGTGAAATAGAGCACAAGAAAAAACGCCGTTCCCAGCGCCGTAAGTGCCCACATTTGCAGACTTGCGTGGCTGTAGAGGGGGTCAATAAAGAAGAAGACCAGATATGCCAGCCAGACAAATGGCGCCCATCCATGATCCAAATTTTTCGGTAAAAGCCTCATCGCTTTTCTAGGCTACCCCTTTTTTGCATGCTAGTCAGCGAGATTTGCGCGGGCAGGAACCGCGAGAGCATATAGGCGGCAATCAGTGAGAGGATCATTACGAGGAAAATGAGCCGTAGTCCTCCCGTTCCTGCTAAGAGGAAAACTGCCGCTGCAATCATCATCCATGCGATCCAGTTATATACGCTCATTGAAGTAACCTCGCTCGGCTGGTTATCCGACATTAACCGTAGAGCTTTCCCTCATCCCGGCGTTCGCCGTAGAGCGCTACGCCGACGCACAAAGCGGTAAAGGCGCACAATGCCACCCAGTGAATCCAATTGGGTTCATTGCGGCCCGCTCCAACCACTCCCAGAGCAATTTGCGAGATGTGGTAGGAGGGAAGAAAATGCGCAATCGTTTGTAGAAACTTGGGCAGGAACATGAACGGAATCCATAATCCGGAACAGAAAGAGATAGGCAAATAGATCATGTTAATGACTGCTGGCGCGGAATTCGGCCCCGCGAAATATCCAATGGCTAGACCCATAGCACAAAAGGGAAGAGATCCGGCTGCCAGTGTGAGCAGTAGCCTGACCGCAGTCATAAAAGAGATGTGCGCATTGCCGAAAACAATTCCCAGAGCCAGCAGACACAAGACAACAACGATGCTGAAGATCACGCCTTTGATGATTTTGGCGGCAAAATATGCCAGCGGTGGCATCGGGCTGGCCCGCTTTACTTGTAACCATCCCAGACCGCGCTCTGCGGCGAGGGCGCCGGCAGTTCCGAATAGCGAAGCGCCCATAATGCCGAAAGTGCCGTAAGTCGCCAATAGATAGGTGCTGACATTGACGCTACCCAGGTTCTCTCCGCGGTTGATGAGCAATCCAAACAAAATGTAGAACATCACTGGAAAGCCAATGACCGAAAACGTGTAGGCGCGCAGCCGCAGCGAGCGTAAAAATTCGTACTTCGCTTCCTTCCAGTAAATCGCTGCCGAATTTGGTGTGTTGATTGCAGTCGTAGCCATGTCGTTGCTCCTTAAGGTTTCGCCGTGCCTATAGGTTTTTGTGATTCTCTGCCGTGAGCGCGAGGAACGCTTCCTCCAAGCCGGCATTGGTTACTTCGACGCCGCGCAACGTGCTGTCGCGTATGAGCAGTTCCCTCAGCACCGGCTCAGCAGCGGCGGTGCGGATCTCAAACGACTCCCGATCCGATTTGACCTCCAGTACTCCCGGAATCGCGCGTACTGTTTCGATATGAAGACTGCTAATGCAGCGGATCATCTGCCCTGAAGTTTTCTTCTTGATTTCGGCGGGCGTGCCTTCCGCAATGATTTTGCCTTTGTTGATGACTACGATTCGATCGGCGAGTGCGTCTGCTTCTTCCAGATAGTGTGTGGTCAGCAATACCGTTTTTCCCCGCGCCACTAATTTGCGGATCTGTTCCCACAGTGCTCTCCGGGCTTCTACGTCCATCCCAACAGTGGGTTCGTCGAGGAAGATCAAATCCGGGTCGCCGCATAACGCGAGCGCGAACAATACACGTTGTCTCTGACCGCCGGACAGATCGCCGAACAAGCGATTCTGAATGTCTTTCAATCCAGCAATGGCAAATATTTCTTGCGTAGGTAGCGGCTGCGGATAGTATGAGCGGAATAAATCGATATGTTCGCGAACCCGCATAGTTTCCGGCACTTTGGCGACTTGCAGCATGGCGCCACTGCGCATGCGAGTTTGCGGGCTTTTTGGATTGCCACCGAATACGCTGACTACTCCGGAATCCGGGCTTGCCAGTCCGAGAAAAAGCTTTACAGTCGTGGTTTTGCCGGCCCCATTCGGTCCAAGCAATGCGATCAATTCTCCGGTTCGCACGTCGAAATCAACATTGTCCAAAGCGCGCACATTCTCGTAATTCTTGCTTGCACCCTGTAAACGGGCAGCTACGCCACTTTTCTGATGAGAATGTTTTACCGTCTCAACTCGCTGCGCCTGTTGAATTTCTGCGATCATGATTCGCCCCTCAATTCAAAATATTTTCTGAATGCAGAATCATGATGCTGGAAATGGGAATCCCGCAGTAGTGGAGAACATCAGTTTTTCGCGATGACAATTGTCACCCGCGCCGAGAGCGCCAACTTTTTGTATAATCCGTGAGCTTGCTTGCACGGCTTTATGCACAATCATTCTGGAATCTTGCTCGAGAGTTTGAGTGATGTCGGTTGCCAGCGCCAGAATAATGAGGACTGCTATGGTTCGTGGCAATCTTCCAGCGCGGATGAATTTGCGCGCAAAGGATTACTGGTTGTAGTTGCCGATGGTATGGGAGGTTACGAGGGCGGCCAAGAAGCCAGTCGCATTGCTGTCGAAACCCTGCAACGGATATACTCTCAGCCTTCGGCGACCGCTCCCCAGACTTTGTTGACGCGTGGACTCATCGAAGCCCACTCACGCATTAAACAATATGCAATCGAACATCCCGCGCTGCTGGGCATGGGCACCACGTGCACGGCGGCCGCTGTGGTGGGTAAGTCTCTTTATTACGGGCATGTCGGCGATAGCCGCTTGTACCTGATTCGCAACGGAGAAATTTCACGACTGACTCGTGATCATTCTTATGTGGGTCGTCTCGTGGAGAGCGGTGCCATTAGCCCGGAAGAAGCGGAAATCCATGCCCAGCGACACATTCTGACAGCGGCGCTTGGCGCCGGGGATGAGATTATTCCGGATGTTCCTGACCAGGCGA
Organism: Terriglobia bacterium; assembly: GCA_021325035.1. GTDB lineage: Bacteria > Acidobacteriota > Terriglobia > Terriglobales > Acidobacteriaceae > JAJPHW01. The sequence goes on from JAJPHW010000111.1 coordinate 33,288, forward strand.
TTCAGCTGCAAGAAAACGATATCTTGGTGCTATGCAGTGATGGTTTGTGGGGGCAAGTTAGCGATCCGGAAATTGCCAAAATAGCGAGTTCCGCTTCGCCAGCGCAGGCCTGTCGCGAGTTGGTCCAATTGGCGCGCGCCCGCGGAGGCCCAGACAACATCACGGTGCAAGTCCTCGCTTTCGCTACTAGCGAGGCAGAATGATCGTCTTCCAGATGCAAAACTCTGCACATCTGGATAGCGCGCGCAATTCGAAATTCCGCCTAAAATTCCTAGCTTGAACAACTTAGGTTCAAAGCCATGTGAAATGGCGTTGGTACTCAACCTGCAACGAGAGCTGTGATAAAGTCTATTAACACAATGGACTTTGTGGCAATATGGCGGAACTATGAAAATCTCCCAAAAAGGTTTGTACGCACTGCAATCCATGATGATGCTGGCGCGCCGCTACAATCAGGGCGCGATTCGCATTCGTGACATTGCCTATGAGGAAGATCTTCCGGAAAAATTCCTGGAATTGATTCTTCTCGAAATGAAAAATGCCCGCATGGTGGAAAGCGTGCGTGGGGCAAAAGGCGGCTACCAATTGCGCCGGTCACCCGACGAAATCACGCTCGCGGAAATCATTCGCCTGGTGGACGGCCCGCTTGCTCCGTTTGGTGATGCCGAGCAGCTTCGCACATTGATTGACCGCGATCCTGAGCACCGCTCGCTGTATCAGGTGTTTCTGGATGTCCGCGACGCCGCCGCCAAGATTCTCGAGAGCACTACCTTGGCAGACATCATGAGCGGCAAGCGTACCGGTAGCAGCAAAGCGAAAAAAGGCAAAAAGCGTTCGGAAGCCACGATTCTTCCCCTGGTTGTGCATGGTGGTATGGGCCGCAGGGATCAAGAATGAAGAAATTTCTACTCATTTTGTTATTGGCCGTGGCAGTCGGGCAGGGAAATGCTCAGACGGTAGTTCGTGTAGGAGCATTCCCTAATATCAGCCACCCGCAAGCGATGGTTGGCAAGGCCAACGGCTGGTTTGAAAAAGCGATGGGATCGAATGTGAAAGTCGAGTGGACCAGCTTTAACGCGGGACCTTCTGCCATCGAAGCGCTTTTTGCAGGTGCAATTGATATGGCGTATGTTGGCCCGAATCCCGCAATCGCCGGTTATGTGCGTTCGAACGGACAGGCATTGCGTATTATCGGGGGAGCTTGCAGTGGCGGTGTTGCACTGGTCGTCCGCAAAGATGCGGGCATTAACTCGCCTCAGGACTTTCATGGTAAACGAGTGGCTTCGCCACAACTGGGAAACACACAAGATGTTGCTTTGCGCTCGTGGCTGCTATCTCAAGGACTCAAGACGACTGACAAGGGCGGCGATGTCCAGGTCATGCCGATGGCAAATCCTGACCAGTTGACGTTGTTCCTTAGAAAGCAGCTTGACGCCTCGTGGGCGCCTGAACCTTGGGCGACCAGACTGATTCAAGAAGGGAACGGGCGGCTTTTTCTTGACGAGCGCGATCTCTGGCCTCAACACCAATTTGTCATTACCAATCTAATTGTCAGCCAGAAATTCTTATCGCTGCACCCGGATTTGGTGAAGAATTGGCTTGCCGCGAATGTCGAGTTAACGGATTGGATTAATCAACACACTGCGGAATCGAAATCTTTATTGAATGCGCAAATTCAAAAGGAAACAGGGAAGGC